>JAXJLD010000049.1:0-2840 GCA_036297385.1 Christensenellales bacterium | reverse complement strand
TCGGAAATCGCAAGGAGCGCAAAGCGCGACTATGCGAGTTTCCCGGAATCTGGAGCCTTAGACCTCATCCGTCATTCCTGCCACCTTTTCATTTAGAAAACAGTATCCGTTACGCAAGACCCATGATATTCAGGAGGTAGCCTATGCTTCAGGCGATCAATATCCAGAAGTCCTTTGGCGAAACCGGCGTGCTGCGCGGCGTATCGCTGCGCGTTGCGCAAGGCGAAGTGGTGGCCATCATCGGGCGCAGCGGCTCCGGCAAATCGACGCTGCTGCGCTGCATCAACCATCTGGAAACCGTGGACGGCGGTGAGATTCGCATCGGCGGCGAGGCGCTCGTCGCGCCCGGCGCGGACGGTCGGCCCGTGTACAAACGGGACGGCGCACTGCGCGCGCTGATGCTCAAGATGGGGCTGGTCTTTCAGGATTACAACCTGTTTCCGCATCGCACCGTGCTGCAAAACCTCACGCTCGCCCAGCGTCTCGTGCGCAGGCGAAGCCGCGCCGAGGCCGAAAGCAAGGCGCACCTGCTGCTTGAGCGGGTCGGCTTGGCCGACAAGGCCGACGCTTATCCCTGCCAGCTCTCCGGCGGGCAATGCCAGCGCGTTGCCATCGCTCGGGCGCTGTGCATGGACCCGGAAATTCTGTGCTTTGACGAGCCGACCTCCGCGCTCGATCCGCAGCTTACGCAGGATGTGCTGTCCGTCATCCGCTCGCTGGCAGAGGAAAAGCGCACGATGATTGTCGTCACACACGAGATGGATTTCGCCCGCGACGTAGCCGACCGCGTGGTGTATATGGAAAACGGGCGCGTCGTGGAGGACGGCCCCGCCAAAGAGGTGCTCGGTGCGCACCGCAGCGCCGCCATCCGCGCCTTTGCAGGCGAGGGACACGCTTAAAAAATCACATCAAAACAGGGCTTTGCCGCAGCAAAGCCCTGTTGTCTTTAGCTTTTTCTGAACCGTCTGACCGCCCGGGAAAGGCCGTCGCTCAGCACCGCCAGCCCCAGCGCCGCCAGCGGAATCAGATACATGGCGTATACGAAGATATACTGGGATTTCGCCTCGAAGATCATGTGATAGAGGAAGCCGCCCAGCACCGTCACCGGCAGGATCAGCAGCACCGTGCGCCGCTTCATCCGCAGGCATTGGAACAGGCCGAGCGCCGACAGAAGATACAGCGCCTGCTGCCACGCCTTCATCACGCCCTCCAGCGCCAGACGCAGGGCGCTCTGTTCGCTGAATACCGCCTGCGCTGCCTCCGCCAGCGGGCCAAGCTGCTGGCAATAATTGCCATAGAGCAGCGTGCCATACGTCGGCTCCAGCCATTGGCTGACCGCCTTCTGTGCGAAGAAGCGCAGCGTTCCCGCCGGGCTGTCCGCCATCTCCTGAAGCCGCGCTGCCAAATCAGCATATGCCGTCGCACGCTCCTGCGCCGCGCTCACCGCCGCCGGGAAGAACTGCTCGGTATAGCCGTTATACCAGCCCGCCGCGCGCGAGCCGTCCTGAAGCCCCATGACCAGCCGCGCCAGCATACTCACATCTTCGCGCAGTACCGTGCCGCTGCGCCACTCATATTGGGTCACAGCCAGCCGCGCCAGCAGCACCGCGCCTACCGCGCTGAGCACAGCGAAGCCCAGCAGGCGCACATCCCGGCTCTCCATGGCATACAGCGCCGCGCAGATCAGCAGCGCCAGCACCACAATCGCCGCGTTCGGCTTGACCATATACGCCAGCGCTGCGCACAGCGCATACAGCAGGCCATACCGTCTCCGCTTGGTTCGGATGTACAGCGCAAAGCAGAGCATCGCCGCTGCGCTGAACATCAGCATGGGCAGCGTGCCATAGACGTGCATACTGTACAGCGCCATCGGCAGGGACAGCAGGTACAGCGCCATCGTGCCATAGCGAACGCGCACATCCTCAAAGATCATCTGTCCCAGCGCCGCCAGCATACCCGCCGCCGCCACGCTCATCAGCACATTAAGCCCCTGCATCAGCACCTCAATATCCACGCCCGGCAGCAGGCGAAGAACGACCTCCAGCATCAGGCACGTCCCCAGCTGATAGGAGTAAGCGCTGAAGTAATCCGATGTCAGCGGCCCATAAGCCCCCTGCGCAAAGCGCTCCGCCGCCTCGCATACATAGGCAAAGTCCACCTCCTGCCGTGTGGCACAGCCCAGCAGAAAGGCGGCAGCCAGCAGCCCCCACACCATCGTCGTGATGGCAGTCAGGTGAATGCGTGCAAACCGCGCAAACAGCCGCGCCAGCCCCAGCGCCGCCAGAATCATCAGCGTCATGCCCAGCAGATGCCCCGCTGCACCGCCCATCGCATAGCGCACCGTCTCCGGTGCGCGCAGCACGGCGGTCATGCCTATGCCGCCCAGCGCCAGCATACCCACCAGCGCCAGCGCCATGCCCAGCGCCGCGCAGATGCAGAAGCGGCGCAGCCGTTCCATGTTTTTCATCTCTATATGCTCACCTTTTCCGTCTATATTGTTTCTGAATGAACAAACCATGTGCCTCCCATCAGGTAACGCTTCGCTCCGTGACGGCTGTGATGAAACGGCTTCGTCATGAGGGAACACGTTGGGACTGCAATTCCGGGAAACTCGCATAGTCGCGCTTGGCGCTCCTTGCGATTTCCGACGTTCCGCTTCCTGCAATTCCCAGCTTTCTGTCCAACCTTCGGCCAATCCCATGGGTTCAGGGCCGCAGCCCTGATCGTTTGTAGGGGGGAAGGGGAGTTCAGAGGGGCTTGGGGGGAGAATCGAAACTCCCCCCAGTCCCTCTGGCCCAGCGGAGCGCGTCTCCCCCACTGGGCGCGGCAGGCTCCAGATT
>JAXJLD010000048.1:0-35305 GCA_036297385.1 Christensenellales bacterium | reverse complement strand
TTGGGCAGACCGACGATACCTAATTTCATATATTCTAAATCTCCTTTATTTTCAATGGTTTTTCGGGTTTTGGGGACACACTCCGCACCAATTCCGCACCAATTTTTCGCAGCGCACCATTTTTAACTTGCCACATTGGTGTCCTGTTCGAACAGTTTGATGGCGTTGGTCAGGGATGTGTCGGTGACATGGACATAACGATCCATGGTTGTTTTAATGCTCGCATGACCGAGCAGCTTCTGCAAGACTTTCGGCATAACGCCCCGTTCAATCGCACGGGTAGCGTAGGTGTGTCTCAGAGCGTGCATACAGAACCGCTTGATTTTCGCCTCATCGCACAGCTTGTACAGATGGGTGTCATAGGAACTGTTTTTTGCAGGCTCTCCGGTACGGAAATTGATAAACACCAAATCTCGCATACAAAGGTACTCTGTCTGACCTGTCCGGCGATCCACATATTCCAGAATCTGAGATAACAGTTCTGATTCTTTGCGGGTGAAGCGTTCATCGTAGCACGATTTCAATACATCGTATGCCCGCTTCGTCAGCAGGATCGTGCGGTAGCTGGTCTTTGTCTTAGGAGGACCAGCACGCCAAATGCCTTCGCTGTGGCGATATTCCAAGGTCTTGTTGACAGTCAGTGTCCGCTTCTTCCAGTCAATCGCATCCCAAGTCAAGCCGATCATTTCCGAAGTGCGCAGTCCGGTCTCCAACAGCAATACATACTGTCTGTAGTTGTGAGAGCGTTTTGCGGTTTCCAGAAACAGCGTCTGTTCTTCCACAGTTAAGAACTTGATGTCATCCACAGCCCGGACGGGCTTCGTATAACGAACCCCGTCCATAGGATGTTTTGTAAGCATATCGTTCATGACTGCGGCTCGGAACATGGTTCCCATGGCAATATACGCCTGCCGAATGGTGGAGCCAGCATAAGTGGCTTCCATCCGATTCAGGACAATCTTGCAGTGCATGGGTTTGACATCACATAAGCGCATATTTCCGATAACAGGCTGGATGTTCTTTTGATACCGTTCCCGGTAATTTCGCCGGGTGTTGGGAGCCAGATCCGCAATCAGATTGGTGATCCAGAACTCAAACCAGGCATCCACCGTCATTTCGGAGGATGTGTTGCAAACATCGTGCTTATCTTCGTACTGCGCATCAGCCAGCCAGTTGCGAGCTTCCGGAAGTGTGTCAAAGTGCTTTTCCTTGCGGGAGCCGTCCTTTGCGGTATATCTTGCGGCGTACTTTCCGTCTTTTCTCTGGCAGATACCTTTGCCAATTTCTTTGCCTTTTAAGTTTTTGCCCATTTAATGAACTCCTTTCCTGAGTGCCGGAAACGAGAGTTCATCACGACACTCCATTCTATCATGAAAGTGCTTTTTTTTCAATAGATTTCGATGTTTTTGGTGCGCACCAATTTTGCCTGTTCTGTTCATCAAATCGCAACTCTCCCTTCGATAAATTCCTCAAAAGCCTTGCGTTTGACCAGTTTCTTTGTACCTACATACAATACAAAGGGACAGTTGGGTTGTTTCAGCATCTCGTCAATCTTGTTGATTCCGATATTGCTGTATTCAGCCGCTTCCCGAATGGAAAGCAGCATTTTACGGTCGATAGGCAGGATCGTTGCCTGCTGGTTCTGATTCATCATAGGCACAAATAATTCCTTTCTTATATTTCCATATCCCGTCCGTGCTTGCGGGCAGGAGCCTTGTGTTCACGAGTTTCCTTTCCTCTGGCGAGGATGGCAGAAAGAAAAGCCCTGACCCGTTCTGCTGCGATTTCCAACGCATCCAGATAGGGCTGGGCTTTTTCTTTCAGTTCTTTATATTTTTCGTTCAGTTCGTCATGCCGCTGTTTCCAGATGGAAGCGGATTTTACAGCGGAAGCCAATTTTTCTTTCAGGCGTTCATTCTCAGCATTGAAGATAATTCCGTTTGTGGCGTATCGTTTCAGGGTATCGCACTGGTCTGCTGTGAGGGTGACATTTCCGGTGAAGGAATTTTTCTTACCCATCGCTTCAATATCCTGCACGGTCACTGCCACCGTCTTCGCAGTCTTGGTTTCCTTTTGCAGAGCTTTCAGCTTCTTTTCCTGTTTCTCCACAGCAGATTGGGTATCCGCCAATGCCTGTTCCGCTTGGTCTGCCCGTGCCGTCACAGCTTCCAGACGCTGGGTTTCGGCTTGCACCTTAAACTGAGTAACGGTCAGATGTTCCTCGGTGCTGCCACGCTCTCCACGCTCCACATCGGTATATCCGGCAGCTTGCATGAAATTGAAAAAGTCATCCTGCAACACACTGTAGGACGACTTCAAAATCTTTTTTCCTTTTGTGTTCAACATGGGATTGCCGTTCCCGTCAAGAACAGGTTTGGATTCCCATTTCTTACTGCGGCTGACCTGCATGATCGTTTCCTTGACTGTTCCCCGGAGGGCTTCGTCCTTGCACCGCTTCGACCAGAGAATCTGTTTTTCCACCACCGGGATATAGACCACATGAAGGTGGTAGTGGTACACATCCTCGCCAAGAGCTTCCGACATTGCCCGGTTGCGCTCATCGGCGTGCATGACAGCAGAGAGAATATACTGCTCACCGCCTACAACCTCCACGGCGGCTTTATAGGCATCAGCGTAGAACTGTTTGGCAAATACATAGCCGCCGTGATTATAGAAGTAAGCGGAGTTCACATCGAATACCAGCTCACCGTATTTCACGGCATCCGCTTTCAGACCTCTGGTGGAGATCACCTTGTCCTGTTCCATCTGCGTAAACATTTCTTCATATCCGGCTGTCGGTTCTTTGAAATGAATGTTCAGAGAAGAACGCTCCGGCACGATGTCCTGATTGCTGTAACTGTCTTTTTCCCGTTCATTGTGTTCCTGCACCTTTGCCAGATCATCGGCAGTTTCAATGTCCTGATGGCGGGCAACGGTGCGGTCAATTCCATCATTTCTTGCCATGGGTCATGCTCCTTTCCGAGAGGATTTGCGAGGGACGAGGGGCTTTCGAGAGGCACTTTTTCAAAGTGTAATAACCCACTATTACACTTTCATCCATACTGGCTGCAAAGTGCCGTGGGCTCTCCGAGGGCTCCTCCGGAGAGGGGGTGCGGTCACTGCGGTGACCTCTGCTGTCCAGTCCGAAAAATGTCCCCGGCCTTTTTCTCTTGTCCAGCCTGTCTGCCAGCGGAATTGCACCACAATCCCTTGCAGACAGCGGCAGCGAACAATCCGCAGTTTTGCCGATTGTATTCACTGCCAGTCCATAGGAAGCACTGCGGCACTTCCTATGGGGACGGGAGCTGCGAGGGGATAAGATACGCCGCATCATCGCTCCCTCCGTTTCTGCCACACGATGTCATAGCCCAGCACATCGGCAAGCTCGATGACCTCTTTGTAGCGGATGCTCTCTCTTTGGAGCTTTGCAGAAAGGTTGGATACGCTGTCCGACCAGTCGTGTTCCTCCGCCAGTCTGTCCACAACCTCCTGCATGGTAAATCCGGCACGGACGATCTGTGCCTTGATTTCATTTCGTACATTACTCATATTGAAAAACCTCCATAATTTTGTTCATGAAAAAGCGAAGCAGCTGCGCCCATTGGCGTGTCCGCTTCGCTGTACCGTGTAATATCTGATTTTCATAAAATGCGATAGAAATACCGCCTGTGATGTCCTGCACATAAGCACCCCTAACCCATTTCACTGTTTTGTGTGCTTTGGTCTGTAACAGTGAAAACAGCCATGATTTCGCAAAGGCTGTTCACTGTCCAGAGAAGCACTGTTTCGCAAAATGATTTCGCCCTGCGGTCAAAATTTTTGCTGTTTCCATTACCATTGATTTTCTATCCCCTAAAATAAGGGGGCTGCGGATGCTCCCAAGATAGAAAAACGATAGTAAGTGAAAAGTACGTGTACCAAGTGTACGATTGACACTCGGCTCCATCCGGTACGGATGGTACACGTATTTCTGAGTTACTGCTGTTTTTACAGAAACGGTCTTTGCAGAAGTTCAATGCCCACAAACCCTCTGGCAAATCGCCCGCCGCCGATGTTGACCTTGTTGGTGTATTCAAGGTTATAGCGGCTTTCATTCTGCTTTAGGAAGGAACCGAAGCTCTTTTGGGAAAGGCTGTTCAGGGCGTTATCATCACACCACTGCTTGTAAACAGCGTACAGGTTTTTGGAGCTTGCTTCATAATCCGCACGGAAGCGGATATATCCCTCGGAAGCCAGAAAATCAATGATGTTGTTTCCGTCAGAAACGGCATCGTTCAGATTGTCCAAAGCCGACTGGCTCAGGGTAAATCGGAAATCATTTGCAATCAGGCGGTGCAGTCCCTCCAACGCCCAGAGGAAGATGCCCTCTGCTTCGGCAGTCATCTTTTCCGCAATATAGGGATCGTCTTTTCTGTTTGGGTCTTTCTCCTTGGTTGTCAAAATGATCTGTCTGCGGAAGAAGCCCACACTCCGGTCATGGAGGGCTTGCAGGACACCGTTCCCAAGTCCGATGAACCGCACATACAAATCTCCCTGATAGCTTTGTTGTCGCTTTCTCTCCAAATCCATGGGCAGCTCTGCGGTGATAATCGCCTTGATATTGTTGGTCTGGGGCAGCGCTTCCAGCTTCATATCATCGTCCAGCATCAAAAGCTCATGTTCCAAGTCGGCACGGGCAAAGTTGCTTGTCTCCACCTTTGCCACGCTTCCGGTTTTCATGTTGGTTCCCAACAGCGCACGAAGAACAACGCCGATCCGGCTCTTGCCTTCGCCGCCCTTTCCCGTCAGCATGAGCATCTTCTGACCTTTGGTGGAGGGGATGAAGCAATAGCCGATAAATTCCTGTAAGGTCAGAATGTCCTCCGGCTCCAAAAGCTGGGACAAAAAATGCAGCCATGTGACTGGCTGCGGAGCTTCCGGATGATAGGCGACGGGTAAGCGATTGCGGCAGTAATCTTTTTCCGTGCTGAATGTGCCATCCAAATGATAGGTGCCGTTTGCCACATGGATGCGGTCTTGATACAGGAGAAGATCGGCAGCACAGCACTCCATTCGCATTACATCCAGAAGATTTGTGACCCTTTTTGCAATGTTGCTGGTCACATAGGGCTTGATACGGTCATAGATTTCTTTTTTCAGCCTGTTTTCATCGTTCACAATGCCGTTTACCGTGAAAAAGGTTCCGTTTACCGTAATCATGGGATAGTCCCTGAGAAATTCTTCACAGAAAATGACTTCGTTGATTGCTTTACCGTCAAACCATACCGCAATATCAGCGGATGGGTTCTGTGCTGCTTCTTTGCTCATGGGGCAGTACCTCCTTTTTCTTTCGTGCCACATAGTCCTGAAGAAAAGCAATCTTGCCCTCCTTCATCATCCCGTCCACCACGGCACCCCGTTCTTCCAGAGTGCCTACGGTCAGGATGTCAGCCAGATATTCCATGTGGTCGAGCATCTGGCAGGCTTCCACGAAACGGTCATCCAGCTTGTCCTCCGGCGTTCTGGGCGCATACCGCACCTTCCAATCTTCCAGCAGATGCAGATAATCCGTCAGCACCCGGAAGCAGAGCATTTCATCCTCCCGGAACTGGCGGATATGGGGGCGTTTTGTCTTGTGTGGAACTGCCACGGCTTGTCCCGGCTCGGTGCTGATACCGAAGTCCGCAGCCAGCCTTTGCGCCGCTTCGTAATTACTGAGATCAAACAGCCTTGCCACGAAGTCGATCACATCTCCCTTTGCTCCGCAGCCGAAGCAGTAGAAATACTCCTCGTTTAGCTTCAAGCTCGGATTTCGGTCATTGTGGAACGGACAGCAAGCCATACCGTTTCGGTTGACCCGCAGCCCGTAGTGTTCGGCGGCTTGTCTGACCGGGACAGCCGCCTTGATTGTTTCATAGATTGTCATTGAAAATCCTCCATTTCATAGTTTTGAAAAAGAAAAACACCCGCCGAGTGGCAGGTGCTTCGCTCCTTCTACTATGGTTATGCCGGATTTCGCAAAAAACAGGCTAATCGGAGGACAACCCCGTTTCAAAAAACAGGACAGCAGTAGATTTCTTCACATTTGGATGATATAATAAGAGAAAAAGGAAAACAGGACAGGAGGACGAATATGAATCAGGAATTGATGACGCTGGATTTCTGGCAGGATACGGTCATATACGAGGATAAAACGCTGCCCACCGGCACACTTGCCTGTGATGCGCTGAATGTATCCACCGATACCCTTGCCCGGATGAACGAGCAGTGTGACAAAATCAATCTGCTGCTGGGACAGCTGAACGCCGCTCAGGATGCTTCTGCATTGTTTCCAATGGTAAGGGAAGCTGCACTGACGATGCTTGATATTCTCAGCGTCACCCCTCCGTTTCCTTATATGGACATTCCAAAGCACCGGGAACGGATTCAAACGGTCTTTACGGCAGAAAATGCACAAAAATATGTAGAGTTCGCAATAAAAGCAACGACCAATTCATTGCCATTTGAGGAAGTCCCGATGTATGCAGATGCGATGCTGCTCCAACGCTACACGGCGGTTTTCGGGCATCTGGCGTACTCTCTTGGCGAATATCAAAAGGCTATGCTTGATTTTGCCGAAAAAACGGACGGCAATGAAGCAGACCGTACAGCAGAAGGATTTGCCAAGTTATTCGGCACCTGTTTTCCACCGGAGTTCTCCATTACGGAAGGCAATGCCTGGATGGCTGCATCCAATAATTCTATCCAGTATGTTTCTGCGCTTCGTCCCGGCTATGATGTGCCGATGCTGGTCAAGCGGATGCACTTCCTTACTTTTGTGGGGATGTTCCGTACGGACTTGTTTGAGGGTCTGTGCGTGGGTCACGCACCAAAGAAATGTCGTATCTGCGGCAAATGGTTCCTGACCACCAATGCAAGGCATACCAAATACTGCGGCGGATATGCGCCGGGGGACAAGCTGCACCGCACCTGTCGGCAGATCGGCAATCTGAAAGGCAGAACCCAGAGAGAACTTGCGGATGATCATCCGCTGAAACAGATATATGAGAAGCGGCTGAACACCATAAACCGATATATCAAGCGTGGCACACTGGATGCGGAACTTGCCAAGGCGATGAAAAAGCTGGCAAAGGATAAGATGCTCCGGGCAATCAGTGATGTTGCCTATGCCCGTGGGGATTATGAAACGGAAATGGAACAGGACGCTTTGCAAAGTGAAGCTGAAAAGAAAATTTGAAGTTGTGGAGGTGAAATGAAGTGGAAATAACGCCAAATGGTTTACAAAAAGAATTGACGACTTTGCTATCAGAGCTGGTTTTTGATACAGGATTTAAAAAGAAAAAAATCGGATGGTTAACTCGAAAGGTTGGAGAATGTGAACAATTTTTTACTATCACTTTCACAAGGGATCGTGGTTTGCCGGGGAATCTCTATTCTGTAAATTTTACGCTTTCATTTACATATAAAGAGGTAGATAGACTTACAAGTTTATTTTTAGGAATGGAATATGACCCTAAGTGGTCTACGGGTGCATGGATGTTCTATACACAAATTCCAAACTACACAATGAGCACGTTTAAGTATTGTTCCGATGAACCTATGCAGACTTATGCTGAACGCATTGCAAATTACTTTAGAAAATATGCACTTCCGTATTATGAGAAAATTGATACGTTAGAAAAAGTTGCAAAAATCTTTGAACAAACTGCATCCGCAAAAGACAGCGATAAAGCGAGAAACTTTTTTGTTGTCCGCCGTTTGCGGGGGAGTGAAGATGATTGCTGTTATGCGGCGATACTTTGCGTGCAAGGAAAATGGAACAAATTGAGAGACTTTCTTCCTATAGCAAGAGAACTTAGCATAGAAGAAAAAGAGCGCATAGAAAAATATATTTCAGATAAATAATCAAGCGCACAACTTCCAGTTTGTCTAAGAGAAAATATGTCCTCACGGAAGCCGAAGGGGAGGTGCGCTTATGCTGAGAGAATATTCATGGGACATGACCGGGTACAAGCCAAAGTCCTTTCCCGATACGCCCGACAGTGGCATTACAAGATATATGGCAGAGCGCATCTTCCAACTGGAACCGGAGCTGCCAAAGGCAGAGAACATCAATGATTACATTCTGTCTGCTCTCCGGGAAAAGGATTTGAAATACTTTTCGTTTTTCCTGCACCATTACGAGCCACAGCTTAACAATCGCATCAAAAGCTTTCTTGGCGTAGACAGCGGCGATCAGTATGACCCAGAGCGTTTTTTGGATATAAAACTTTCCTGCCGGGAGGCTATGCTCCAGAAGCTGCCGGACTATGCCCCTGAAAAGGGTGCTGAATATGCTACCTACATTTATCCCTTCATACGGGATGCCATGCTCCGTTTTCGCATGGGCGAAGAACAATGGTCGGTATCCTCGCTGACCAGCTATAAGATGCTCCGCACCATGGCATGGCTTTACCACAACACAAAAGATGCCATTGCTGAATTTTCAAAAAAATATAACTGCGATCTTGCGCTGGCAGAGGAATATTTGAAAGTTGTCCGTGGTATCCGCAATCAGCAGCCATTCTTTGTGACCGAGCAGGACGAGGACGGCGAGGAAACAGGCGAGGATGTGACCCGTGACTATAGCTGGAACTATGCCGATATTCTATGGGATGGTATACAGGCTGAAAAGGTGCGGAAAGCATTTGAAAAGCTGAACTACCGGGAACAAACCTTGTTGGAAAAACGGCTTGCCATCTGCATGACCTGTGGGCGTGTCGGTTCATGGAAAAACCGCCCTACCTTTGAAGAATTGGCTGTCATGTTTGAGGGCAGCTCCGCCAGCGGTGCGGAACGAGCCTACCGGAAAGCAGCGGAACATCTGACACTGCTGTTGGTAGAAAACGGCGGTATCCATGCAGTCCGGCTGAAACAGAAGTCCAAAACCAAACGAAAAAAGAAAATTGCCACCGCAGTCTACGAATATCAGGCAGACTGCGATGGCGAATGGGGAGAAATTTTATTCGATTTTGAAAACGGCACAGGGTCGATTGTCCGGCTTGCCGACTGGGATACCATGATTTCCAATGTTTTTGCAAAACGGGTGATCCGGTATCTGCTGAATTGCGAAAATGATAGATTGCCAAAAGAAACCATGTTTGCGTTTGAGATGTATGAATAAAGGCGAGTAAAGTTTACCAGCCATAAGAAGAAAAAACTCGAAAATAAAAAAAGCCGCTGCCGCATGGTTGGTTCCATGTAGCAGCGGTTTTTCACCGGCAGCATTCAATCAATATTCAATAGGCAAATTATGCTGCTTCAAAAAAGACAGTTTATCCCAATATCCTCTCTGGAACAGAATTTTACCATTTACAACATGGAAGAAGCCGCATCCCCGCAGTCCCAGCGGGTCTTTCCACTCCAAAATTGCCCATTGTCCATCTTCAAAAATATTCTCTACAATGGCTGTCATATCGGCAGTGGCAAATTCTGCTGTAAACATTTCTCTGATTGCGTCTATCCCGATCACAGGCTCATTGGTCACCTGATGGTTGGTTGCATTATCATGGTACAGGCTCACGATTGCATCTACATCGTGGCCATTAAAGGCATCTACCCATTTGCATACTACTTCTTTTGGTCGTAACATCATGATTTCCTCCATATATCTTTGTCTACTGTTTTCATTATACAATCTTCATGTAAAAAAGCAATTCCCCCATGAAAACAGGAATTGCTTTTTTATGTAGACTTGAGACAGTTATACTGAAGATTTGAACATAGGCTTACAATTCACGCCGCTTCCACTGATTCAATGCAGCAACGATACAAGCACCCACAACAGCGAATGTCAAAACGATAAAGGAAAGTCGGAATCCGTGCAGTGCCACCTCATACACATCGTAGTAGCGCAGAGGGGTCAGGTAATCCAAAATTTGATTTTCTGTGTATTCGGCTGTAAAGGCCAGAGCATAGGCAGCCAGCATGGAAATCGTACCTGTCCTCACCGCAGCCTTATAGGACATAAACAGGCTGGCAAACAGCAGCCCCAGAGCGAAAAAGAGGAACTGGGTAAAGAACATTCCCATGGTTGTGGTGAGCACTGCTCCCGGCTGTTCCAGACCGCCCAAAGGAAGAACGATTGTAAAATAATTACATAAACCGCTGAACAGGGCAAACACCAGCAGATTTACCGCCGAAACGATCACCTTCGCCAGTACAATGGTTTTCCGTTCCACAGGCTTTGTGAACAGGTATTCCGAGGTTCCGAACTTCTTTTCCTTCGCCACACAGGACAACCCCAGAGACATGGCATAAGGGAACGCCAGCAATCCTTCCCAGAAATAGATGCACACATACCAGCCAAGGGATGTGGTTAAATCGCCTTTGACCCCAAACATAATCATGATCAATCTCGGAAATTGGCTGACCATCGTTGCCATTTCATTCAGACTGTCCTGTAGAGACAGAAGCTCAAAATAGCAGAAACCGCACAGAAGCAGCATGATCCCTAACCAGATCAACAAGAGCCTTCTGGTTTGGCGGAACTCATTTTTAATCAATGTTTTCATGTTTGCACCCCCTTATGAACGAAACTGAATGTCTTTTTTCAGAAAGACACCGTAAGACAGCACCAAAAACAGGGTAACCAGCAGCACGCCCCAGCCAAGATAGGTCATATCATAGAAGCCAGTTTCGGAAATTTTTGCAGCTCCAAAGAAGGAGTATGGGGACAGGAAACTGATAGCCCGGTTACTGATGATGTTGGAGAAGCTGGTTATGCAATACTCCACAAACACGACTAATCCGGCGGTCAGCAGTGGGCTACGGTTGCGGGGAAACAAAATTCCCACCATCAGACCCATTGCAGCAAAGAACAGCGTAACAAGGGTGAGGGACAGAGCAATCAGAAAAAACTCTCCCCATGGAGTTCCGGAACGAAACATTGCCATGGCCAAAAAAGAAGCCAGCAGATACGCAGCACCTACGACCACCACTCCGATCAATACAGTCAATGCCTTTGCCCAATAGATTGTTTTCCGAGGAAAGGGCTTTGTAAACAGGTATTCCGAAGTTCCTTCCGTACATTCTCTGGTGTGAACGGAAATGCCGAAGTGCATTCCGAAAACGCCGGAGGCAATCATGAAAAAGCTGGTCAGAAACCCATAAATGCCCAACGGGGAAGTCAAGTATTCCATCGATACGCCGACACTCCTGTAAAAGTCCGTGGTGCCCATGGTTTCAAAGAGTTCCACGGAGGCAACATCCAGGAAGCTGTAATAAGTCGGTGTCATCAAAAAGATACACACAGCCAAGGCGATGGTCCAGCCCAGGATATAGGTTCGATGCCGTTTCAGTTCATATTTCAAAATGACCATACCTGACACCTCCTTACTCATAGTAGTGCATGAAGATTTCCTCCAAAGAGGGCTCTTCCAAAAGCACATCGTCCAAATGCAGCAGGTGAAGTTTATCAATGATTGCTGTGATATTGCCGTTATACATAAAGGAAACAGAGGTCTTGTCCGGGGTCTCAGAGAAATTCGCAATACCAGGCAGCTCCCAGAAATCACTGGAAATCGGTGTTTTGGTGGTAAGGCTGACCTTTTTATAACCGCTTTCCCGTAGTTCTCTGATAGACTGGATGCTCATGAGCTTACCCTCTTTTAAGATTGCCACCCGGTCACACAGCTTCTGTACCTCGCTGAGTACATGGGAGGAGAAGAAAATTGTGGTGCCCCGGTTGTTCTCCTCCTTCAGAATATCATAGAATGCCTGCTGGATCAGCGGGTCTAAGCCGCTGGTAGGTTCATCCATGATCAGCAGCTTAGGGGAAGTCATAATGGCAGACACGATGCCCACCTTTTTCTTGTTGCCCAGAGACAGGTCTGCAATCTTCCGGGACAAATCCAAATTGAGCCGTTCGGAAAGCTCATACATTTTCGTTTCACAGTTCATGGCGTACAGGTCGGCGGTGTATTGCAGTAGTTCCCGCACCTTCATGTTTTCATAATAGCTGTTCTCGCTGGGGAGGTAGCCCACATCTCTGGCAATGACACTTGCCTGACTCTGGCAGTCTAAACCGAAAATAGAAGCGTTGCCACCGCTGGGACGGATCAGACCCATCAGAGTGCGGATGGTGGTGGACTTACCCGCACCGTTTGGGCCAATGAAGCCAAAGAACTCGCCCTGATTAACTGTGAGATTGAGGTTGCTGATACCTCTGTGTTTCCCATAGTGCTTGGTCAGTTGGTTCAAGACAATAGCGTATTCACTCATTTTAAATATTCCTCCTTATAGAAATTGTTTTTTAGAATTGAAATGGTTTTTTCAAATTCATTCATAACTGTTTCAAAATCAAAAACGGCTGCGTTACGATAACGGGCTGCATACCCCTCCGCCATCACTAAAAGCATATTGTAAACAGGTTGAGCATCTTCGGGATTTTTGAACTTTAAGGAATCATCCTCTCGTAAAACCATTTCATTTCTGAAATTCCCTGCTTCCATCTTTAATGAAGCAAGTAGGTCATTGACTTCAGGAGAAGCCTCTTCCCAAACACTTGCCATAAATTGAGTAATAAACGGGTGTGTTTTCATTGCAGCCATTTTCATCTTGCTGGAAACCAGAATGCGGTTAAACAGATCGGTTTCTGAATCAAGTATCGTTTGGTCAAACGAAGGCATAATGATTTTCATACAATATTCCAACAGGTAGGTATACAGTTGTTTTTTGCTGCCAAAGTACTGAAATACGGATGCCTTTGAAATATGCGCCGTTACAGCAATATCGTTGACAGAAGCCTTATCATATCCAAACTTACCAAAGCACTGGAGTGCCGCATTGATGATGGTAATTTGCTTTTCCTCGCTTAGTGCAAAAAATTTGTCCATTTAATTTCTCCTTTCAAGTGACCGATTCGGTTATTCACAGTATAGCACCGATAACCGATTCGGTCAAGCGATTAGAAATCTAATTCTATGCCAACATCCACTACAAAAAAACGCCTGTACGAGCATTTCTCATGCCCGCACAGGCGGCTTGCTTTATCTTTGGCAATCAATCCAAAGGTTTATATTCTGTTACAGTTTTCAAGTAGGTTTCCGTATCGCCGTTGAGGATCAAATCCGCATAGGCTGCCGGATCGTTGTAAATCAGCCAGTCCAGCTCTGACCTCTGGTACATATTGTCTGCCACCTCGTTCTCCACGGCGGTGCAGTCAATGGAAACCATGCTGCCGTCTGCATATTTCAGCTCGACACAAGCATTGTCGATATTAAACTCACAAGATAATAATCGGTTCACAGTGGTAATCTCCTTACAGATTCTAATTTTCAAAATGAATAATCTGTCGTGATGAACCCGTTTCCCGAATATCGATTCCCATAGACCGCACCAATTCCGCACCAAATGCCCATGAAACTATATGTAAGTACATGGATTTATATAACGGAAAAGTACGAAAATATGGGATTTATTGAGGTTTATGAAGGAATATAGAGATATGAAAAGGCTGTTTATCCAACGACGCCGAGTTTCATAGCTGCTTCCTCCAGAATCATCATATGCGCAGGGCATACGCTTGTACTTAAAATCCTTAACTTACATATTATAGCGGAAAGCCCGTTCTTTTTCAATCCGTCCGGCGGAAAATTGCGTATCCCCGACAAACGTCTGACGAATTTGTTCATCTTGTAGTATACAAGAGGATTTGCTTAATTCGCTATTGACAATTCCGACCATCACCTCTATAATATTTCTTACGAACGGTACATATGGGCCTGACCGGAAACGTTTCCGAAAAGGCGTATCTGCCGGTTTCCTCTTCTCTGGCTGCTTGCGGAAGGCTGTCACGCCGTTCCGTACAGAATATTTTATTTGGAAGGAGATCTTTGATTATGAAGAAGATCATCGCTCTGGCTCTCGCGCTGGTGCTGTGCGTTGCGATTTCCGTCGCCGCCTCTGCCGACGCGTCTGTCTACTACCTCAACTTCAAGCCCGAGCAGGATGCGCAGTGGCAGGAGCTGGCCAAGATTTACACCGAAAAGACCGGTGTGCCGGTGACCGTCGTGACCGCTGCGAGCGGCGATTACGAGACGACGCTGATGTCCGAAATCGAGAAGAGCGACGCGCCGACGCTGTTCCAGGTCAACGGCCCGGTCGGTCTGGCGAACTGGACGGATTACTGCTACGATCTCGCCGGCACCGAGCTGGTGAAGCATCTGACCAACGAGGCTTTCGCCCTCAAGGACGGCGACGTGGTCAAGGGCGTTGCCTACGTTGTGGAGACCTACGGCATCATCGCCAACACCAAGCTGCTGGAGAAGGCCGGCTACAAGGCTGAGGATATCACCAACTTCGAGACCCTCAAGAAGGTCGCCGAGGATATTCAGGCCCGCAAGGCTGAGCTGGGCGTGGACGGTGCGTTCACCTCTGCCGGCATGGACGGCTCCTCTGACTGGCGCTTCAAGACCCATCTGGCCAATATGCCGATCTACTACGAGTACAAGGCGGACGGCATCGGCTCCACCGGCGCCATCAAGGGCACCTATCTGGACAACTACAAGCAGATCTGGGATCTGTACATCAACAACGCCACCTGTGAGCCGGCGCTGCTGGCCTCCAAGACGGGCAACGACGCTGTGGCGGAATTCATGGGCGAGAAGGCCGTGTTCTATCAGAACGGCACTTGGGCGTGGAACGATGTGAAGGATCTGGGCGCGGAGAACCTGACCATGCTCCCGATCTACATCGGCGTGGAAGGCGAGGAGAATCAGGGTCTGTGCACCGGCACCGAGAACTACTGGTGCGTCAACGGTGAGGCCGATCAGGAGGACATCGATGCGACCATCGCGTTCCTCGAGTGGGTCATCACCTCTGACGAGGGCCGCAAGAGCATGTCCCAGGACATGGGCTTCGTGGTTCCGTTTGACACCTTCACCGGCGAATACGCCTCCACCAACCCGCTGGTTGCGGTGGATACCGCGATGACCGCTGCGGGCAAGACCCCGGTTTCCTGGAACTTCCCGACCATGCCTTCCGAGGAGTGGAAGAATGGCGTGGGCTCTGCGCTGACCGCCTATGCGGCTGGCACCGGCGACTGGGATGCGGTTGTGACCGCGTTCGTGGATGGCTGGAAGACCGAGTATGATCTGACCCACTGATAGCATTTCCAATGCACGCTTCGGGAGGGCGGGCCTGTCGCCCGTCCTCCTTCTTTTCCCCCTGACGCGATACGGCGCACAGCGGGAAGCCCTGACGTGGGCGATCTGCAAAAGCGCGCTCCGCAGCGCCGTGCGCTTTTGCAGGTTGCCCCATTTATCCTAACGATCCGGGAGGGATTTTCTGATGCAGAAAGCGATTCAAAAATACTGGCCGGTATTCCTGCTCCCGACGCTGGCCGCCTTCATCATCGGCTTCATCTGGCCGTTCCTGTGGGGCATTTTCCTTTCCTTCCACAAGTTTACCACGATTTCCAAGACGACGTTTGTGGGCCTGAGCAACTACATCAAGGTCTTTGAGGACCCGACGTTCGTCAGCGCATTCTGGTTTACGGCGCGCTTCACCATCGTCTCCACCATCGTCATCAACGTCATCGCGTTCATGATGGCGCTGGCGCTGACGCGCGGGCTGAAGGGTACGAACGTATTCCGCACCGTGTTTTTCCTGCCGAACCTGATTGGCGGCATCGTGCTGGGCTATATCTGGCAGATTCTGCTCAACGGCATCCTCACCAACATGGGCCTGCCGCTGCTGGCGCTCAATGCCAATTACGGCTTCTGGGGCCTGATTATCCTGATGTGCTGGCAGCAGATCGGCTACATGATGATTATTTACATCGCGGGCCTGCAAAATGTGCCGGGTGATCTGCTGGAGGCGGCTGCCATCGACGGCGCGAACAGCATGCAGACGCTCTTCAAGATCAAGCTGCCGATGGTCATGCCGTCCATCACCATCTGCACGTTCCTGACGCTGACCAACTCCTTCAAGCTCTTTGACCAGAACCTCGCGCTGACCGGTGGCGAACCGGCGAAGGCCAGCCAGATGCTGGCGCTGAACATCTATGATACGTTCTACGCCCGCTCCGGCCCGCAGTGGAAGGGCATCGGTCAGGCGAAGGCAGTCGTATTCTTCCTGCTGGTGATCGGCATTGCGCTGATTCAGCTCTACTTCACCCGTCGCAAGGAGGTGCAGCAGTAATGGCAAAGAAGGCTTACCACGATGGCGCTGTGTCCGGCGCGCGCCGCGTCATTGATACGCTGCTGAGCGTGCTGTTGCTGGCGCTGAGTCTCGTGTGGATCTATCCGGTCATCCTGATCCTGCTCAACTCGCTCAAGGCGGAGACCGCCATTTCCACCACGTCCGTGTTCACCCTGCCCACGAGCGAGACGTTTGTGGGGCTGGGCAACTACATCCACGGCGTGACGCAGATGAACTTCCTCTCCTCCTTCGGGTACTCGGTCATCATCACGGTGGCCTCCGTAGCGCTGATTATCCTGTGCTGCTCCATGTGCGCATGGTATATCACGCGCGTGAACACGATGGTCTCCAAGCTGATGTACCTGCTGTGCGCGTTCTCCATGGTGGTGCCGTTCCAGATGGTGATGTTCACCCTCTCCAAGACGGCGGACAGCCTGCGGCTGAACACCCCGTTCAACATCTGCATCATCTATCTGGGCTTTGGCGCAGGTCTGGCGGTGTTCATGTTCACGGGCTTCATGAAGTCCGTGCCGCTGGCGATTGAGGAAGCGGCGATGATTGACGGCTGCAATCCGCTTCAGATCTTCTTCAAGATCGTATTCCCGGTACTCAAGCCCACGGCGATTTCCACCGCGATTCTGGAGACCATGTGGGTCTGGAACGACTATCTGCTGCCGACGCTGGTGCTGGACATCAAGAAATACCGCACCATCCCGATGGCGATTCAGTACTTCCGCGGCAGCTATGGCCGCGTGGAGATGGGCCCGATGATGGCGTGCATCATGATTACGGTCATTCCGATCATCATTCTGTATCTGGCGTGCCAGAAGTACATCATTGAGGGCGTTGTTGCCGGTGCGGTGAAGGGTTAAGGCTATCCTGCCCATGCGCACTCTATGCAATGTGATTCATGCAAAATGAAAAATGGGGTTGTCTCATGAAGAGACAACTCCTTTTTTCATCCTATTTTCTGATTATATTATTTCTGATAGGAACGATCCATACGCGCGAAGCGAAGAAGGGGTTTGGGGATGAAATCCCCAAGCGGGTTTTAGGGCGGCAGCCCTAATGGTTCTGAAAAGGCGAAGAGATTCAGGGAAAGCCGTCAGGGAGCGAAGCGTTACCTGACGGGGTTTAGCGCTTGGTCTTTTTCATTCGGAAATAGTATTCAAACGATCTGTAAGCGCGAAGCGTTTTTGAAGAAGAGCAGACTCAGGCCAGCTCCTGCGCCAGCGCGGAAACAAAGGCGTCCATCTCCTGATGGGAGATAATCAGCGGCGGCGCAAGGCGGATGACATTGCCGGAGGCCGTGCCCGGCACAAAGCCGCGCACAAGCATCCGGCGCATCACGTCCCGCGCGGAGAGGCTATCCTTGAGCTGCACGCCGATGAGCAGACCCATGCCGCGCACCTCGGTGACATACGGGCTGCGGATGGCGCGAAGCGCGTCCATCAGATACGCGCCCTTTTCGCGGGCGACGGCGGAGAAGTCACGCTCGATCATGTAGCGCATTGCGGCGAGGGCGACGGTGCAGGCGAGCGTATTGCCGCCGAAAGTGGAGCCGTGATCGCCCTTGGCGAGTGCAGCGGCGACCTTCTCGGTGGTGAGAATGGCGCCGATGGGGAAGCCGCAGCCCAGCCCCTTAGCGCTGGTCAGGATATCCGGGATGACCCCGTACTGCTCATAGCAGTACAGCGAGCCGGTGCGGCATACACCAGTCTGCACCTCGTCGAGGATCAGCAGCGCACCCATCTCGTCGCAGAGCGTGCGCACGGCGTGCAGATAATCGGGGTCGGCAGGGGTTACGCCGCCCTCGCCCTGCACGGGCTCCAGCAGCACGGCGGCGGTGTCGGCATCGACAGCGGTGCGCAATGCGTTCAGGTCATTATATGGCACTTGGGTGAAGCCGGTGGGCAGCATGGCGCGGTACGGCTCCTGATAATAGTCGTGCCCGGTGGCGGCGACGGTGGCCAGCGTTCTGCCGTGAAAGGCGTTGTGCGCAGAAACGACCTTGTGACGAGGCTTGCCCTGTGCGTAGAAATACTTGCACGCCAGCTTGATTGCGCCCTCGTTAGCCTCTGCGCCGGAATTGGAGAAGAACACGCGGTCGGCAAAGGTGTGGTGGCAGAGCAGCGCCGCGAGTTCCGCCTGCGGCTGGACGTAAAACAGGTTGGAGGTGTGCAGCACGCCCGCTTCTGCCTGCGTGATGAGCGCTTCGGTGATGACCGGATGGCGGTAACCCAAGGCGTTGACCGCAATGCCGGCAAACAGATCGGTATAGGCTTTGCCATTCTGATCGTAGAGCGTACAGCCTTCACCGCGCACGAAGCATGCGGGCATACGCTCGCCAAAAACAGGGAGAAAATACTGGCTATCCAGAGATTGAATGGTGGAAAGATTCATAGATAAGACCTCCATGTACGAAATGGGGCAGTGCCGGCGGTTCAATGCAGAATCAGCCTGAGTTTGCGAAGAGTATAGCGGAATCCCAAGCGTCTGTCAACGGAAAAGAAATGAAAAAGAGCTGCAAGCATGGCTTGCAACTCCGGAAATGATGCGGATCTGAGATTGAGGAAAGGGACGACAGCTTACGCAGAGAGGCGGCCCTTTTCCGGCTCGGACGGCAGGCAGAACGCCAGCGTCAGCAGAATCGGCGCAAGGCAGTACAGCGGCAGCATATAGCGTGCCAGCGTACACGGGCCGAAGAGGTAGGTGACAAACAGCGCCAACATACCGCCGATGGCAGGCAGGAAACGCGCTTTTCGCCGGGCGATGAGCATGGCACAGGCGAAGAGGATGACCCACAGCGGCGTAGCCGTGCAGAAGAGCACGGTGATGATCGGGTACTTCTGGTACTCGTTCAGGCGGCAGATTCGGTTGACGAAGTTGCTCAGCTTGGGCAGCGGGTGGCGGATGGTTACACCGTACTCGGCAAAGTCGTAGTCATCCGTCTGCAAATAGCCCTTGTTCAGCCCGGCGGTATGATAGATGCTGGCGTGCGTCAGATCATCGGGATACCACGAGCCGATGTTGAGCATCAGGAACGCCTCGGCATACACGCGCTTGTTTCTGCGCCCGACGCGCGACCAGAGATCCATGAAGCTGTCCGCGTCCTCGCTGAGCTTTTCCTGATCCAGATAGCCCTTGGCTGCATCGGCAAGGTACGGATGCAGCCGCAGTCCCCAGTCGTCATCGACATACCAGCTTCGCAGCTCTTCCTTCTCCGCGTCGGTCATATCGCCGACATTGTAGGTGCGCACGAGCTGCTGCGCCGGGATGCTGTACGTTTGAAAGCTGGGCGCGGCAAACGGCTGAAAGACCGCGTAGATGATGGCATTGAGCGCCAGCGTGACCGCAACGCTGACGGTGCACAGCAGCGCGGCCTTTTTGCGGAAGCCGCGTACCATCAGGATGAGGAGCGGCAGCAGCACCAGCACGGCGACGCCGTTTTTGCGCAGATGGAAGGTGAACAGCACCGCCAGCAGGAACATGATGCAGCGCCGCCTGCTGGAAAAGAAGGCGGCAGGATTCTCAATCGCTTCCCAGCAGAGCAGGGAGAGCACGAGAACAGCAGCGGCAAACGGCGTATCCTTGGCGGCGGAGACGGACATGACGGAGAAGACGGGCAGGAAGGCAAACAGCGCGGTCATCAGCGCCAGCGCCCAGCGGGGTGCGCCGCGCCGCTGAACAAACACAAGCCCATACGCCAGCGCACCTGCCAGCGCGGCCATGCGCAGCATGGTCACCACCATCAGCGCCAGCTCCGGCTGATCGATCAGCCGCCCCAGACCATACACGGCATAGCACAGCACGATGTACAGCAGCGGATGGCGATCATCCCATTCGCCGTAGAACCATTGCCGATACTCGGTGTTCAGATCATAGTTGAGCATACCGGGATAAAAGGCAATCAGAAGCGGCAGCCAGCATAGCAGCAGGATGAGTATGTATCCCCACATGGGCATGGCCGCTGTGCGGCGCTGGGCGCTGTCCTTTTGCATGAGCATACAGCGTGCCGCCAGACCGCCCAGCAGCGGCGTGACCAGCACAGGCACGGCGAAACGGCGCACCATGCTGCCCATGCCGGGCAGAAGCCCTTCGTAAAACCGGAGCTCTGCGCCGAGGCTCAGTGCGCTGCCCAGCAGCAGACCGAACCCTGCTGCACAGATGAGCGTGCGGCGACTGGCGCGGGAAAACGCCTGCTCCAGCGGAAAATAGCAGGCCAGCAGGAGCAGCGTGCCAAAGAGGCCGCTGCGGAACACCGCGCTGTCCGGATTCTCAGGAATGAGATACGGCGCGGCGACCAGACCGGCGAGCGAGGCGAGCAGCGCCAGCGGGGATGCATATTTGCGGATCATAGAGTACCTCTCTTTGAACGAAATCGGGGCATAAAGCACGTCGCCCCGCCCGCAGGACGCGGACGGGGAACGTTTGCATCAGCCGGGGATTTCCGGAGAAAAACGTGAATTATTCAGCCGGGGCTTCCTCGGTCTTTTTCTTGCGCGGAGCGCGCTTTTTGGGCGCTTCGACAGGCGCATCGGCCTTGACTTCGGGCTTTTTGCGCGGAGAACGTTTCTTGGGCGCTTCAGCCGCCGGGGCTTCTTCGGCCTTCACTTCGGCCTTCGCCGCAGGTGCCTTTTTGCGCGGGGGACGCTTCTTAGGCGCTTCGGCGGGGGCTTCTTCAGCCTTCACCTCGGCTTTGGCTTCGGCAGCGGGCTTCTTGTGCGGAGTGCGCTTCTTGGGGGCTTCCGTCACGGGCGCTTCGGTCACAGGGGCTTCAACTGCCGGAGCTTCCGTCACAGGTGCTTCGGGCGCAGGCGCTTCTTTTACGGGCGCTTCTGCTTCGGATAACTCTGCCTTAGGTGCGTCCTCGGTCAGCTCAAAATCGGTGGCAGGCTTGGCCAGACGCTCGTACATATCCATGTACTTGGTCGCGGAGGAGAACCAGCTATAATCGCCGGTCATGCCGCGAACGATGAGCTTATACCAGACCTCGCGGTTGTTCTTGTAGTAGTGAACGGCGCGGCGGACGGTGTGCAGCATGTCGTGCGCGTTGTAATTGAAGAAGGAGAAGCCGTTGCCCTCGTCCGTAAACTTGTTGTAGGAGAGAACGGTATCGCGCAGGCCGCCGGTTTCGCGGACGATCGGCACGGCGCCGTAGCGCAGGGCGATCATCTGGCTCAGGCCGCACGGCTCAAACTGGCTGGGCATGAGGAACATATCCGCACCGGCGTAGATGCGGTGGGCGAGCTGGTGGTTCATCGCAAAGCGTGCCGCCAGACGACCCGGATATTCGCTCTCCGCCCAGGAGAACAGGTTGGTGTACTTGGCCTCGCCCATGCCCAGCACGACGAGCTGGATGCCGGTGTCCATCAGTTCACGGATGACGCACTCGATCAGATCCAGACCCTTCTGATTGGACAGACGGGAGATGATGCCCACCAGCGGCGCGTTGGGATCGACGTTCAGCCCAAGCTCCTTTTGCAGCTCCTGCTTGCAGTACTCCTTGCCGCCCAGATGGTACGGGTCGAAGTTGGCGTAGATCATGGGGTCCTTCGCCGGATCGTAGTCCTCCACGTCGATGCCGTTGAGGATGCCGGAGAGCTGCGCCTTGCGTGCGCGCAGCAGGCCATCGAGGCGCTCGCCATAGAACGCAGTCTGGATCTCATCGGCATAGCTGGGGGAAACGGTGGTCAGCTCGTCTGCATAGACAAGACCGGCCTTCATGTAGTTGGCGCAGCCGTAGCACTCCAGCTTGTCATTGGTGAACAGGCTGTCGCCCAGACCCAGTGTATCCTGTACGGCCTTGATCGGGAACACGCCCTGATATTGCAGGTTGTGGATGGTGAACACGGTGCGCATATCCTGATAGAACGGGAAGTGCGCATACTGAATCTTGAGCAGCGCAGGCACCATGCCGGTCTGCCAGTCGTGGCAGTGGACGACATCGGGGCGGAAGCCCAAGTGCGGCAGCGCGTCGATGACGGCGCGGCTGAAGAAGCCGAAGCGCTCGTACTCATCGCCGCCCAGCCCGTAAATGTAGCTGCGGCCGAAGTAGAACTGATTGTCGATGAAGTAGAACGTCACGCCCTGATACATCAGGGACTTGACGCCGCAGTACTGCCTGCGCCAGCCCAGCTCCACCTCAAACTCGCACTCGGTTTTCATCTGCGAGGTCCACTTTTCGGGGATGGCGGCATACAGCGGCAGCATCACGCGGACATCGACGCCCTTTTGGGCGAGCACCGGGGAGAGGGCGCCGACCACATCGGCCAGACCGCCCGTCTTGATAAAGGGTACACATTCGGAAGCGGCAAACAAAATCTTCATCTGGACTATCCTCCTTAGAACACAGCGCTGCGCGGTGGGGACGGCCCCGCTCCGCGCAGCGCCGCTTGCGTCAGATCACGACGTTCTTGGCGATGACGATGGGATATGCGGCAGGGGCGATCAGGCGGCCGTTGCGGCGGATGACGCTCTGCTTATCCAGAATGCAGTGGTCGATCTCCGCGCCTTCCTGAATCTGCGCGTCCTGCATGACGATGGAGTTTTTGACTACCGCGCCCTTGGCGACCTTCACGCCGCGGAAGAGCACGGAGTTGATGACGGTGCCTTCGATGATGCAGCCGTTGCCCACCAGCGAATTGGCGCACTTGCCATCGTTGTTGTAGCGGGCGGGCATATCGTCGCGCACCTTGGTGTAGACGGGGCGATCCGCCGGGAAGAGCTGGCGGCGAACCTCGTCGTTCTGCAGGGACATATTGAAGTTGAAGTAAGACTGGATGGAGTCGATCTGAGCGGCGAGCTCGGTATACTCGTAGCCGCAGATTTTGAGCGTGCCGTCATTGATGGCGCGCTGCACGATGTCGCGGTCGAAATCATGCAGGCCGTTGGCGGCTGCCTGCTCCACAAGCTGGCGCAGCAGTTCGCGCTTGGCGATGTAGATCTTCATGAACGCGCCTTCGCGGGTGGGCACCATCGGGCCGATTTCCATGCCGGTCACCGTCTTGTCCTCGGCAACGGAGATGTAGGTGGCGTTGTCGGTATCGGTGCTCTTGAGGCTCTTGGAGTACAGCAGGGTGAGATCCGCGCCGGTGTCGATGTGCTGCTGGATGGCGTCGGAGAAGTCCGCATTATAGACGGTGTGGCTGTTGGTTACCACAATGTACTCCTGCGTGGACAGGCGCAGGAAGTTGCGGTTGGAGTTGAGCGCATCGAGCAGGCCCGCATACACGCCCATGTTCTCGCGCGTCAGGAACGGCGGCAGGATGGTCAGTCCCTGCTTGCCGTGGAGATCCCACTCGCGGCCGGAGCCCATGTGGTCCATCAGGGACTGGTAGTTCTTCTGGGTGATGACGCCGACATTCTTGATGCCGGTGTGTACCATGGAAGAGAGCTGGAAGTCGATCACGCGGTAACGGCCCGCGATCGGGAGCGCGGCGACCGCGCGCTGGCTGGTCAGTTCACCGAGATGGATGTCGTTTTCTCCGGTGAAGATAAGACCCATGACGTCTTTCATGTTGGACCTCCTTACTGCGCGTCAGCGTCGATCTGGACGCCGGCGGCAACCTTATCGCCCGAGGCAATCTCCGCCTTCGGCCCTACGACCGCGATGAGACCGGTTTCCTCACCGACCACAGCGCCCGCGCAGATGTGTGCATTTTCACCGATGATCGCCCGGCGCACGACGGCACCGCGTTCGATCACCGCGCCCGGCATGATGACTGCGTCGGTGATTTCCGCGCCGGTCTCCACCGTCACGCCCGCGAAGAGAACGGAGTGATTGACCACGCCGCGCACCTCGCAGCCCTCGGTAATCAGGGAATTGACCACCTTCGCGCCGTCAGCGACGTAGTGCGGCGGCATACCCGGATTGCGGGCGTAGATGCGCCAGCGCGCATCGTACAGGTCGATGGGCATCGGGGTTTCCAGCAGGTCCATGTTGGCCTCCCAGAGGGACTCGATGGTACCCACGTCCTTCCAGTAGCCGTCAAAGGTGTAGGTATACAGCGCCTGATTGTCGGCGAGCATATCCGGGATGATGTTCTTGCCGAAGTCGTTGTCGGAATTGGGGTTGCGCTCGTCCTGAATCAGGTACTTGCGCATCTTGTTCCAGGAGAAAATGTACACGCCCATGGACGCCTTGTTGCTCTTGGGGTTCTTGGGCTTTTCCTCAAACTCGGTGATGCGGTTGTTCTCGTCCGTATTGAGGATGCCGAAGCGGGAGGCCTCTGCCCACGGCACTTCGCGCACGGCGATGGTCAGATCGGCGCCGTTCTGAATGTGTGCCTGAAGCATAGCGTTGTAATCCATCTTGTAGATGTGATCGCCGGAGAGCACGAGCACGTACTCGGGATCCCACTGCTCGATGAAGGGAATATTCTGATAGATGGCGTTGGCGGTGCCTTTATACCACTCGCCGGTCTTGCCGGAGTGGTACGGCGGCAGGACGTACACGCCGCCGTTGGACAGATCCAGATCCCAAGGGGAACCGGAACCGATGTAAGCGTTTAGCTCCAGCGGACGATACTGCGTCAGCACGCCGACGACGTTGATGCCGGAGTTGGTGCAGTTGGAGAGCGGGAAGTCGATGATCCGGTACTTGCCGCCATAGGGGACTGCGGGCTTGGCCACGTTCTTGGTCAGGATGCCCAGACGGCTGCCCTGACCGCCAGCCAGCAGCATGGCCACACATTGCTTCTTCCTCATGGTAAACACACTCCTGTGATATAGGATTGATTGCCAAAGATGGCATGAGCCGCGATGCGACAGGCAAACGCATGCTCAGCCGCTTCGCCTATCCACTTACGGCCATTATATCATAAACTGTGCAAAAGGGAAAGCTAAATCATGTGAGATTTTCATTAAGGTGAATAAAAAATGTCAAACAGATGAACAAAAACCGGATGAGAAAGAAGAAAAAATTCTCTGTGCGCGTGAATTTGTGCGCACAAAAAGGAAGGCGCGGAGAAAGGGACGCACCGCTGTATGGATTCAAATTGCAAAATCCGCCTTCGTGCTGTATAATGCAAGCGGATACAAGAAACGGCCGCCGATGGCCGAAGAGAAACGGAGGCGGCGATTTGCCTGAAAGACAGATGATGCGGCTGGACAAGCTGCTCTCGATGCTGGGCGAAGGGACGCGCACACAGGTGAAGGCACTGGTGCGTGCCGGACGGGTGACGGTGGCGGGCGTGCCTGCGAAGGACAGCGGGGTGCAGGTGGATGCGGAGCGCGATGCGGTGTGTGTGGATGGACGCAGGCTTTCCTATAAGGCGGTGCGCCATGTGATGCTGCACAAGCCGCAGGGAACGCTGACCGCTGCGCGGGACAGCCGGCAAAAGACCGTGATGGATCTGCTGCCGCCGATGTATGCCGCCATGGGCTGTATGCCTGCCGGGCGGCTGGACAAAGATACGGAGGGGCTGCTGGTCATCACCTCCGATGGACAGCTTGCGCACCGGATCATCTCGCCCAAAAAGGACGTGACGAAGGTGTACTTTGCGCACGTGGACGGCGTGCTGGGCGAAGCGGACAGGGCCGCCTTTGCCGCCGGACTGCACATCTGCGACGGCGACGGCGAGTTTGACGCGAAGCCCGCCGGGCTGGAGATTCTCGCCACGGACGGGACGCACAGCGAGGTGCGCGTGCGCGTATCGGAGGGCAAGTATCATCAGGTGAAGCGGATGCTGGCTGCGCGCGGTGCGCCGGTGACGTACCTGCGCCGTGAGCAGATCGGCGCACTGAAGCTGGATGAGACACTCGCGCCCGGAGAGTGGCGGGAGATGACGGAGGAAGAGGCCGCGCTGCTGGAGGCGCCGTGCGAGTGAAACGGCGGGCCATCCGAAGCGGCATAAACAACAACAGATCACCGAGGTGGAACGATGTCGGAGCATTATTATACGAATACCCCTACGAGCGAGCATGAGGCGCGCTCCTTCCGCGCGGTATTTGCCGGGCGGGTGCTGGCGTTTGATACGGATGCGGGCGTGTTTTCCAAGCAGCACGTCGATCCGGGCAGCGAGCTGCTGTGCCGCTGCCTTCCGGACGATTTGGCGGGCGACGTGCTGGACATGGGCTGTGGCTGGGGCGCGATGACGGTGATGACGCTGGCGCGTTTTCCACAGGCGCACATGACCATGGCGGACGTGAACGAGCGCGCACTTGCGCTGGCGCAGGCGAACGTGGAGAAGAACCATATGCAGGCGAATGCGGTGCTCTCCGATGGATTTGACAAGATCGACGGTATGTTTGACGCGGTCATCACCAACCCGCCCATCCGCGCGGGCAAGGCGGTCATTTACCGGATGTTTGAGGATGCCAAGGCGCATTTGAAGCCCGGCGGGCGGCTGATTCTGGTCATCCGCAAGCAGCAGGGTGCGCCCAGTGCGCTCAAGTTCCTCGCCGGGCTGTATGGCAAGGCGGAGGTCATCGGGCGCGAGGGCGGCTATTGGGTGATCTGCTGTGTGCGCTGAGGCGGCGAGCGGTACGCATTGCGGGCGAAAGGGCGCGGTGCTGCTGTTGGGCGCATCTGTGTATGCGCTGCTCTACGCGCTGTGCAGCCCGATTGACCGGGTCGGATACGGTGCGGCGGAAGGATTCTGGCTGCGCTTTGTCCCTGCGTTTGGCGTGGCGCTGCCTGTGCTGTTTGCGCTGTTTCGCTGGGGGATGCCGCATTTGGTGTTTGACGGCGTGCGCGGCGGCAGGCGGCATTTTGCGCTGCGCGTTTTCGGGCTGCTGGCGGCCTGCTATGCTGCAATGTTTCTGATCCAGTACCCCGGCTCATTCATGTACGATACGCAGCGGCAGGTCTTTCAGGTTGCGCGCGGCGATTACGAGATGTTCCATCCGCTGCTGCACACGCTGCTCATCCGGCTGTGCCTCTCGGCCTACGGCGTGCTGCAATCGTTTGAAAAGTGCGCGGCGCTGTACAGCGTGATTCAGCTTGCCGTGATGGCGGCGTGCTTTGCACAGGTCTGCGCGGCGCTTGACCGCATGGCGGGCAGGCGGGCGGCGTGGATTGCGGCGCTGTTTTTCGCGCTGCATCCTTCGCACATGGCCTTTGCCAGCAACTGCACCAAGGACGGCCTGTTTTCGGCGTTCTTCGCGCTGTTCTTTGCGCTGTGTCTGGAGGAGATGACGACGGGCGCACTTGCCGCGCCGCGCCGTGTGCTGCGGCTGGCGGCGGGCGTGCTGGCCTGTCTGCTGCGCAACAACATGATCTATGCGCTGGCGGTGTGGATGATTCTGGCGCTGCTGGGCGGCAGGCGTGGACTGCGGCTGGCGGCCTGTGCGCTGCTGTCCATGGCGGCGGCGCTGGGCATCAACGGCGCGATGGGGCGTGCGCTGGATGCGCGGGAGGCGAGCATCGTGGAGATGTTCTCCGTGCCGATTCAGCAGCTCGCCCGTGCGCGGCTGGAAGCGCCGGAGTGCTTCACCCCGCAGGAGCAGGCGCTGATGGACGAGGTGTTTGTTGATGCGCTTTACGGCGATCCGGCGCCGCTTTACACGCGCTATGAGCCGACGCTCGCCGATCCGGTGAAAAACTATCTGGATGAGGAGCTGGTGAGGGCGCGTCTGCCGGAGCTGATGCGCCTGTGGGCCGGCGTGGGGATGCGCTGCCCGGACGTGTATTTGGATGCGTTTTTAAGCCTTGCGCTGCCCTCACTCTATCCCTATTCGCAGTACAGGGTGGCGCAGCCCTATATCGAGACCGGGCTGCAGCCCGGCGTGGTGACGGCGCCCTTTGGTCAGCCGCCGATGACGCAGCCCGCGCGGTTTGCGCCGATCCGCTCATGGCTGGCGGAGCATATCTACTTGACCGGCGCGGACGATGTGCCGCTGCTCCGGTGGCTGTTGAACACGGGCTTTGTGTTCTGGGTGCTGCTGATGGCGCTGCTGGATGCGATCTACGAGGGGCAGGGCAGACGGCTGCTGGCGATGCTGCTCCCGGCGCTGCTGTGGGGTACCTATCTGCTGGGGCCGGTGATGCAGGGACGATATCTGTACCCGTTCCTCTGCGTCCTGCCGCTGTTTCTGCTCAGGCGGAAGGCGGAGGAATGCGAGGGAGGATACGAAAAGAATCAGGCAATTCATGCGAAGGAGGACATCAACCATGGAATTTGATAAGGCGTACTTTGATGCGGGGGTGACCCGTGTCGGGACGGACAGCGAGAAGTGGGACAGCATGATCGAGGAGACGGGCGATGAGCGCATGATCCCCATGTGGGTGGCGGACATGGACTTCAGGTCTGCACCGGCCATTCACAAGGCAATGGCAGATGTGCTGGCGTGGGAGACGTGGGGCTACACCATGGCGGGGCGCAAGGATGCGGAGGCGGTGTGCGCTTACTGGGCGCGCCGCCACGATACGCATTTCGCGCCGGAGGATGTGCTGATGAGCCCGTGTGTGGTCACGGGCCTGCGGCTGGCCGTGCGTGCGCTGACGCAGCCGGGCGACGGCGTGCTGATTACCACGCCGGTATACGGTCCGTTCTTTGCGGCGGTCAAGGGCAATGCGCATCCGCTGGTGGAGAGCCGCCTGAAGATGGATGAGCACAACCGCTATACGCTGGATCTTTCGGACATGGAGGAGAAGCTGGCCTCCGGCAGCGCGAAGCTGGTGCTGTTCTGCTCGCCGCACAATCCCTGCGGCCGCGCGTGGAGCGAGGAGGAGCTGGCGGCGGTACTGGCGCTGTGCAAGAAGTACGATGTGCCGATGGTGTGCGACGAGATCCACGCGGACTTCGTCTATGCGCCGGCTAAGCACCACAGCATCATGACCATCGAGGGTGCGCAGGAGCGTGCGGTGATGCTCTGCGCGGCAAGCAAGACGTTCAATGTGGCGGGGCTCCAGCAGAGCGCCATCGTCTGCAAGAACGAGCAGATGCGCAAGGCGATTGCGGATGAGATGGAAAACAGCGGCGTGCGCAGCGGCAATGCCTTTGCGCTGGCAGCGACGCGCGCGGCCTATACCGACTGCGATGCGTGGCTCGATGGCCTGAAGGCGTACCTGATGGACAACCGCGACTTTGCCGCAGCGTATATCGCGGAGCATATGCCCCGTGTGAAGGTCAGCCCGCTGGAGGCGACGTACCTGATGTGGCTGGACTGCCGCGCACTGGGCATGGGCCAGAAGGAACTGATGGCTGCGCTGGCCTCGGCGCACGTGAAGCTCAATGACGGCACGGTGTTTGGCAAGGAGGGCGAGGGCTTTGTCCGCCTGAACATCGGCTGCCCGCGCACCCAGCTTGAGCGCGCACTTGAGGCGATGGCGACGGTGCTGGGCTGAGAAGAAACGACGGTTTTTCGCTCCTGATCGCTTATGCAGCGCGAAGCGAAGAAGGGGTTTGGGGATGAGAGCCCCAAGCGGGTTTGGGCGGCAGCCCAACGTGAACCTCATTCCTGCCTTCCCCAAAGGGGAAGATTTCAAAGACCGTAGTTTCAGAGCAGACCGCGAAGCGGTCTACGATTGAAACGGGTTTGATTTTGACAAAAGGTCTTAGAGGTTAAACGGTATCCAAATGCTTCATACGGCGCGAAGCGTGATCTGCCGGGAGCTGGAACACGGCGTTTTCATTCGAAAACAGGAACATATGGAATGATGATGAGGAGGATGCTGACCATGGAATTTAAGGTGAATCCGAAGCTGGATGCGGCGCTCAAGGCGCTGGAACAGGATATGGTGGAGACGCTTGCACGCTGGGTGCGCGTGCCGAGCGTGCGTGCGGAGCGCAGCGCGGAGAATGCGCCCTTCGGCGCAGAGGTTCGCCGCGCACTGGAGGTGGCGATGGCGGATATCGAGCGGCTGGGCATGAAGCCGCGCGACATCGACGGCTATTGCTGCGATGCGCAGATTGGCGAGGGCGAGAATCCGCTGGCGGTGCTGGCGCATCTGGACGTGGTGCCGGAGGGCGATGGCTGGACGCATGCGCCCTACGGTGCGGAGATTGCGGAGGGCAAGATTTTCGGCCGCGGCACGAGCGATGACAAGGGCCCCGGTGTGGCGGCGCTGTTTGCCATGAAGGCGATTCTGGATGCGGGCATTGAGCTCAAGCGTCCGTGCCGCCTGATTCTGGGCTGCGATGAAGAGTGCGGTATGCAGGATCTGGAATACTATGAGCAGAAGATCGGCCTGCCAGAGATGGGCTTCAGCCCGGACGCGGAGTTCCCGCTCATCAACACCGAAAAGGGCATCATGCAGATGACGCTCAACGGCAGCGTGGAGGATGCGCGGCTGATTTCCATCGCCTGCGGCACCCGCCCGAATGTGGTGCCGGGTACGGCGGTGGCTGTGATCGCGGGGGATTGCCGCGCGGAGGCCGCGGAAGCGTTTGAAGCGGCGGACGAGCGCTGCTGCGTGGAGACGGAGCTGGTGGACGGCAACACGAAGATTGTCGTCACCGGCGTGCCGGCGCATGCTTCGACCCCGGAGCAGGGCAGGAATGCCGCGAAGATGCTCATTGCGCTGCTGAACAGACTGGAGATCGGCGGCGTGCCCATCGCGCTGCTGGATGAGGCCGTGGGCGAGGGCGACGCAGGCGAGCATCTGGGCATTGCGGGCAGCGATGCGGTTTCCGGCCCGCTGACCATCAACCTCGGCCTGCTCTCCGTGGAGGCGGGCAAGCTGTCGGTCACGTTTGACTGCCGCTATCCGGTGTTCTTCGACGACCGCACCATCTCCGCTACGGTGGCCAAGCGTCTGGCGCCGGCGGGCCTTGTGCTGGCGCCGTGCGAGGCGAGCCACCCGCATCATGTGCCGGAGAGCTCCGAGCTGGTGCAGAAGCTCATGGCTGTGTACAATGGCATCACCGGCGAGCAGGCGAAGCCCTTCGCCATCGGCGGCGGTACCTATGCGCGTCATCTCAAGGAGGGCGTGGCATTTGGCATCCTGTTCCCGGGCGAGCCGGAGCTGGCGCATCAGGCGGACGAGTGCATTGACCTGGCGAACTACGTCAAGGCGGCGCGAATCTATGCCTATGCCATCGCTGCGCTTTGCGCGTGAGAAGAGAGACGGAGGAATGACCTGTGACGCATGAAGAGATTCTCTCCCGCATCCGGGAGGAAAAGCTGGTGGCGATCCTGCGCGGTGTGCCGATGGAGCGTATTGAGGGCGTGGTCGGTGCGCTGGTGCGCGGCGGCGTGCGGATTCTGGAATTCACGTTTGACCATGACGAGCCGGACTGCGTGGCGGCTAATGCCGCCAAGATCCGCCGCACGGTCGAGCGGTTTGGCGATCAGGTGCTCGTGGGCTGCGGCACCGCGCTGACGGTGGAGGAGGTCGAGGCGGCGCACGAGGCGGGCGCGTGCCTCGTCATCTCCCCGAACGTCGATCTGGCGGTGATCCGTCGCAGCCGTCAGCTCGGCATGGTATCCATGCCCGGTGCGCTGACCCCTACGGAGATCGTGGCGGCGCACCAGATGGGTGCGGATATCGTCAAGCTGTTCCCTGCCGGAGAGCTGGGGCTTGGCTATATCAAGGCGGTGCGCGGACCGCTCAAGCACATCCCGATGACGGCTGTGGGCGGCGTGAAGCCGGAAAATGTGAAGGATTATCTCGACGCGGGCGTATGCGGCTTTGGCGTGGGCGGCCCGCTGGTGCTCGCGGCGGCGGTCAAGTCCGGCGACGATGCGGCGATTGAGGCGCGCGCCCGGGCATTCACCGACGCGATCCGAGCGTGGGAGGCGGCACGATGAGCAAGTGCTATCTGGTGATTGACTGCGGCACCACCAACCTGCGCGTGACGCTGCTGGACGGCGCACTCAAGCCCATTGACAGAATCAAGGCGGACGGCGGCGTGCGCCACACCGCTGAGGACGGGCATAATGGCCGCCTGCGCACCGCCCTGCGCGAGAGCATGGAAGCCGTGCTGGGGCGCAATGGCTATGCGATGACGGATGTGGCGCGCTGCGTTGCTTCCGGCATGATTACCAGCGCACTGGGGCTGCTGGAGATTCCCCATGTGGCAGCGCCTGCGGGCGCGTCGGAACTGCGTGCGGCGATGCAGAGCAGGGTATTTGAAGATATCGCGCCGTTTGCCATCGAGTTCATTCCCGGCGTGCGCAATTTTGCTGGAAAGGTCGATCTGGAGAACTTCTCCGGGATGGACATGATGCGCGGCGAGGAAGTGGAAGCCATCGGCCTGTACCGGCTGCTGCATCCGCGCGGCGCGGCGATGTTTGTACTGCCCGGCACGCACAACAAGTTTGTGGCGATGGACGAGGAAGGGCGGATTCTCGGCTGCATGACGTCCATCTCCGGCGAGCTGCTGGATGCGGTGACGCACCACACGATCATCGCGGAGGCGGTGGGGCATCGCTTTGTGGATGCGGAGGATTACGATGCGCAGTATGCCTGCGCGGGTGCGCGTGAGTGTGCGGTCAGCGGGCTGGGACGCGCGGCGTTTGCGGGCCGAATTCTTGGCACGCTGGGCGGCGAGGAGAAGGCGAAGATCCAGTCCTATCTGCTGGGCGCGACGCTGGCGCTCGATGTGCAGGCGATGCAGTCCTATGTGGGGGACCGCGCGGATGTGCAGGCGTATATCGCAGGCAAAGCGCCGCTTCAGCGCTGTATGTGCGATGTGATGGAGGCGCTCTGTGCTGGCGAGGCGGTAGAGGTGCCGCTTGAGCTGTCCGAGAGAATGGGGCTGGAGGGCGTGCTGGCGATTGCCTTCGCGTGAAGCGCGTTTTTGCGCGGTGTATATTCTCATGCTGTGTATGGCCTAAACCATATATTCAGCACGAAGCAAAGCAGGGGCTTGGGAACGAAATTCCCAAGCCCCTGCTTGCTTTGCATTGTTTTGCATTGTATGAAGCATTTTCGGATAAGAATAGCCAAGGCTGAATCTGCGGCGTCAAAACTTGATGGCACGCTCGTAGAGCACATCGCCGCTTTGTCGATCCAGCACTGCGGCATATACATCCGCGTCCGGCTCTGCGGTAAGCTGAACGGTTCCCTGCGGAGTGTTTATCGTTGCGGTATGGCCGTTCAGCGTGACGCTGCCGAAAGCGGTGTCGACAGTACCGCTTTCGATGCATTCCCCGATCGTCTCATTGCCCCTGTCAATGACGGCACAATAGCTGCCGGTAAGCGGCTGTGTGAGCTGTTCGAGCGGCGTGAGCGCATCCGACCATACGGCCTCGCTCGTATCCGAATACAGCAGATGCCTGCGCCCTGCATTTTGCAGAAGCCGCATAGCCAAGTCGTCTCCGTGGACGGCGGAGTTTTCGGGAAGAAGCAGCACGGTGCTGAAGGATGGATCGGCAAGCAGCATCAGAAAGGCGTAGGGATCGGGCTCCTGACGAATGCTTTCGAGCTTTTGCTCGCGATACGCTGCATAGTCGCTGTCCCAGGCGGCATAAGCGGCTTCGCCGCGATGATCCGGCAGGCCGTAGGTCTCCGACAGGTGGTGCCCGATAAAATCTGTGACCTTCCATGCCCCGGATGGATTGAGATGCGACGCGGGATCGTAGCAGTCTGTGCTGTAATCGACAATCTGATCCATGTACACGAAGTCGAGGTACTCCACGCCGTATTCTTCTGCTGTGTATACGACGGCATTGGTGTAGAGCTGTTCCTCGTTGTTGTTGGGGCATGGATAGGGGAGGTTGGTGAGCAGGACGCGGATGCCGCGGCTCTGGCAATCCTCGATGAAGCGGCGCAGATAGATGAAGCCAAAGCCCTGTTCATCGGCGGCTGCGCTGGTGATTTCATAGGGCTCTGGCAAAGCTACGGCGATGTTGCGTTCGCCGCCGAGCTCCTGATTATAATGGGGCTTCAAATCCTGCGCGGTGAGGTCGTTCCAGCGCGTGTGGTACTTGATGAATGGAAAGATGAACTCCGAACGCAGATCCATGTAGCGCTGGCCCTTGTCGTCTGTGAACAGGGGATCATCCGTGAGGTCGAAGATGGCCTTGAGCTTTGTGCGGGACATTGGAAAGCCGTCCAGCGCGGTATGCACATCGCTGCTGGAAGCGCAGAGCTTCGCCTGCTCCCAGACCTGATTGACGTCCAAGACGACGACCTTGGGCTGACAAACGCGGAGCGCATTGTGCATCACCCAGTAGGAAATGGGAATCGTGAGGTTGTAGTTGGACAGGTTGTAGGCGGTGATGCCGTAATCCGCCCACAGCTCCATGGGATAGATGGCGCTGTAAGCGTGGCTGTCTCCAAAGAACAGCACGTCAAGCTGTTCGGCGCGCTCAAAGAAGGGCGCGAGTTTTTCGCGGCTTCCCTTGTATTCAAAAACGTGGCTGAGACCGGCAATCAATAGAAGCAGCACGGCGAGGAAGGCTGCGGCAGACAGGATATGTTGGGTATGCATCATCGGCACCTCGAAGGGATTGATGGATTCAGAATAGCACAGTTTGCTTTCCGGTTCAAGGGGATAACGGGGAGACGAAGATGGCGAAAGAGCAGGGATGGGAAATAAAAAGCACAAACCCTATCTGACTTGATTTGATAGAGTTTGTGCTTGAAGATGGCAAGGAAGGAGCCCTGCGATATTGAGATCAGAAAACAATGGTGCGAGACAGCAAAAAAACAACCGCCAACGGCGCGAAGCTCGTCAGCGGTTTGTGGTGCACCCAACAGGATTCGAACCTGTGGCCTTTTGATTCGTAGTCAAACGCTCTATCCAGCTGAGCTATGGGTGCTTGTTGTTCGCTCGGAACGAGATATAGTATACCAAAGACCGAGAGTTTTGTCAACACTATTTTTCACTTTTTTTCAATTTATTTTTGAACTCGCAAAATTTGCGTAATTTGGGGCGGTTAAGGGCTGCGGCCATGAGAGAAATACCGCGATGCAAACGAACTGTTGGAGGGCCAAATCGGCTATCGAGGAGTTCTACCTATTATAAGACGCCGAAAAGATGAACAGAATTGAACGAGAACGGAAAAAAGTTGAAAAACTTTGCAAAAAGGTGTTGACATGAAGTGGATAATCATGTATAATACATCAAGTCGCCACGAGCGAGCGCCGAACAGCGCAAGCGAGTGAGAGGCGGCAAAGATCCTTGAAAACGATACAGAATCAAGAAGAACGCGAACTGCGACCGAGAGGTTGCAGTTGTACAAAGACAGTCAATTCGAGAATGAGTTTTGAGCTTGAAGGAGACTTCAAGGTTCATAAAGAATCAAACGC
>JAXJLD010000047.1:0-6488 GCA_036297385.1 Christensenellales bacterium | reverse complement strand
GTACGTTAGGGCTGCCGCCCTAAAACCCGCTTGGGGATTTCATCCCCAAACCCCTTCTTCGCTTCGCGCACACGAAAGAAACTCATCCGCGCCAAAAGTCGGCGGTGGTTTGTCCATCCGGCCATGCATACGCCGCATCGGTTTCCATCCATGTCTGCATACTGATGCTGCTTTCTCCGCGTTCACGGCTGCGTGCGTGCGCCTGCTGGACAAAGCTGACCAAAATATCGGTATTCAGGGTCATCTGCATACAGGCGATGCGTGCCATCACCGGACACCACGCCGCCATGCCGCCGCGCTGAAACAGGGATTTCATCGTGCGCGTATCGTAGGCGGCAAAGTAAGGGCGCAGCAGTGCATCGCCGTGATCGAGGGTCAGCAGGGCATAGGGGGCTGTGCCGGGGATGCCATCGTCCATGCAGCCGACGCTTCCGATGGAGTCGAGCGTCAGGTTTCCGCATCGGATATGCGTGGGATTATGCCCGTGACCGCAGATAATATGGGTGGGGGAGGGGAAGTGCATGGCACGCAGCAGGGGCAGAGCCTTTTCTTCATCAAAGACGGGGAAGCGGTCGTCGTCGGGCATGGCGTGGGTGAAGGTCACGCCTTCCAGCGACCATGTTTTGGGCAGGGTGATGTCGCTGCGCGTCAGCAGCGAGGCGTTAAAGCGCAGGGATTCAAAATTCGCGCCTGCATAGGCGGGCGCATTGTCCATGGCGGCGAGGATGTAGCGCTCATGGTTGCCGTGCAGGCAGATGACGCCTTCTTCGCGCAGCATGGCGAGCGTCTCTCTGGGGCAGGGGCCGAGGTTGACCTGATCGCCGAGAGAGAGAATGCAGTCGGGCCTGTGCTTGCGGATGGCGCACAGCACGGCTTCGAGGGCGAGGATGTTGCTGTGAACGTCTGTGATGAGGGCGATGCGCATGGGCGGCCTCCTGTCTGCGCAAATTGAGCGCATGGGATTTCTCGGACTGGATTTCTGTGGTATAATTCGGGGAGAGAGGACGGGAATCCTTGTTCCACGTGAAACAATCGCTGTGGCAGGCGAGCCAATGTTTCACGTGGAACAATCCGTGCTGTGTTTCACGTGAAACAATTTGGAGGGAGAAGAACCATGAACATCATCACCGCCAGACCGCACCGCCTGCTTTCAGAGATCATCGACCGGATGGGCAAGTGCGCCGCCGAGGGGAAGCGCTGTATGCTTCTTGTGCCGTCGCAGTTCACCTTGCAGGCGGAAATCGAGGTGATGACGCGGCTGAATCTGGAGGGAACATTTCTCATCGACGTGCTTTCGCCGGGACGGCTTCAGGGGCGCGTGTTTGAGCGTGCCGGGCAGCCGAATCGCGTGATTTTCGATGAGCGCGGTAAGCGCATGGTGCTCAGCGAGATCATCGAGCAGGAGAAGGAAAACCTGACCGTCTACCGCAGCGCAGCGGAAAATGGGGCGCTTGGGCTGGCGGAGAAGATGTCATCGGTGATTGCGGACGTGAAGCGCAGCGGAAAGACGGCGCAGGAGCTGCTGCTCGCGCTGGACGGCGTGGACGAGGCGCAGCGGGACAGGCCGTCCATGCGCAAGCTCGCGGATGCGGCGCGGCTGTACGCGGCGTATGAACAACGTATGGCGGGGATGCTCAGCGATGCGGAGGACGTTTCGCGGGAGCTGCTCAGCCGCATGGCACGCTCCGGCGTGCTGGCGGGGCAGAACGTGTTCGTCTATGGATTTGATATGATTACGCCGGCATTTGCCGCGGAGCTGGTTTACATGGCGGGTCTGGCCGATGCGCTGACCGTGGCCGTGGAGACGGATCAGAACCAGGCGCCGGATGGCAGGCTCTTCGCGCCGGTGAATTTCTCCATCGACCGCCTGCGGCGCAAGGCGGAGGAAAGCGGGATCAGCGTGCAGCGCGAGGCGCTCGACAGGCCGCTGGACGCGCCATCGGACGTGCAGCAGATGGAGCGTGCGCTCTTTGCGCTGGGAGCAGCATCCGCAGAGCAGCCGCCCGCGCATATCGAGCTGCACGCCGTCAGCTCCATGATGCAGGAGGTACACCTTGCGGCGGCGCGTATTCGCCGGATGATGGCGGATGGCGAAGATCCCGCGCATATCGCCGTGCTCTATCCCGCGGGGAGCGGCTATGCGCCGGTGCTGGCAGAGATCCTGCCGCAGTATGGCGTGAGCGCGTATATCGCGCAGAAGCGCCCGGCTGGCGCACATCCGCTGTGCCGGTTTGTGCTGTTCAGTTTGGCGGCGGTTTCCGGCGGCTGGCGGACATCGGATGTGGTGGAGTGCGTGCAGACGGGCTTTATCCCGATGGAGCGTGCGGATGCGGATGCGCTGTGTGCCTATCTGGAGGGGATGGATGTGCGCGGCGAGGCGATCAAGCGGCCTTTTACCTATATCCGCGATGGGGGAGAGGAGGAGCTGGCGCAGCTCAATGCCAGCCGGGAGAAGGTGGCTGCGCCGCTTTCGGCCTTGCAGGCGGCGCTTCGGCGGGCAAAGAATGCGGATGACACGATTGCCGCCGTGATGGCGCTGCTGGACGCGGTGAATGCCTTTGAAACGCTCGGTCAGCAGCGCACGGCGCTGCTGGATGCGGGGCTGATGAGCGAGGCGGAGGACTGTGCGCAGGTCTGGAATCAGCTGATGGAGACGCTCGATCAGCTTCACACGCTGCTGGGCGAGAGCAAGGCGAGCGGCAAAATCGTGCAGGCGCTGCTGCAAAGCGGCCTGTCTGCGCTGGAGCTGTCGGCGCTGCCCCCGGCGGACGGCGCGGTGATCTGCGGCGAGATTGGCAACCTGCGCACGGGCGCGGTCAGGACGCTCTTTGCGCTGGGCATGAACGACGGCGCAGCCGGCGGCGGCGAGGGATTGTTTACGCCGCAGGAGCAGGAGGAGGCGGCGCACGTCTCCGGCGCGTATCTGGGCATGAGCCCGGCGGAGCGTGCGGCGCTGGCACAGCTGGATGAGCTGAAGGCGCTGACCGCCTGCCGGGAGCGGCTGATTGTCTCCTATGCGCTGGCAGACGAGACGGGGCGTGCGCTCCGCGCAGGCGCAGCGGTTCAGGCGCTCAAGCGGCTGTTTCCGGCGATGCCCGTCTATGGCGGCGTGGCGGAAAAGGAGCGGGAGGCCATGCTCTGTGCGCCGGATAGCGCGTTGGAGGCGCTTGGCGTGGCCATGTCGGCCTGTGTGGACGGTGGGGAAGCGCTTTCATACGCTTATGAACAGGCGTATGCCGCCTTGCGCGATAGTGCGCAGGGCAGAGAGAAGCTGCTCGCAGTCACACGCCAGCTTGGAAGCGGCGCACAGAAGCGGCTGGACGGCAGTCGGGCGCGTGCGCTGTACGGTCGCCCGGTGATGAGCGTCTCGCGGCTGGAAACCTTTGCGCAATGCCCTTACCGGCACTTTATCCGCTATGGGCTTGCGCCGCAGCCGCCGCTTCGCTCTGGCGTGGACCGCGCGGAGCTGGGTACACTGTATCACGAGGCGGCGGAGCGATTCACGCGCGCCGTGACGGCGCTGGACGCTTTCCCGGATGTGGATGCAGCAACGTGCGATGCACTGATGGAGGAAGCGGTGCAGCCGCTGCTCGAACAATGGCGGAAGTCGCCCCTTGGGGAGAGCGAGCGCGGCGCGGCCATTGCCCGGCGGATCGGCAAGACGGCGCGGCGTGCGGCGCGAACCATCGTCGGCCAGTTTGCGCAGAGCCGCTTTGAGCCGATGCGCTTTGAGATGGCGTTTGGGCGGGACGGCGTGTCCCCGATCATGCTGGAGCTGGCGGACGGCACGTTCGTCTATCTTCAGGGGCGAATCGACCGCATTGATGTGCTGGAAGGCGAGCCGCGCCGGATTCGCGTGATCGACTATAAGTCCGGCGTCAAGAAGTTCGATCCCACCATGGCGTACTATGGCATTCAGCTTCAGCTTCTGCTGTATCTGGCGGCGGCAGCCGCACAGATTCCGGGCGCACAGGCGGCGGGTTTCTTTTATTGCAGGATTGCCGACCCGACGGTGAAAACCGAATCGCGCATCAAGGAGGAGGTGGAGCAGCAGATCGCCAAAAAGCTGGCGCTGGCGGGTGTTTCCCTCTCGGATGTGGAGGTGCTGCGTGCGCAGGACGCGCATCACGCGGCGATGGTGACCCAGAGCGGAAAGCCCAGCGCACTCTATCGCGCCTCCATGACGGATGAAGAGGGGATGCGTTCCATGCTCGCCTTTGCCCAGCAGAAGGCCGTGTCGCTGGCTGAGGCTGCTTATGCGGGCGTGATCGACGATGAACCGGCGGCATTTGGGACATATAGCGCGTGTGCTTCATGTGATTTCGGCGCAGTCTGTGGGTTTGACCCCACGGTGAAGCGGCGCAGACGGCTGAACCGAAAGCGCGTGGAGGATTTGAGATAGAGAAAGCGCCGCCGCATGGCTTTTCGATTCAGAAACAGCATTCGGCATGGAATCGGATACCATGAGAAAACTAGATTTACTACCACAGTAGTATTGACAATCCTCTACTACTGTGGTAGTATTCGTATAGGTCATGACGATACCACAACGGAGGATGCATCTATGAAATTGTTTGATTCCGAGCTGAAGGTGATGGATGTGCTTTGGCGCGAGGGCGAGCTCCCGGCCAAGGCCGTCGCCAAAACGCTCAAAGAGGAAATTGGATGGAACGTGAATACCACCTATACGCTGATTAAACGGTGTATGGCCAAGCAGGCCATCGAGCGCCGTGATCCGGGGTTCGTGTGCCGTGCGCTGGTGAGCAAGGAGCAGGTGCAGCAGGAGGAGACGCAGGAGCTGATTGACAAGGTATTTGACGGCTCTGCGGACAAACTGTTCGCTTCGCTGCTGGGCGGAAAGCGCGTCAGCCGCGAGCAGATGGACAGGCTGCGCAGGATGATTGACGACATGGACGACGACATGGGCTGAAAAGAGGGCTGCTATGGATCTTCTGTCGATGCCCTTATGGGAGAGAAGCCTTGTCGCCGGCGCGGCGATTGCGCTGACGGCGCTGCTGCGCGCGGTGTGCGGGAATCGCCTGCCGCGGCGCACCTATGTGGTGCTGTGGGATCTGGCGATTGCACGCCTGCTGCTGCCCTTCGCGCTGCCGTTTGGGCGCACGCCGCTTTCGATGCTGCGCGATGCGCTCGTTCCCCCGGAGCTGATGGTGCAGGAGGCCGTCCGCGCGGCGTCGCCGGTGCTGGCAGCGCCTGCTGTACAGGCGGTTTCGGAGGCGGCGGTGCAGGAGACGCTTTCGCTGCCGCTGGGACGGATCGTGTATGTCGTCGTTGCGCTGCTTTTGGCGGGGTATTTTCTGCGGGCATACAGGGTTAGCCTGTGCGCTTTTGGAGAAGCCCTGCCCGATGATTCGCCGTCTGTTGCGGCGGCGCTGCGGGCCTTTCCACTGCGGCGGCGCGGACGGCCCCACCGCTGTCTGGCTGGCACAGGAAAATGCATCCGCCGGAAATGATGCGCACACAGAGGTGGTCATCAGCCGTGAAACCTACGAAAAGCAGTTCGCCCAGTATGCGCCCTACGGCCTGTCGCTGGACGATGGGCGTCTGAGCTACGAAGGCAAGCGTGTGCGCTATTTTGAGGATATGTATCCCGTCGGAACGGATGGAATGGCGGGTACGGTGATGCAGTTTCCCGATGGCGAGGTGGATGTATACGCCGTGCGCGACCTGAGCGCACCCATCGTGCGCCGTGAGGACGGCTCGTTTGATCCCAGCGGCAAGCTGACAGGCCTGCGCGAAGCCACGCAGGCAGAGTTTGACGCCAACACGGCGGCAATTGAAGCGCCTGAGCTGGAGAGTGCCGCTGTGGCCGTAGAAGATGGCACGTCGTCAATTAGCGTGTACAAACCCCAGATGATGGAGAGTGCCGCCGTAGCCGTGGAGGACGGCACTGTGCGCGTCGGAGAGGGGAAGATGACGAGCATTGCGGCGACGATGGATGGAGAGGTGATCTCCATCATCGCTGAAGACGATACCGCCGTGGCAGGCAGCGGCGAGCAGGAGATTGTCTGGATTGCACAGCCGGCAGAGGATGCCGTGGTCTGGTGGACGGCGGAGGAATACGAGGCCTACATGGAGCAGCAGCGCCGCGAGATGGAGCAGTGCGTTGCAGAAGGCGTGAGCGGCTGGACGAATGCGGACGGCTGGTTTGTCTGGACGCAGGAGAAGATGGATGAGGCGATGAAGCTCCACGAGCAGACGCTGGCAGACATCCGAAACGGCGTGAAGATTTCCAAAACGGTGAATGGCGCACAGGATGTGGTGGTCATTCAAAAGGCGGCGGGCAGCGTCACGCAGGGAGAGGCGGACGCGCAGACCCCTCTTGAAACGATCAGGGCTGCGGCCCTGAACCCAAGGGGCTGACCGGGAGTTTTATCCTGTTTTCTGATAGAAATGCGTGATAAGCGCGAAGCGAAGAAGGGAGTCTGAGGGACAGCGTCCCTCAGGCAGGTTTGGGCGGCAGCCCAACG
>JAXJLD010000046.1:0-10766 GCA_036297385.1 Christensenellales bacterium | reverse complement strand
TCGCTCATCCCCTCGGGTTCAGAGCCGCAGCCCTGATCGTTTGTAGGGGGGGAAAGGGTGTTAAGAAGGGGCTTGGGGGGAAAATCGAAAGTCCCCCCAGTCCCTCTGGCCCAGCGGAGCGCGTTCCCCCCCACCGGGCGCGGCAGGCTCCAGATCCCGGGAAACTCGCATCGTCGCGCTTCGCGCGGCATCAAGCATTTGAGCGCAGGAACCGTTTCAAGCCGCGTTCATCAGATGGTCAGGTCGTTCTCCTGCTGAATATCCGCCGCGCGGCGCACCAGCAATCCCAGCGCATATGCCAGCAGACCCATACCCCAAAAGGCCAGCCCCAACAGCCCCAGCACCAGCAGCATGAAGGGCAGTTCCGCACGGCAGATCACCGTCAGCACCACCAATGCCGTCAGCAGCGCCGCGCCGCATACCGCCATCATCGCGGCAATGGTGCGCATCGCCTGCGCATTTTCCTCCGTGAAGGCGCTTCCCATCTTCAGCCGCCCCACCATGCGCATGAATACGATCAGCGCACGCCAGCATGCCATGCTAACCGCCAACACCGTCGCCAGCCCCGTGACGCAGGCCGCAATCATATCGGCCTGCCTTTCCTGAATGCCATAGGTCAGCCCGGATACGCCTGCCACGCTCAGCCAGAGCGCCAGCAGCGTACCGATCACGCCTGCCGCCACCGCCGCTACACGCAGCACCGTGAATACCGACATAGAAGGGTTCTTTGTGCTTGTTTTCTTCATACTCATGATCTTCACCTCGCGGACAGTATACGCCCGAACATATCGTTTGTCAATCCTTTTTTATTGTTTTTCGATAAATTCAAGAACGCAAGAAAAGACCATTATCCCTGCACCCTCCGCTGTTCCTCTCACCCCTCGCTCATCCCCTTGGGTTCAGGGCCGCAGCCCTGATCGTTTGCAGGGGGGAAGGGATGTCAAGAGGGGCTTGGGGGGAGAATCGAAACTCCCCCCCAGTCCCTCTTGCCTCAGCGGAGCGCGTTCCCCCTCTGGGGTAGGTAGCACGGATGAGGTTCCCGTTGGAACTGCGATTCCGGAAAACTCGCATCATCGCGCTATGATACGCAGTGAAAATTGGCTTGTTCAGGGACAGGTATCGCTTCGCTCCCTGTCCCTTGTGTACCGTGCTGCGCACGATCATACGTTGGGACTGCCGTCCCAAGCCCTGCTTGGGGATTTCATCCCCAAACCCCTTCTCCGCTTCGCGCTGAATAAAGTTTCTTGACATCCAAACCGTATTCAGCACAAACACGGCGGCGGATTGCTTGCAAAAGCCATCCGCCGCCGTTTATTATGCTATTTTTCCTTACAGCATCTGCCCAAAGACAGTCAGCAGATCAGCCAGCACGCCCGGCTTGGTCACCAGCTTAACGCCCAGCTTCGCAGCCTGCGCCTTGATTTCGCTCTTGATGGTCTCCTTCGCCGCGTCATCCATCGTCTTTACGTCGATGGCCTGACCGCCCGCAAATGGGATTTCCTCATACTCCGCCTGCGCCAGCGTCATATCCACCACCAGTTCACCAGCCTGATCCACCATGAGCGCCGCCGTGGCATTCATGTCAAACCGGTCTGTTTCCGCCGTCGTCATGCCGCTGAGCGTCATACCCACCGCAGGGGTTTCCTCACCGTTTTCACGCGCGTTGAGCAGCAGCCCCGCCTCAAAGGTCTCGCTCTCCTGACCATTCTCGCCCGCTTCCACCTTAAAATCGAGGTTGGAATGGACGCCGATGCCGCGGGACGTGTCCGCCTTCTGGTCCAGCACATCCAGCTTGCCTTCCAAGCTGCTGTGCTTCAGGCCTTCCACATCCTCGCCCAGCTGCATATCCAGATCACCAACAACCCGGTTCTCATTATACACCTGGAGCTCGCCGTGCGCGGTATGGAAGCGCTGCCAGTTATCATCCGTCTTGATGGAGTAGGTGAAGTCGCCCTCGTAGGGCAGCAGCGTCGTGAACTGCGGCGCATGGGCATCAAAGCCCACCATGCCGCCAAAATCGTCATAGCTCACGTCCATCTCCATGATGTTCGCCGTGCTGTTGTCCCAGATACGCTGCACGGATTTTTGCAGCTTCTTGAAGAAGTAGGACACATCATCGTACTGGATCGGGGATTCATCCTTGTTCTCGACGATGTAGTACGAGGTCTGCACAAAATCAGTCGCCGGATCGATCGTCTCCTCGGTCAACAGGCTGTCTGTAAACATACGGGCCTGATAGCGCGTCACGCCGCGCTCTGCCAGGAAATCCGCCAGCGCCTGCTGGAATTCTCCGGTCGTATCGGCCACCGTCGTCGCCACATTCCACAGCAGGGTGGTGAAGCTGTCCGCCTTGATCGTCCCCAGCATCCGCTGCGCCACAGGATCGCGGCTTTCCGTCGCTTCCAGATAGGTGTCGTCAAAGACATAGAACTCGCCATCGTTGTCCATCTGCATATAGGACACCCAGCCCAGCAAATGATTGATGAACAGGGAAATCATATCGCTTCCGGTAATCTGGAGGCGCTGCACCGCAGGCAGCGCACGGAACGCCTCCAGCTGTGCAGGATCATCCAAATTATAATCTGCCAGCGACACAGATTCGCTCTGCTCACGCGCCGGGATGGCCAGCACGAGCTTGCCCGTCAGGCTGCTCATCAGCTGCGCAGAGCCATCCTCGTAAAGCAGCGCATCTGCCGTCAGCAGCGTCACGCCGTCCGTCTCCCATTCCGCGTGCAGGCGCGCCGTTCCGAAGTCATCGTAAAACGACATATGCAGCGCAGACTGATCCAGCAGCCTTGCCGCCGCCTGAATCACCTTCTCTACCTTGGCCTCATCCGGATTCAGCCCCAGCAGCTCGGCCGCCGCGCGAACCGTCTGTGCCGCATCGTCTTCAAGCACAACGCCCAGCGCCGCATCCAGATTGATCTGATTGCCGCCGGAATAGCTGTCACCAATGACGGTGGTGGTCAGCTCGCCCGCCGTATAGCTGGGCGCGGCAGCCGCCTCCGCCAGCGAAGCGCCCGGAGTAAGCAGCATCGCCGCGCTGAGCAGCAGGGAACCGATGCGTCTGTTCATAGAATACCTCCTGATGTCGTCATATCCGCGCGGCTTACAGCCCCTCACGGACGGTCATAGGGTTTTTCAGCAGCGGATACAGCCTCTGCGCCAGCGCTTGGATGGCTTCCATGGAAATCGGCACGGCCTGCACTTCTTGTGCTTCTGCCGCATCGCCCATGCGGATGCTCACCTTTGCACTGCCTTCCAGCAGCGTGTTTTCATCAAACGCCGCCCGGAATGTCATCTCGTCCCGCAGGACAATGGGTTCCTCATCCTGTTCGCGGGTCGTCAGGCGCAGCACGCTGTCCGTTTCCGCATCCACGCTGTTGAGCCGCTGCATACGCCTCCCGGGCGTTTTATCCTCATGGGAAAGGCTAGCCTTCACGCTGATGCGTTCGTTCAGCGCATCGCCGTCCGCCGTCCAGCGGTTGGTCATCGTCACATTCAGCCGACTGGAAAATCCGCTCCCCGCCAGCTTGCCCGCCGCCTTAAGCGTGGTGCGCACGCTGGTTGTCCCCTCGCGGTTCTTTTGCGCCACTTCGTTCTCCCGCAGCGCACTGTACAGCAGCTCGACGCGGTTCTCTTCATCCTGCGTAAACGTCAGTTCAAACGTGTCTTTGGGCGCACGTCCGGCCGGCTGGCGCAGAAAGCCCTCCACCCGATACGCTGCTTCTCCCTCGCGTGCCACTGCACCGGACACGCGGATCTTGGTCAGGCGTGTGCCGTCGTCAGAGTGTGTGCGCTCCAGTACAAACGGTTCGCTGACCACAAAACCCAGTGCAAGCGCGTCGCCTCGGGCAAGCCCTTCAAGCCAATCCGCAATATCCGACAGCGCCACGCGCTCAAGCACGGCACACCCCAGCATACGCTCCGTCAGCGCGTCAAACGTCTTGCTTTCAGGCAGCGCATACACGCCCAGCGTCTCGCCGCCGCGCACAATGCTCAGCGTTTCGCCGCTTCCATCGCTCCGATAGCCGAACGTCGTCCCGTCCAGCATATCAGACAGCACGGACAGATCGCGCACATACATCGCCTCGTCCAGCGCTATGCTGGCCTCTGCTGAAACGACAGGGCGTGTCGTTTCCAGCTCCGCCATGCGGGACAAACCCGGTGAAAAGAGGCTGTTTGATGGCAGCGTCTGCGCCAACGCCGTGCTGCTTCCCAGCAGCGCGGTCAGCATCAGCGCCGCCCATCCCGTTTTTTTCACTGTTGACCTCCTCGCCTTTCGCGTGTCCCCTCCGTGATAAAGACGAATTCACTCGGCATTTTCTTCCCGTTTTGCGCAAAGTTTACTCGTCACGCTCCGCCGGCTCATCCTCCCAGACGGCCACCTCCGGCAGAACCGCCTCATCCAGGACGATAACGCCCTCATCCAGACGTACATCAGCCACAACGCGCTTAAGCGCCGGAATCATCATCTCGCCGCGCGGCGTATCAAAGACATACACATCACAGATGCTGTTGGGGCAGAGTACGTCGCGCAGCGTGCCGATCTCCTGCCCCTGCGTATCCACAGCGCGCAGACCGATCAGATCAGCGACGAAGTTCTCATCCTCATCCAGTTCAATGGCGTGCTCGCGATCCACATAGACCTTTACGCCCCGCAGCGTTTCAGCCGCATTGCGATCCGGCACACCCTCCAGCTGCAGCACCGCAAAGCCCGCAGCACAGCGCCCCTTGAGCACCTTATACGGGGTATATTCGCCCTTCATCAGCAGGTATACGCACTCCAACCGCGCATAGCGCTCCGGATCGCTGCTCATGGCGCGCAGCTTGACCTCTCCCCGGATGCCCTGCGGACGAACGATTTCGCCAATCTGTAAATACTCCATATTGCTCCTCTCCATTTCCGCGTAATACACAGACGCCGCGCATTGCTGCGCGGCGCCGTATGCGTTTCAGGTAGCAGGGATGCCCTGCGTAAAGCCGCGCGTTGACGGCAGAAAATCACATGATTTCCACGAACACGGGCTTTTCACTGCGGGCAGTCGCTGCCTTGACCACGGCACGGATGGACTTGGCGATGCGGCCCTGTTTGCCGATCACCTTGCCCATATCATCCGGGCCGACGCTCAGCTCAATGATGACAGATTCAGGCCCTTCTACGGTCTTTACCTGCACCAGATCGGGATGATCCACGAGCGAAGCGGCCAGATAGCGAACCAGTTCTTCCATGACTCAGCCCTCGCGGCGCCCGAAAACTCAGGCGATCGCGCCGGTCTTCTTGAGCAGCGCACGGACGGTATCGGTCGGCTGAGCGCCGTTCTTCATCCAGGTCTGAGCCTTCTCCACGTCGATCTTCAGCTCAACCGGGTTAGAAACCGGGTTGTAGTAGCCGATCTCATCGACAAAGCGGCCATCGCGGGACGCACGCTCATCAGCAACAACGACGCGGTAGAACGGCTTCTTCTTCATACCCATTCTCTTCAGACGAATCTTAACCATGTTTGTATCCTCCTCAAATCTCTGTTGGATAGAAATATATAACCTCAATCTCTTGGATTGTCGGCCTCTTGTGGATGTGCGCCTTGATCAGCGCGGGAAACGGAAGCGGCCCCGGCGGCCCTTCATCTGATTCATCATCATCTTCATCTGCTTGCGCGCATCTTCAAACTGACGAATCAGCTGATTGACGTCCTGAACCGTGGTGCCGCTGCCCGCTGCAATGCGGCGGCGGCGGCTGGCATTGAGCACCTCCGGGTGGCAGCGCTCTCTGAGCGTCATGGAGCGGATGATGGCTTCCGGCTTCTTCATCGCATCATCCGGGATGTCGATATCACCGATGCCGCTCATGCCCGGCAACATCTTCAGCACGCCGGAGAGCGGGCCCATCTTCTTGATCTGCTGCATCTGGCTGAGGAAATCATCCAGCGTGAACTCGGCGTTGCGCATACGCTTGGCCATGTCCATCGTCTGCTGGGAATCTTCCTCGCTGAAGGTCTCCTGTGCCTTTTCGATGAGCGTCATCATGTCGCCCATGCCCAGAATACGGGAGGCCATGCGCTCCGGGTGGAACGGCTCGATATCCCCGAGCTTCTCGCCCGTGCCGGCAAACTTGATCGGCTTGCCCGTCACCGCACGCACGGACAGCGCCGCGCCGCCGCGGGTATCGCCGTCCAGCTTGGTGAGGATCACGCCGGTGATCTCCAGCTTCTCATTAAACGTATTGGCGACGTTCACCGCATCCTGACCGGTCATCGCGTCGATGGTCAGCAGGATCTCGCTGGGCTGAACGGCCTCGCGCACGCGCGCCAGCTCGTCCATGAGCGTCTCGTCGATGTGCAGCCGTCCGGCGGTATCCAGAATGACCACGTCGTGCTGGCGGCTGCGGGCGTACTCGACCGCCTCCAGCGCCGTCTGCACCGGGTCCTGCGTGCCGCGCTCAAACACCGGCACACCCACCTGACCGCCGACCACCTGAAGCTGCTTGATAGCCGCCGGGCGATAGATATCGCAAGCCACCAGCAGCGGCTTCTTGCCGTCCTTCTTCAGCCAGTTGGCGAGCTTGGCACTCATCGTGGTCTTGCCCGCGCCCTGAAGGCCGCAGAGCATGATCACCGTCACCGGCGAAGAACTGAACTGAAGCCGCGCATTGCTGCCACCCATCAGGTTCGTCAGCTCTTCGTTGACGATCTTGATGATCTGCTGCTGTGCGCTGAGGCTTTCCAGCATCTCCTGTCCCACGCAGCGCTCGGTGGCTTTCTTGACAAAGTCCTTGACAACCTTGTAGTTGACGTCCGCTTCCAGCAGCGCCATGCGCACTTCGCGCATGACCAGCTTGACGTCTTCCTCCGTCAGCTTGCCCTTGCCACGTACCTTGCCAAAGGCCTGCTGCAGCCGCTGCGTCAATCCTTCAAAGGCCATCTTACTCCTCCTCTTCCAACAGCAGCCGCTCCAGAATTTCTCTGGCGTGCTGCGCCTTCTCTCCGGGTGCATCCCGGAGCGCGTCAAGCCCCTCGCTCAGCCCTTCGGTCAGCCTGCGATACCGCGCGGCCAACCCCAGCAGGGCTTCATAGCTCTCCAACTGGTGCGCACCCTTGCGCACCGCATCATACACACCCTGCCGGGAAATGCCCTCCTGCGCGGCGATCTCCGAGAGGGAAAAGTCCTCCTCGCAGTACAGCGCAAGCAGCTTTTGCTGACGCTCTGTCAGCAGCGGGCCGTAAAACGTGAGCAGCCATCCGGTTTCCAAACGATTTTCCACGGGTTCCTCCGTAAAGCAAACACACTTGACAGCCTGCTTATTATACGACGGCGCATCCCTGCTGTCAAGTCTTTTTGCTTGACAACTTTCCGTTTTTTCGCCAAATCGCCGCGATTTCCTCCGCTGTCTGCGCCGCCAGATGCGCGACAGCCGCGCCGTCAAGCGCGCCCACCGGCACAACCTGTCCCGGCTCGCCTTCCATCAGGCGCTTGTGCATATGAACCACGCCATGCCACGCGCCCAGCTTCCAGCCCGTTCGCTCATGCAGACCCACCTGCCGGTAGCCCATGCGCTTGTGGAACGCCAAGCTGCCGCGGTTGCCTTCGGTAATCACGGCGTACAGATTGACATAGCCCTGCATCGCGAGCAGCCGCTCCAGCAGCGCATACAGCGGCGCACCCAGTCCGCCGCCGCAGTACGCGCTATCCATATAGATGGAAAGCTCCGCGTTCCAGCCGAACGCCGCCCGCTCCGCCTGCCTGTGCGCATACGCATAGCCCGCCAGCTCGCCGTCGATTTCCAGCAGCAGATACGGAAACTCCGCTGCAATTCCCGCCACGCGCCGGGCAAAGGCATCGAGCGGCGGCACTTCCGTTTCAAAGGAAACCGCCGTCTCCCGGACATACGGAGCGTACACCGCCAGTATCCGCGCCGCATCCCGCTCAGGATCGGCCAGGCGAATCCGCACGCTCATGCCTTTTCCCTCTGCCCCCTGCCGATCAGCACGATGCTCAGGCACACCAGCACCAACGCTGCACCGTAGCGCAGCAGCGGCGCCTGCTCGCCGCCATACAGCAGCAGCGAGAGCAGCACGCCGAAGATCGGCTGAAGGAACATATACGGGGCGATGCGCGAAACCGGATTGTACTTGAGCAGCAGCGCCCAAACCGTGTACGCCACCGCGCTGACCGCCGCCAGATACAAGAGCACCAGCGGTGCGCCCCAGCCCGTGGGATGCAGCCGCCCGCCCAGCGCAAAGCCCGCCGCCGCCATGATCGCGCCGCCGAGCATAAACTGCCAACCGCTCAGCGCCACCGGGTCCTCATGGGTGGAAAACAGCTTGATCGCACCCGCGCTGCACGCCGAGGCGATCATGGACAGGAACAGGAAGCCCTCGCCCGTCAGGCGCACACCGCCCGCAAAGCCATCCCCGCTCAAGTTCACCAGCACCACGCCCGCCACGCCGACCGCGCCGCCAATCCACTTGAGCCGGTTCATCGTCTCGCTGCGGAACACATAGCACGCGATAAGAATGGCGACAAACGCATTCAGACCCTGAATAATCGCGCCCTTCACGCTGGTGGTGCGCGCCACACCGATATAAAACAGCACATACTGCGTCACGGTTTGCAACATCGCGAGCTTGACGACCATGTGCAGGTTTTCCAACTTGGGGCGAATCAGCCTCCGGCGCGGAATGCTACCAAAGAGGATCGTCAGTGCGCCCGCCAGAAAGAAACGACAGCCCGCAAAGAGAATCTGCGTTGCCGTCTCCGATGACGGAATTTCAAACAGCCTGTATCCCAGATTGATAAACGGAATGGCGCTGCCCCACAGCGCATTGCACAGGATGGCCAACCCGATCACAACCGGCGCCTGCGCAAGAATCGGTTTCTTTTCACCCATACATATGACCCCTCTTATGTGTAAAATATCAAAGCTAGGGTCAGTATAGCATCTTTCCCGCCAAAAGCAAGCCGCGGAGCGTAAAAAACGTCCCGCCGCTTTCATTATGTTGCGTCATGCTGCGTCGCCCGCCGCCTTCGTCTCTTGCCCGCTCAAAATAAAGCCTCGCTTCCTTGACAAGTCCGCTGTCAGGTTCTATGATCATAGACAGCTTGTTTTCTCAAAACACCGCAGGTTGCTGCACGAAACACGTTGGAATATCAACAGGAGGCATCCGCATGAAAAAGTGGTACGATGAAGAATACGCATGGCGCATCGAGGTTATCGGCTTTCTGCACGGTCAGGATACGCAGGGATACTGCCGCAACGGCGAGGAGATCGGCGACGTATATACCTGCACCTACGGCTGTCCCGTCAATCAGGATGGGCAGGGCGTGTGTTCCAAGGCAATGATGATGATGTTTCCCATCATGGAGGCCGTGCGCAGCGGCGGCGACCTGCGCAACATCGGCGGCAGCGAGCCCTATGTCAAGGAGCTTGTCTGCCCGGACGGCTGCGTCGTCTTTCGTCTGACCGCGACCAAGCTGGGCAACGCCAATTTCCATACGGGCGGCTTCTTTTCCCCCGCTTGACAGTCCCCTCCGGTTTTCGCTATAATGGCTTCGCATCATCCATTTTTGCACATACAGCGAGGTTTTTGATCCATGAAGCTCCTCATCATCGACGGTCAAAGCGGCCGTCTGGGCGCTCAGCTCATCGAAGGGCTGCGCAAAGCGGGTCTTTCCGATGCGCACACCCTCATCGCCGTCGGCACAAATGCGCTGGCCACCAGCGCCATGATTAACGCCGGTGCAGATCAGGGGGCGACGGGGGAAAACGCGGTGGTGGTGCAATGCAGAAGCGCGGACGTGATTGCCGGGCCCATCGGCATCACGCTCGCAGACGCGATGCTCGGCGAGGTTTCGCCGCTCATGGCTGTCGCCGTGGGACAGAGCGCCGCCCAGCGCGTGCTCGTTCCCTCCGACCGCTGCGCCACGCTGATCGCGGGTGTTCCACCCATGACCCGCCGTCAGGCCGTCGATGCAGCCGTCGCCTGTATTCTGCGCCTCGTATCCCCGTCAGGCCAGCCCTGACCCCACATCGCGCCGCCAAGGCGCTTCTCCCATCCCAGATGGAATCCATCCAGAAAGGGAGAATTGACATGAACACCCGCACCCTCCGCATCCAGAAGCTTGCACTCGCCGCCCTCTGTCTGGCGCTGTGTATGCTGCTTCCCTTCCTCACCGGGCAGATTCCCCAAATTGGCAATATGCTCTGCCCGATGCACATTCCTGTGCTGCTGTGTGGCTTCCTCGTCGGCCCGATCTGGGGCGCTGTCGTCGGCGCACTCGCACCGCTGCTGCGCTTCGCGCTCTTTGGTATGCCGCCGCTCTTCCCCATCGGCGTGACCATGTGCGTTGAACTGGCCGTCTATGGTCTGGTCAGCGGGCTGCTTTACCGCCGCCTGCCGCGCAAGCCCATCAACCTGTATGTATCCCTGCTCACCGCTATGCTGCTGGGGCGCATCGTGTGGGGCGCTGTGCGTGCGCTGCTCTCCGGTGTTTCCGGTGCTCCCTTCACTTGGGCCGCCTTTATCGCCGGTGCATTTACCACCGCCATCCCCGGCATCGTGCTGCACATCGTCCTCATTCCGCTCATCGTGCTTGCGCTTGAGCGCGCGCTGCCGTGGCTGCGCCAACAGGATTAAGCCAACTCTGCACAAAAAGCGTGGTCTCCGTTCCATTTGACGGAGATCACGCTTTTTTAGCAGGCAGAACGTCGAAAATCGCAAGAAACGCTTTGCGGTCTGCCCTGAAACTACGTTTTTTCAAGCCTTCCC
>JAXJLD010000045.1:0-38234 GCA_036297385.1 Christensenellales bacterium | reverse complement strand
GCAAAGCCGTCAGGGAGCGAAGCGTTACCTGACGGGGGTTCGCTTTGCAAGGCGGGATTTGGGACATTGAACGGCATGAAATACACGCAGGACGAGCCGCAGGGAGAGAGATTTCCTGCGGCTCTTTTCGGAAGTGGAGATTAGGCGCGGATAAAGAGCGACAATATTCCATAAAGTGGAGTGTATGTGGGGATATGAGAGAGGAAAAGAAGCGGAATTGGCTGCCGAGTGCCATTAGCTTGTTGATTGGTGTACTCTGTGCGCTGGTGCTGGGTGCGCTGTTTTACGGCGCAATGGCCTATCAGCTCGCAGGGGAGGAACCGGAACTGCGGCTGGCACAGGAGAGCGGCGCGACGCTGGCGCTCGCTGACGCGCAGCTTCTCTCCGAACAGACGGAGACGCAGCGGCGCGGCGGGCAGAGCTGCACTGTGATGACGCGGCGCTATCAGCTGGAGGGCGGTGCGCAGGCCGAGGCGATTACCGCGCAGCCTGCGGCATACATCGAGCGGCTGTCCGAGGAAAACTGGACGCCTCAGCTCATCACGGGCTTCACGCTGGCGGGCATGGAGGCGGTCTATGCCCTGTGTGCGGATGGGGCGCTGCTGTGCGCACGCAGCGGGGATACGGTGTATATGCTGATTGCCCCGGTCAGCGAGCAGGAGATGTATGCGCTGGGGGCAGCGGCTTTTTTGCAGTGATGCGCTGGAAAAGGCAAAAACTGCAATGAGCGCCCGCGGAAAAGAAGGCATATGAATGGCATCGGATGCAGCGGGCTTTCAGGAAATAAAATGACAAAGCGAACCGTTTGACGGGGTAAAGGCCGTCGGACGGTTCGCTTTCTATTACGGAACTTCACAGTTTTCAAATTATTTTTACATAAAAGTGCCGGAAATGCTTGACAGGGCTTTGAAAAAGGGATACAATACTATATTGCATCAGTATGCACAATAGCGAAGCTATGTCCGAAGGACATGGCTTCACAACAACATTGTACAACGCTTTGGGCTGTTTGGCAATGGGCAGTTCAATGCGAAGTGCGCATTGCTGCATATATCCTTTGCAAGGCTTAGACAAGTTAGGGGTGATGGCATTCATGGTTACCGTCCGCGACGCGCGCGAGGAAGCTGAGATCATGAAGTACGTCGGGGTTCATGATGTGCAGCTTGGAAAGGGCAGGGTTCGCAAGAGCTTTGCCAGCATCGAAGAAGTTGTGGAGATGCCCGATCTGATCGAGGTTCAAAAGAATTCTTACGAGCGTTTTCTCAAGGAGGATCTCCGAGAGGTTCTCAATGATGTTTCGCCGATTTATGACTTCAACGGCAACTTGAAGCTGGAGTTTGTCGATTATTCGCTGGACAAGACGCCCAAGTACTCGCTTGAAGAGTGCCGCGAGCGCGATATGACCTACGCTACCGCCCTCAAGGTGCTGGTTCGCCTGACCAATAACGAGACGGGCGAAGTGAAGGAAAGCGAAGTCTTTATGGGCGATTTCCCGCTGATGACGGAGAACGGCACGTTCATCGTCAACGGCGGCGAGCGCGTCATCGTCAGCCAGCTCGTGCGTTCCCCCGGTGTATACTACCGTGAGAGCATCGACAAGGCCGGCAAGCATCTGTTTGACGCGCAGGTGATCCCCAGCCGCGGCGCGTGGCTGGAGTACGAGATCGACTCCAACGACGTCATCTGGGTGCGCGTGGACCGTGCGCGCAAGCTGCCGGTGACCAGCCTGCTGCGCGCGCTGGGCTACGGCACGGACGAGCAGATCTACGACCTGCTGGGCCACGATGAGAAGCTGGACGCGACCATGGCGCGTGACGGCGGCGACGACGGCACCCGCCGCACCCGCACCGGCGCGGAGGTCAAGAGCGTTGAGGCCGGCCTGATGGAGATCTACCGCCGCCTGCGCCCGGGTGAGGTCGGCACGGTGGATTCCGCGGACAAGCTGCTGCGCTCCACCTTCTTTGATCCCAAGCGCTACGACATGATGCGCGTGGGCCGCTATAAGTACAACAAGAAGCTCGCCATCGCCTCGCGCATCCGCGGCCACGTCGTGGATGAGGACGTGGTCGACCCGCGCACCGGTGAGATCCTCATCGCTGCGGGCGAGCGCATTCCTGCCGCCAAGACCGATACCCTCGCCAAGCGGATTCAGGATGCGGGCGTCAATGACATCAGCCTGCGTCTGGAGGACCGCGTGGTGCGCGTCATCGGCAACAACTTCGTGGACGCGAAGGAGTGGCTTGACGAGCAGACCATCGAGCTGGTCGGCATCAATGAGATGGTTCACCTGCCCACCCTCAAGCAGCTGCTGGAGACGGCGGAGCAGGAGGGCATGGATGCGCAGGCGACGACCCGCCTGCTGGCGGACAACCGCGCCGCGCTGATGCCCAAGCACATCCTGATTGACGACATCGTGTCCTCCATCAGCTACCTGCTGAGCCTGCCCTACGGCGTGGGCTCCACCGATGATATCGACCATCTGGGCAACCGCCGCCTGCGCTCCGTGGGCGAGCTGCTGCAGAACCAGATCCGCATCGGTCTGGCGCGTCTGGAGCGCGTGGTGCGCGAGCGCATGAGCGTGCAGAATCAGGCGGAGGTCAAGCCGCAGGAGCTCATCAACATTCGCCCGGTTTCCGCGGCGATCAAGGAGTTCTTCGGTTCTTCCCAGCTCTCCCAGTTCATGGACCACAACAACCCGCTGGCCGAGCTGACGCACAAGCGCCGTCTTTCCGCGCTGGGCCCGGGCGGCCTCAACCGCGACCGCGCGTCCTTCGAAGTGCGAGACGTTCACTACTCGCACTACGCGCGTATCTGCCCGATTGAGACGCCGGAAGGCCCGAACATCGGTCTGATCGGTTCGCTGTGTACCTATGCGCGTATCAATGAGTATGGCTTCATCGAGGCGCCGTACCGCATCATCGACCGCAGCGGCGACCGTCCGCGCGTCACCAATGAGATCGTGTATCTCGCGGCGGACGAGGAGGACGGCTGCTACATCGCGCAGGCGAAGGAGCCGCTGGATGAGAACGGCTACTTCATCAATGACCGCATTACCGCGCGCATCCGCTCCGACGTGCAGAGCGTGGAGCCCGGCCGCGTGGACTACATCGACGTGTCTCCGCGTCAGGTGATCTCCGTCTCCACGGCGATGATCCCGTTCCTTGACCACGACGACGCGAACCGCGCACTGATGGGCTCCAACATGCAGCGTCAGGCTGTGCCGCTGCTGTGCCCGGAGGCTGCTTTCGTCGCCACCGGCATCGAGTACAAGGCCGGCAAGGACTCCGGCGTGTGCGTGCTCGCCCGTCAGGACGGCTTCGTGAAGAAGGTGTCCGCCGATACCATCGTGATCGAGGACGAGCTGCACGAGTGCCACACCTATAAGCTGACCAAGTTTGCCCGTTCCAACGCGGCGACCTGCATCAATCAGCGCCCCATCGTCTCCGCAGGCGAGAAGGTCAAGAAGGGCGACGTCATCGCGGACGGCCCGGCGACCGACCACGGCGAGATCGCGCTGGGACGCAACATCCTCATCGGCTTCATGACGTGGGAAGGCTACAACTACGAGGACGCGGTTCTGCTCTCTGAGGAGCTGGTCAAGAACGACGTGTTCACCTCCATCCATCTGGAGAAGTACGAGTGCGAAGCCCGCGACACCAAGCTGGGACCGGAGGAGATCACGCGCGACCTGCCCAACGTGGGCGACGACGCGCTCAAGGATCTGGACGCCGAGGGCATCATCCGCGTGGGCGCGGAGGTGCATCCGGGCGATATCTTGGTGGGCAAGGTCACCCCGAAGGGCGAGACCGAGCTGACCGCCGAGGAGCGCCTGCTGCGCGCCATCTTCGGTGAGAAGGCGCGCGAGGTGCGCGATACCTCCCTGAAGGTGCCGCACGGCGAGCAGGGCATCATCGTGGACGTGAAGGTGTTTGACCGCAAGGATCACTCCGAGCTGTCCGCGGGCGTGAACCGCATGGTGCGCGTGTACATCGCCCAGAAGCGCAAGATCTCCGTCGGCGATAAGATGGCAGGCCGTCACGGCAACAAGGGTGTCGTGTCCCGCGTGCTGCGTCAGGAGGATATGCCGTTCCTGCCGGATGGCACCCCGCTTCAGATCGTGCTCAACCCGCTGGGCGTTCCGAGCCGTATGAACCTGGGTCAGGTGCTGGAGATGCACTTGGGCATGGCCTCCAAGGCGCTGGGCTGGCGCGTGGCCACGCCGGACTTTGACGGCGCGACCTTTGAGCAGATTCAGCGTGCGCTGGAGAAGGCCGGACTGCGTCCCGACGGCAAGACCGATCTGTACGACGGCCGCACCGGCGATAAGTTCGATAACCCCGTCACCGTCGGCTACATGCACTACCTCAAGCTGCATCACCTTGTCGATGACAAGATGCACGCCCGTTCCACTGGCCCGTACTCTCTGGTCACCCAGCAGCCGCTGGGCGGCAAGGCGCAGTTCGGCGGCCAGCGCTTCGGCGAGATGGAGGTCTGGGCGCTGGAGGCCTACGGCGCGGCGAACACCCTTCAGGAAATCCTCACCGTCAAGTCCGACGACATCGTGGGCCGCGTGAAGGCTTACGAGGCGATTGTCAAGGGCAAGAACATCCCTGCCCCGGGCGTGCCGGAGTCCTTCAAGGTGCTCATCAAGGAGCTGGAGTCCCTGTGTCTGGACGTGAAGGTTCTGGACGGCGAGCACAACGAGATCGTCATCAAGGAGCTGGAGGACGAGGAAGAGGACTACGAGCGCGGCAACGCTTCTGCGGACGCGGCGCCGGAGGCCGAGGATGCTGCGGACGCGGCGGATGCGGCGGACGACGTGGCGGACGAGTTCATGAGCGACGACGTCTTTGACTTTGACGATGTGCCGAACTTCGAGGATATCTCCCTGGATGACATGGACGACAAGGAGTGACGTCTCTCCCTGCCGCCGGAAGCAAACCAAGATCGCCCCGCCGCGCATGAGCGCGGCGGCGGCCTAACGCATAAAGAAGGGAGTGCACCCCTTTGTCGGAACTGACAAACCTGTCTTCGATTCAGATTTCCATGGCGTCCCCGGATCAGATTCGCGCATGGTCCCATGGCGAGGTGAGCAAGCCGGAGACGATCAACTACCGTACCCTCAAGCCGGAGCGTGACGGCCTGTACTGTGAGCGCATTTTCGGACCGACCAAGGACTGGGAGTGCAACTGCGGCAAGTACAAGCGCGTGCGCAACAAGGGCATCATCTGCGACAAGTGCGGCGTGGAGGTCACCCGTTCCAAGGTGCGCCGCGAGCGCATGGGCCACATTGAGCTGGCTGCGCCGGTGTCCCACATCTGGTATTTCAAGGGAATCCCCAGCCGCATGGGCACGCTGCTGGATATCTCTCCGCGTGCGCTGGAGAAGGTGCTGTACTTCGCCAGCTACATCGTGCTGGACCCCGGCTGCACGCCGCTGCGCCAGAACGCGATCCTGACGGAGACCGAGTACCGCCAGCAGATCACTGCGCCGAGCTACATGACCGATATCGCGATGGGCAAGCCCGCCCTGCGCGTGGGCATGGGCGCGGAGGCCGTGCAGGAGCTGCTGCAGAAGATCGATCTGGACGCGCTCAGCCAGCAGCTTCGCACCGAGATTGCGGAGCTGACCGAGAAGGAGCGCGAGCGCGAGACCGAGGGCCAGAAGCGCGCCAAGGCGATCAAGCGCCTTGAGGTGGTGGAGGCCTTCCGCCAGAGCGGCAACAAGCCGGAGTGGATGGTGCTGACCGTCATCCCGGTCATGCCGCCGGATCTGCGCCCGATGGTTCAGCTCGACGGCGGCCGCTTTGCGACCTCCGACCTGAACGACCTGTACCGCCGCGTCATCAACCGCAACAACCGCCTCAAGCGCCTGCTGGAGCTGGGTGCGCCGGACATCATCGTGCGCAACGAGAAGCGTATGCTGCAGGAGGCTGTCGATGCGCTGATCGACAACGGCCGCCGTGGCCGCCCGGTTACGGGCCCCGGCAACCGCGCACTCAAGTCCCTGTCCGATTTCCTGCGCGGCAAGCAGGGCCGCTTCCGCCAGAACCTGCTGGGCAAGCGCGTGGACTACTCCGGTCGAAGCGTTATCGTCGTCGGCCCGGAACTCAAGCTGCATCAGTGCGGCCTGCCCAAGGGCATGGCGCTGGAGCTGTTCAAGCCGTTCGTCATGGAGCGGCTGGTCAACACCGGCGTGGTTCACAACGTCAAGAGCGCCAAGCGCATGGTGGATCGCGGCGAGACCCGCGTGTGGGACATTCTGGAGAGCGTCATCAAGGAGCATCCGGTGCTGCTCAACCGCGCACCGACGCTGCACCGTCTGGGCATCCAGGCGTTTGAGCCGATCCTCGTGGAAGGCAAGGCGATTAAGCTCCATCCGCTGTCCTGTACCGCGTTCAACGCCGACTTTGACGGCGACCAGATGGCTGTTCACGTGCCGCTGTCCATGGAGGCGCAGGCCGAGGCCCGCTTCCTGATGCTGTGTGCGAACAACATCCTCAAGCCGCAGGACGGCAAGCCGGTCATCTCCCCGTCTCAGGATATGGTTATCGGCTGCTATTACCTCAGCTGCATCCATCCGGGTATGCTGGGTGAAGGCCGCCGCTTTGCCAACGAGAACGAGGCCATGATGGCTTACCTCACCGGTCAGCTTCACCTTCAGGCGAAGATCAGCGTGCGCATTGCGCGCGAGTGGACGGGCGAGGTTTCCAGCGAGTACCTGCAGGAGCATAAGATCTACGGCGGAAACGATGGCAAGACGTACTACAAGACCATCGAGACCACGCTCGGCCGCCTGATCCTCAACAACAACGTGCCGCAGGATATGGGCTTCAAGCCCCGCAATACCCTGAACGATATGTTCGAGCTGGAGATTGACACCAAGGTGGGCAAGAAGCAGCTCGGCAGCATCGTGGATATGTGCTTCCGCAAGCACGGCGTGTCCAAGACCGCTGAGGTGCTGGACAACGTGAAGGCGATGGGCTACAAGTACTCCACCATCGGCGCGGTCACCGTGGCTGTGGCGGACGTTATCGTGCCGCCGGAGAAGAAGCCGATTCTGGAGGACGCGGAGCATCGCGTTCGCAAGATCGAAAAGCTGTTCAAGCGCGGTATGCTGACCGATGAGGAGCGCTACAACCGCGTCGTCGAGGTCTGGTCCAAGACCACGGACGATGTCAAGGCCAAGATCATGGACCACATGGACGAGTTCAACCCGATTCGTATGATGACGGACTCCGGCGCTCGTGGTTCCATTTCTCAGGTTTCCCAGCTTGCCGGTATGCGCGGCATGATGGCGTCCCCGACGGGCCGCCCGCTGGAGATGCCGGTTAAGGCAAACTTCCGTGAGGGCCTGACGGTTCTGGAATTCTTCCAGTCCTCTCACGGTTCCCGTAAGGCGCTGTCCGATACGGCACTGCGTACCGCTGACTCTGGCTACCTGACCCGCCGTCTGGTGGACGTCTCTCAGGAGGTCATCGTGCGCGAGGTGGACTGCTTCGCCTCTCGCCATGAGAAGATCCGCGGCATCACCGTGACGGCTATCGGCTCCGAGCGCGACCCGATCGAGAAGCTGATCGACCGTATCGTTGGCCGTGTGGCTGCCGAGGACGTGGTGAACCCGATGACCGGCGAGGTGATCGTCCCGTGCAACGAGATGATTTCCTACGAGCAGGGCAACGAGATCGTCGCCTGCGGCATCAAGGCTGTGCAGATCCGCTCCGTGCTGACCTGCCGCAACGAGACCGGCGTGTGCGTCAAGTGCTACGGTCAGAACCTCGCGCATGGCGGCTACGTCAACATCGGCGAGGCGGTCGGCATCGTCGCGGCGCAGGCCATCGGCGAGCCGGGCACGCAGCTGACGATGCGTACCTTCCATACCGGCGGCGTGGCCTCCGAGAAGGATATCACGCAGGGTCTTCCGCGCGTTGAGGAGCTGTTCGAGGCGCGCAAGCCCAAGCGCGAAGCGATGCTGGCGGAGATCTCCGGCACCATCTCGCTGGGCGAGAACAAGAAAAAGCGCGAGATGATTATCACCTCCGACGACGGCACCATCAAGGCCTATCCCATTGCCTACGGCAGCCGCCTGAAGGTGAAGGAGGGCGACCGCGTTGTGGCGGGCGACGAGCTGACCGAAGGCCAGATCAACCCGCACGACCTGCTGCGCATCCTCGGCGTGAAGGCCGTTCAGGAGCACCTGCTCAAGGAGGTTCTGATGGTCTACCGCCTGCAGGGCGTTGGCATCGGCGATAAGCACATCGAGGTCATCGTCCATCAGATGCTGCGCAAGGTGCGCGTGGAGGACGCTGGCGATACCAGTATGCTCCCGGGCTCCATGGTCGATATTTTCCACTTCGAGAAGGAGAACGAAAAGACGATCATGGCGGGCGGCCGTCCGGCCGTGGCCAAGCGTATCCTGCTGGGCATCACCAAGGCCGCGCTGGCCACCGAGTCCTTCCTGTCCGCCGCCTCCTTCCAGGAGACGACCCGCGTGCTGACCGAAGCCGCGATCAAGGGCAAGGAGGATCACCTCGTGGGCCTCAAGGAGAACGTCATCATCGGCAAGATCATCCCGGCGGGCACCGGTATGCCGCGTTACCGCGACGTGGAGATCAAGGAGATGTACTGATTTCTCTGCCCCGGCTGAAAGAATAGATAGAACAAGGCGTTCGGATTTCCGAACGCCTTGTTTTTGCGTTTTGGACGGAGAACAGGAGCATATGTTTTTTCTGATGATGCTGTTTCTGCCACTGTTTTCTGATCAAAACGATTCAAAAACGCGAAGCGAAGGACGGGTTTGAGGGACTGGAGCCTGCCGCCGCCATTCAAGCCAAGCCGTCAGGGGGCGAAGCGTGACCTGACGGGGCGTGGCGCGTGGCTTTTCATGCAGATACAGTGCCGGGGAATGGGATCAGCAACAGGAACAGGCACGCCTTGGCAGACTGACCGCGCCGGATATCACGATTTCTGAATGCCCCAAAAGCTTGTGGAGACTGCTTTTCTTTGTTATGATGAAATATATAGAGCGCGGAAAGGGTGATGGAATGTGAAAGCACTGTGGCTTAAAATCCGGGAGGCGCTGGTCTCGGCGCTGCCGGTTACGGCGATCGTCTATCTGCTGGCGATGACGCCGATGTTCGATTTCAGCCGGGCCGAGTTGCTGACGTTCACCATCGGTGCGGTCGCGCTGATCGTGGGCATCGGGATGTTCAATCTGGGCGCGGATCTGGCGATGACCCCGATGGGCGCGCACATCGGCTCGGGGCTGTCCAAACAGCGCAGGCTGGGCCTGCTGCTGGCGGTATGCTTTGTGCTGGGGATGCTCATTACGGTGGCGGAGCCGGACCTGCAGGTGCTGGCCGGACAGGTCAGCGCGGTGATGCACGGCACGCTGCTGGTGTACACGGTGGGCGTGGGGGTGGGCGCATTTCTGCTGGCGGCGGTGCTGCGCATCGTATTCCGCAAGCCGCTGTCCAATCTGCTGATGCTGTTTTACATGGCGCTGTTTGCGCTGGCGCTGCTGCTGACGGCAAATGGACGCATGGAGCTGCTGCCGCTGGCGTTCGATTCCGGCGGCGTGACGACGGGACCGATCACCGTGCCATTCATCATGGCGCTGGGCGTGGGCATTTCTGCGGTGCTGGGCGACCGGCACAATCAGGAGAACAGCTTTGGTCTGGTGGCGCTCTGCTCCATCGGCCCGGTGCTGGCGGTGCTGCTGCTGGGTATGTTCTCCCCAAATGCGCTGACGTATCAGGTGCCGGACTACGCGGTCAGCGAGAACGTGCTGTCGGCCTTCCTGCACATGGGCGCACACACGGCGAAGGAGGTCGCCGCTGCGCTGGGCATGATCGTGCTGTTCTTCGGCGTCTGCCAAGCGCTGTTTCTGCATCTTTCGGTCAAGAGCCTGCTGCGCATTGCGGTGGGCGTGGCGTTCACCTATGTGGGGCTGGTCGTCTTTTTGACCGGGGTGAACGTCGGGTTCATGCCCATCGGCTATAAGCTGGGCTATGCGCTGGCGCAGGGGTATGAGGCGCTGCTCGTGGGCTTCGGCACGGTGATCGGCGTGCTGGTGGTGCTGGCCGAACCGGCCATCCATGTGCTTAACCAGCAGGTGGAGGACGTGACGGGCGGCTATGTGACGCGCAGATCCATGATGATCGGATTGTGCTGCGGCGTAGGCGCGGCCATCGGGCTGTCGATGCTCCGCATTGTGTACGACTTCCCGCTCGTGTACTACATTGTGCCGGGGTACTTCATCGCACTGGCGCTATCGCTGTTTGTGCCGCCGGTGTATACGGCGATTGCGTTTGACTCCGGCGGCGTGGCCAGCGGGCCGATGACCTCCTGCTTTGTGCTGCCGTTCGCCGTCGGCGCGTGCTGCGCGCTTCAAGGCGAGGCGGCGGTGCTGCGCGATGCGTTCGGCGTGGTTGCGCTGGTGGCGATGTCGCCGCCGATCGCGATTCAGCTTCTGGGCTTCCGGTCGGTGCTGAATCGCCGTGTGCGGGAGCACTTGGCGATGCGCCGTATGCTGGATGCGGACGACCAGCAGATCATCAGCTTCATGTGAAAAGGAGGAAAAAATCATGGCAAGGCCGTTTCACGCATCCGACATACAGAAGCTCAAGCTTCTCTTTACCGTGGTGGATCGAAACAAGGGCGAGTTTTATCTGGATGCGATCAGCCAGTTTGAGGTGAATTGCCAGATGGTGTGCGGCGGGTTGGGCACAGCCAGCTCGGAGCTGGTCAGCCTGCTGGGACTGAACCGACACAAGGCGGTGATTTTCAGCGTCGTGCGCGAGGACAAGACGGAGGACGTCATGCGCTGTCTGGAGCAAAAGTTTGCAACGATCAAGGGCGGCAAGGGTGTGGCGTTCGCCGTACCGATGAGCAGCGTGATCGGCGTGAACCTGTATCAGTTTTTGAGCAACAACCGACAGGGGAGGGAGCGATGAGCATGAGGACGAACGACCATGAGGTGATTTTTGCCATTGTCAACGCAGGCTTTGCGGAGGATGTGATGGACGTGGCGCGCGAGCAGGGCGCGCGGGGCGGCACCATCCTGAACGGGCGAGGCGTGGCGAAGGAGGAAGCTGTGGCATTTTTTGGAGTTCCGCTCCACGCGGAGAAGGAAATACTGATGATGGTGGTGGAAAAGGAAATCCGCGACGGGGTGCTTCACGCCATTTACAAGGAGATGGGCATGGGAAAGCCTGCGCAGGGCATTGCGTTCTCTCTCCCGGTCAGCGACGTGGCGGGGCTGGTGAAGGAGGAGGAGACGCGGCGCGGGGAGTGACAGTGGGGGGAAAACTGTAACAGGGATGAAATGGACACATCGTTTGAAATATGAGGAAAAGCAAACAGAATTTATTAATAAATGTAGCGATAAATTCTTTTCAAATAAAAAACGATGTGTTATAATAATGGCAGGAATTAAAAGGTAGTTGATTTTTACGTTAAAAGCGCTTTGTACACCGTGAAACGATGGAAATAGGGGGGATTTGGAAGCGTAAGGTTCCAGAACGCATATCAAAGGAATAATAAAAGAATTATGATGAATCTGTCAGGTTTTTGCCTGTATACGAGATAGAACAGGTAGAAGGCCGGAAAGACAGGGAACATATTTTGAACGCTGATCTCGGTACAAACGTGTTATTTCTGTTGACATAGAGGATGACATATAGCTTGAAAGGCGGTGAAACGGGCCATATACCATTCAAATTAAGAGATGTGAGCGATTTGCGGATTGAAAACAAAAGAAAAAGTGTTTTCTGAACACGATGGTTGATGTTGACAGAAATATCATAGAAGTAGAATTCGACAAAGAAACGAGGTGCTTCAATGATGGGAAAAGTTCGAAAGAATAGCAAGCTGATGGTGGCCTTGATCTGTGCCATGCTGTGCATCATGCCGCTGGCGCTGAATGCTCAGGCAGAATCCGACGTGATGACATATGGCCTGCTGGAAAGCGCTGCCAAGGACGGAAAGCTGCAGCCGCTTGAATCCCTTGGGGAAAACCTCGATGTGGTTGTGGATCATACCGTGTATGGCTATGCGGTCAAGCGTTTCCAGACATGGTTTGAGGTGGGCGATGCGGAGCTTTGGAGCGCCGTAGGCATTGCGCCGCCGAGCGGAACGATGACGTGGGAGGAATGGGTGCAGCTTTCGGAGGCCGTCGCGCAGTACAATCAGCAGAACGCGGAGCCGATTTATCTGCTCGCCGTGCAGGCGCAGCGTTTTCCGCGCACCTGCAAACTGATGGAGAATCCGAGCATCCTTGCGCAATGGGAGAAGATGCAGCCCCTTGTCGGCTCTGCTGACAAGGATGCGGAGCGCGCCCTGCTGACCGAACAGGTGCTCACCCTGAATCAGGCGGGACACCGCGCATTTGTCGCGGGCCTTGCGTATGACGGACAGACCTACCGCCTTGCCGACATGGAGACGCGCTATGCGGTTGTGATGAAGGATGCAGACGAGGCGCAAAAGGCGAAGCTGGCGGAGGAGATGAAGAAGGTTTCATTTGTCGAAACGGGCATTTTGCCGGAGGGGACGACATACGAGGCCTACGGCAGCGCGTGGAATATCAACCAGCCGATGCCGAGCGAGGGTAATTTTGAACTCTGGCAGCAGATGGAAAGGGACACGGTGCGATAAAACGGACAAGGAAGGGATAAGCATACTTTGCAAAGAATTTGGCAAAGCTTTGCAAAGTGCCATTGACCTGATGGGAAAAAGGCGAAGATTCTCGCTGTATGCAGAAACACGTTTTTTTCAGGTGTACGTTAGGGCTGCGATGCCGGGAAACTTGCATCGTCGTGCAAAGCGCCCCTTGCCATTTTCGACGTTCCGCCTGCCTGTTTCCGCCGCTGGCGGCGGCAGGCTCCAGTCTATAAAACCCGCTTGGGGATGAAATCTCCAAGCGGGTTTTAGAATGCAAACAGTATTAGTAGGGAATCTCCTCGAATGGGCCTGTATAGCCGTTGGCCTGCAAGTAGGCGAAAAAGCATTCGGCACAAGATTTCCCGCCGTTGTGTTTAATCAGCCGACTTGCAAGCGCCTTGTCTCCTTCGCAGAATTCGACAATGCTGGGCTGGTATCGCGTTCCGTCCTCCGCCTGAATCAGTTCGTCAAGAACCCACTGGCCATGCGCGTCCTTTTCCATGGCAATGCGGGAAGGAACCCATGAACCGCTCACGCACTGATAGTGCTTTCCGTCATACAGGGCATACTCCCCTTCGGCAACCGATGCCCAAAGGGTCAGTTTGTTGTCGGTCTCCCTCACCTGACAGACATCCAGCGCCACGATCACGCGGGTTTTGGTTCGGTCAACATCCCGATAGCTGCTCCAGCTTGCGTGCTTGTCCTGCATATAGGCGATCAGCGCTTGGGTTGCAGCCAGACAGATGGGGTCTTTTTCATAGATGGATGCGTCAACCGGCGGAAGGTCATCCTGATGGGCGAGTGTCAGGGCATCAAACCATGCGCAGCCTTCGGAAGGCTCGACGGGCGTGATGTCCAGATTCCCCAGCATCTTTGAGGCAGTGATGGCCCGGAGACTGTTGAGCTGGTTGTTTCCATCGTGCGCCGCGAGCTGCTTGAGCAGCACATTCAGCCATTGCTCGCCCTTGTATTCCAAAGAGGATGTACAGTTCGATACGACGACCTCGATATTGTGCCGCCCGACGTCTCCGTGGTAATCGAATCGCAGGTGTTCCTGAGGGGATTTTCCGTTTTGAGCATCCACCAGCAAGCCCAAATAGAAATCAAGGAACAGCGCCAGATCATCGTCGCATATGCCGTCAAAATCCCAGTTCATTTCATAGAGATCAAATCGGTTCGTATCGTATTTGGCGGTTCCGCCCCGATCAAGCGTGAAGTAAAGGGTTTTGGTGTTGTATGCGCCCTGATGCATACCGGATACACGGCCTTTGATGCCGGTGTTTTCAAAATACTGGGCAACCTGAACCAGATCGGGATCGTCCCGATAGGGCACCTCATCCCTTGTCAAAGCCGCAGGATGGACAAAACCGCGGATGGGCGGGGCGGACACATACGCCCATTGCCCCGATTCGTACAGCACCCTGACTGCCGTTCCCTCCGGCAGCTCTGCTACGATGGATTGGCTGTAAAAGGGGTCGTCTGTGACGACGGCTGCTCTGTTCAGATGGGCATATCCCCATTGCCAAGGCAGCTCGCGCCAAACCGAAATGGAATCCGGGAGATCGGACGAACGAATCCATCCAAAGCGGCGGCGTCCCTCGCTGATTTCATATTCAATCAGGATGCCGTGGTATGGATTGCCGTCCCGATCCATGCGGGGGCTGAACTCTCCGCCGTATACCCGAATCCATCCGTTGGTGCTGACGGTTGCTTTGCCATCCGCCATTCTGTCATAGCTGGAATCCGGGCCGTAATACACGGGATACTTCTCTCCTTTGGGAAAGACAATCCCTTCAAAAGGTTCTAAAAAGCTCGCTTCATCCTCTGCGCAGGCGCACGCGAAGGTAAGACAGATGAATAGTAAGGAAATCAATATTCTTTTCATCGCAGCATCCTCCTGTACGATGCGGGTGGATTTCGCGTTATTCAATGCCCAAACGATTGATAAGCGCATTTCTATCAGAAAACAGGATGAGTATTCCCAAATGGGCTTGTGTCTTTATGTAGGCGCAAGCCTATTTGGGTGCGTCCGAATGGAGCGTGCTTTAGCGGCGCAGTCTGTTGAGCCAATTGCAGTCATAGCCATAGCTGGAAGCAGAGCGTTGATGGTTTTCGTGATGATCCTCCGTTCCCTTTAATCCTCTTTCAATATAGGAGACGATATACAGGATAAAAAATTTCGCTTTACTAAGAATTCCACAAAGATTTAGGAAATCCCCGTTGACTGCCCGGAAAAAACGCGAAGAACTTTCGCTATTCGGGCAGGAATTGACAAATAAATGCCGAATTGATAGCGCATAGACAGCAATAACTGTCTGTACCTGATTGGACTGCAATTTGAAGGAGGGCGTTTCCTATGGCGAACCGCATCGTTTTGAATCCTATTTCCTATCACGGCAAGGGCGCGATTGAGAACATCGTGCCGGAGCTGACCTCGCGCGGCTACAAGAAGGCGTTTGTCTGCTCGGATCCCGACCTTGTGAAGTTCGGCGTGACCCAAAAGGTGACCGATCTGCTGGACAAGGCTGGCTTTGCCTATCAGGTGTACAGCGAGATCAAGCCGAATCCGACGATTGAAAACGTGCTCTCCGGCGTGGCGGCGTACAAGGCCTGCGGCGCGGACTGCATCGTGACCATCGGCGGCGGCTCCTCCATGGATACGGCGAAGGCCGTCGGCATCATCATCAACAACCCGGAGTTTGCGGACGTGCGTTCTCTGGAGGGCGTGGCGCCGACGAAGAACAAGACCGTCTTTACCATCGCGGTGCCGACGACGGCAGGCACGGCGGCGGAGGTGACCATCAACTACGTCATCACCGATGTGGAGAAGAAGCGCAAGTTCGTCTGCGTGGATGTGCATGATATCCCGGAGGTCGCCGTGGTCGATCCCGACATGATGTCCTCCATGCCCAAGGGGCTGACCGCCGCGACCGGCATGGACGCGCTGACGCACGCAATCGAGGGCTATATCACCAAGGGCGCGTGGGAGATGACGGATATGTTCCACCTCAAGGCGATTGAAATCATTGCCAAGTCCCTGCGCGCGGCTGTGGCCGGCGAGGCGGCGGGCTTTGAGGGCATGGCGCTGGGCCAGTATGTCGCGGGCATGGGCTTCTCCAACGTGGGTCTGGGCATCGTTCACTCCATGGCGCACACGCTGGGCGCTGTGTATGATACGCCGCACGGCGTAGCCAACGCGATCCTGCTGCCGACGATCATGGAATACAATGCGCCGGTGACGGGCGACAAGTACAAGTACATCGCCGCGGCGATGGGCGTTGAGGGCGTGGACGCGATGACGCAGGACGAGTACCGCAAGGCCGCCTGTGACGCGGTGCGCAAGCTGAGCGCCGACGTGGGCATCCCGGCGAACCTCAAGGAGATCGTGAAGCCGGAGGATGTGGACTTCCTCGCGGAGTCCGCGTATGCCGATGCGTGCTGCCCGGGCAATCCGCGCGATACGAGCGTGGCAGAGATCAAGGAGCTGTTCCTCAAGCTGCTGTAAGCGAAAAGCGCAGCTTGATACGACAAACCATAGGCATGGAAAAAGCGGGAAGGACGAAAACTCGTCTTTCCCGCTTTGTTGTTCCGTGGAAATGTGGAAAAGTTAGCGCACACCCATGCGGCGTTCGGATAAAAATGGATGACCGGCATGGGGCAAAAGAACCGTATGCTCAGCGGATTTCCGTCATCAGCAGCTCGACCATCTTGGCGCAGCGTTCGAGGCTCTCGGCGGCGATATGCTCAAACTTGCCGTGGTAGGCGAAGCCGCCGGTACACAGGTTCGGCGTGGGCATCCCCATTTCGGAGAGACGGCAGCCGTCCGTGCCGCCGCGAACCGGCTCCACAAACGGCTCCATGCCCGCCAGCAGCGCGGCCTTTCTGGCGTTTTCGATCAGCTCCATGTGCGGGGCGATCTTGTCCGCCATGTTGTAATAGGTATCCGTGAGCGTGAGGGAGACGACCTCGCGGCCATAGCGCTCATTGATGACCTTGGCTGCGTGGCGCAGGGTCTGCTTGCGCACCTCGAACGCGGCGCGGTCGTGGTCGCGCACGATGTACTCCAGCACGGCATGGGAGACATCACCCTGCATATCGTGCAGGTGGAAGAAGCCCTCGTAGCCTTCGGTCAGGCGCGGGGTGTCGCACGCGGGCAGGAGCGCATTGAATTCCATGGCGACCAGCGCGGCGTTAATCATCGTATCCTTGGACGAACCGGGATGCACGCTCATGCCGGTGAACTCGACCTTCGCGGAGGCGGCGTTGAACGTCTCAAACGCGAGCTCGCCCTCGCGACCGCCATCCACGGTATACGCCAGCGGTGCGCCGAACTTCTCAATATCGAAGTGTGCCACGCCCATGCCGATCTCCTCGTCCGGCGTGAAGGCGATGCAGAGCCGACCATGCGGCTTGTTCTCCGCGATGATGCGCTCCACGGCGGTGAGAATCTCCGCAATGCCCGCCTTGTCATCCGCGCCCAGCAGCGTCGTGCCGTCGGAGGTGATGAGCGTCATGCCCTTCAGCCCGGTCAGCGTGGGGAAATTGGCGACGGACAGCACATCGCCGGTGCCGGGAAGCACCACGTCGCCGCCGTCGTACTGTTCGATGATCTGCGGCTTCACGTTCTCACCGGAATAGTCCGGCGAGGTGTCCATGTGGGCGATGAAGCCGAGGGCGGGCTGATCCTCGCGCCCCGGCGTGGCGGGCAGCCAGCCGTAGACCACGCCGAATTCATCGACGTGCGCATTTTCAAGGCCGAGCGCCGTCATTTCCTCCACGAGGATGCGCGCCAGATCGAGCTGGATGGCCGAGGACGGCGCGGCTTCGGAGGCAGGATCGGAGGTGGTATGCACCTTCACATAGCGGAGGAATCGTTCACAGGCATTCATGGTTCAACACTCCTTTTTGGGTGATCGTTGGTTGGGGAAAAACGGGCGTCACAGCACTGCGGCGAGCAGCGCACACAGCAGCGGCAGCGTCACGCCGCTCATCAGCGTGGAAACCATCACGGCGTGGGAAGCGGTCAGATCGTTGGGGCGGTAGATATCGCAGATCATGCCGCAGTTGCCGGCGATGGGCATACCGGCCAGCAGCACGCTGATGCCCACCAGCATACGGTCAAAGGGAAGGGGAAGCATGACGAGCAGCGTCAGCAGCGGCATGACGAGCATACTCAGCAGGCAGACGCGGTACAGGCGCGGATTGGTCAGCGCGGCGCGCAGATCGCTGTGGGCGACGGATGCGCCGATAATGATCATCGCCAGCGGGGTATTCATCGCGCCGATGGCGGATAGCGTATCCTCGATGGGCGCGGGCAGGTGCCAGCCCGTCACGCCGAAGAGCAGGCCGATCAGCGCGGCGATGATGCAGGAGTTGAGCATACTCTTCAGGCTGAATTTTGCGCCGCGGGTGATGAGCAGCACGCCGTAGGAGAAAAAGACGATGTTGAAAATCAGGATGAACATGGACAGGCGTGCTACGCCATCCGGCCCGTAGATCGACTGGACGACCGGAATGCCCATGAAGCCCACGTTGGTGAAGATCAGCATCATCTGATCCAGCCCGCGCTCGTCGGGCTTGGTACGCACAAGGCGAACCAGTACGGCGGCAAAGACGATCATCAGCAGGAAGAACAGCACGGCTACGCCCACGGCGCTCAGCATGGTGGCGGAGCTGCTCTCGCTTTCCAGCACCGAGGAGATGATGATGCACGGCGCGGCGGTGGTGAGGGTGAAGGAGGACAGGCGCTTGCGGAACTCCGGCGTGACCACGCCCGCCCGCGCGGACAGATAGCCGACCAGCATCATCAGGAACAGGGAGACGAGCTGATTGACGACGGCAGAAAGATTCATGGAAAAGCCCCCATATGCAGATGTAGTATCAATGGATGTAGAATCATTCCTATTGTACACCTTGAGCGGGAAGGTTGTAAAGTTTCGGTTTTTATGCTATGCTGTTTCAAGAGTTTAAGGCGTGATGGAGGCAAGGCTATGGGATATCAGGCGCTGTATCGCCGCTATCGTCCGGCGCGGTTTGACGATTTTGTGGGGCAGGAGGCCGTGATCCGGACGCTGCGCAGTCAGGTGATGAGCGGGCGCATTGCGCACGCCTATCTGTTCTGCGGCACGCGCGGCACGGGCAAGACCTCGACGGCAAAGGTGTTCGCACGGGCGGTGAACTGCGAAAACCCCGACCGCGGCGAGCCGTGTGGGCAGTGCGCGGCGTGCCGGGCGCTGAGCGCGGAGAGCAGCCTCGACATTCTGGAAATTGACGCGGCGAGCAACAACGGCGTGGACGAGATCCGCGACCTGCGCGAGAAGGTGAAGTATCCGCCGCAGTCCGGACGGTACCGCGTGTACATCATCGACGAGGTGCATATGCTCTCGCAGGGCGCGTTCAACGCGTTGCTCAAGACGCTGGAGGAGCCGCCCGCCTACGTCGTGTTCATTCTGGCGACCACGGAGCCGCAGAAGCTCCCGGCGACCATCCTCTCCCGCTGTCAGCGGTTTGACTTTGGCCGCATCCCCGCGCACCAGATCATCGCGCGCCTGCGCGTGGCGCTCGATGAGGGTGGGATTCAGGCAGAGGATGCGGCGCTGGCGCGCATTGCCCGCGCGGCAGAGGGCGGTATGCGCGATGCATGGTCGATCATGGATATGTGTCTGGGCTATGCGCAGGAGGATGGCGAGGGGCTGACCGAGGCGCTGGTGCTGGAGGTGCTGGGCGCGGCGGACAAGCGGTTTCTGTTTGAATTTGCGGACAAGCTCATCGGCGCGGACGCGGCGGGGGCGCTTGAGATGATCGACGGCATGATGCGTGCGGGGCGCGAGGTGCAGGTGTTCGTCCGAGATGTGAGCGGCCACCTGCGCAACCTGATGCTCACGCAGGTCTGCGGCGCGGAGCACGCCGAGGCGCTGCTGGAGGTGACGGCGGAGGACGCGCACGCCTATGCGGAGCAGGCCGGGCGCACATCGCGCACGCGGCTGATGCATATGCTCGATCTGTTTCTGGCGAGCGAATCGGACATGAAGTGGGCGGCGCAGCCGCGCTTTGCGCTGGAGACGGCGGCGCTGCGTGCCTGTGAGCCGGAAGAGGCGCTTCAGCTTGAGGCGCTTGTCGTGCGGGTGGACGAGCTGGAGCGCAAGCTGCGCGAGGGCGTGGTGATGCGGGCAGAGGCGCAGCCCAAGGCAACGCCGGCGGCAGCCGCAGCGCAGGCTGCACCGGTGCAGGCCGCGCCGGTACAGACGCAGGCTGTCGCGCCCCAAGGTGCTGCACCGGATGCGGAGCGCATCTGGCAGGAGGCGGTGCGCAGGCTCAAGCAGAATCCATTCATATTCAACTCGGTGAACAAGGGACGGCTTGTCAGCGGCGAAAACGGGGTGTTCACCGCCGTGTTTGACAAGGTAAACGGCGGTATCCATGTCAAGCTGCTGATGGCGCAGGAGAAGAACGCCATTGTTGCGGAGGCGCTGACGGCGGCGGCGGGCTATCCCTGCACGTTCCGCGCTGCGCTGGAAGGCACGGTGCAGGAGTCGGACAGGGCGATTCTCGATGCGCAGAAAGAGGCGCAGAAGCAGGCACAGGACAATCTGAATAAGGTGTTTGGCGCGTTTGGACGCGAGAATGTGAGGGTGCTGGATGAATAAGCGGTGGTTTCAGGAGGCTGTTGTCTATCAGGTCTACCCCAAGAGCTTTATGGACTCGGATGGAGACGGATTAGGCGACCTGCGGGGCGTGATTGAAAAGCTCGATTATCTCAAGGAGTTGGGCATTGATGTGATCTGGCTCAACCCGTGCTACAAGAACTCCGGCGTGGACGGCGGCTATGACATCAGCGATTACCGCGCCATTGCGCCGGAACTGGGGACAATGGCAGACTTTGATGAGCTGCTCGCGCAGGCGCATCGGCGCGGCATCCGCGTGGTGATGGATCTGGTGGTGAACCACACGTCCACGGAGCATCCGTGGTTTGTGGAGTCCTGCGCCAGCAAGGACAACCCCAAGCGGGATTACTACATCTGGCGTCCGCCGTTTGAGGGGCGGGAGCCGAATCAGGAGCGCAGCGTCTTTTCCGGCTCCGCGTGGGAGAAGGACGAAGCCACGGGCGAATACTACCTGCATATGTTCGCCAAGGAGCAGGCCGACCTCAACTGGGAAAACGAGGCCGTTCGCCGCGCGGTCTATGACATGATGCGCTGGTGGTTTGAGAAGGGCATCGACGGCTTCCGCATGGACGTGATCGACATGATCGGCAAGCCGCCTGCCGTGCTGTGCGCCGACGGCGGCCCGCACGGCCCCAGCGCACACGGCCCGCGCGAGCACGAGTTCCTGCGGGAGATGAACCGCGAGGTGCTGTCCCATTACGACGTGCTGACGGTGGGCGAGTCCGGCAGCGTGACGGTGGAGCAGGCGCTTGACTATGCCAACCTCGACGGCAGCGAGCTGAACATGATGTTCCAGTTTGAGCACGTGGAGCATGATGCGGGCAAGGATACGAAGTGGAGCGCCGGGCCGATGGATCTGGTGAAGCTCAAGCAGATCTTTGCACGCTGGCAGAACGGCCTGCACGGCAAGGCGTGGAACAGCCTGTACTGGGATAACCACGATCAGCCGCGTGCCGTATCGCACTTCGGCTGCGACCGGGAGGAATGCCGCGTGCGCAGCGCCAAGACGATTGCCGCCTGCCTGCACATGATGGAGGGAACGCCCTACATCTATCAGGGTGAGGAGCTGGGCATGACGAATTACCCGTTCACGGACATCAGCGAATCGAAGGATGTGGATGCGATCAATGCGTGGAACGAGCTGGTGGTCGAGCAGGGACGCTTTACGCCCGAAGAGATGATGGCGTACATTCGCTACAAGGGACGCGACAACGCACGCACGCCGATGCAGTGGAGCGCAGAGCGCCATGCGGGCTTTACGGCGGGACAGCCGTGGATGCCCGTGAACCCGAATTACACGTTCATCAATGCGCAGAGCCAAGTGGGCGATCCGGACTCCGTGTTCAGCTTCTATCAGCGGCTGATTCGCCTGCGCAGAACCTATCCGGTGATTGTGCATGGCGATTTCACGCTGCTGATGCCCGATGACCGTCAGGTGTTTGCCTATACGCGGCAGTATGAAGGGCGGACGCTGCTGGTGGCGTGCAATTTCTCCTGCGAGGAGGCGGCGCTTGATGCGCAGGCTGTGACGCGCGGCGAGCTGCTTGCGGCGAACTATGCCGATGCGGGCGAGCCCGATATCCTGCGGGTATGGGAAGTGCGCGTAACGCTGCTGTAAAGGCGGCGCAGGGCGGACAGGCGGGGGCTTGTCCGCTTTTTTGGGTGGATGCGGTTCTTTATCAGAGAGCAGCACCGCCCATCGCCCTCCATGCAAACGATCAAGGCCGCAGCCCTGATCCTCAGGAGATGGCAGGAGCGGGGAGAAAAGATGTGCGTCGCCGGGAACAAGATGGTTCGTCGAGCAGCCCAATAAAAGTCGGTCAGGGTCAGAGCTTGCCAGTTGTCATTTTGAGGAAAAGGGTGTACAATCAATGGGATTGTGAAGGGAATCACAAAAGGAGAGCGGCGAGGGGGATATACCGATGGATATGAAGCAGCTACGGACATTCATGACGCTGGCCAGAACGCTGAACTATCAGAAAGCCGCCGAGCAGCTCCAGTATGCGCCTTCGTCGCTGTTCAAGCACATCCGGCTGCTGGAGCAGGAGCTGGGCGTGGAGCTGTTCTGCAAGCAGGGACGACAGCTCTGCCTGACGGCAGAGGGGCGTGCTTTTGAGGCGCACGCGGCGAATATCTTGGAAAGCTACCGCAGCGCGATTGAGAGCATCGCCGCGTGCAGCATGGAGGAGAGCGGGCTGACCATCGGCGGCTGCGAGATCAACACGGGCAACAGCCTGCTCGGTTTGCTTGACCACTTTTCGCGTACCTATCCCAATGCGCGCATGAGCCTGCTGACATCGCCCAATGCCAGCGTGCCGCAGCTTGCACGCGGTGATCTGATTGATCTGGGCTTTTATTACGACACGGATGGAAAAAAGCTGCCGGGCTTGGAAACGGTGCGCCTCTATCGCGAGCCGGTATACCTGCTGGCGGGCAGGGAAAGCCCCATTTTTGAGAAGAAAACGCTGGATTATGAGGATTTGCGGGGGATGCCCTTCATCTATCCGCACGATACCTGCTGTTTTGTATCTGAACTGCTGGCGCTGATGCGGCGCAAGGGCGTGACATTGGGCAAGGTGACGTATCTGGGCAGCCTGAGTCTGGTGGCGGAGCAGGCGCATAAGGAGCAGGCCGTGACCCTGATGCCCCACAGCGCGGTGAAGCGCTTTTGCGCCGCGCACGATATGGCGGTGCTTGAACTGGGAGAACCGGTCATTTGGGCATGGGAGATGATGGTGTACAAGCATTATGACGCGCTTCGCCCGCTGGCTAAGGCACTGCTGCATCAGGCGACAAGCTATGCCCGTCAGGCGCTGCGCGAGGACAGGGCGCTCAAAAGTGAATAATCCGTTCACGGAATCCGATAGGCTGTTTTCAGGCGAGAAATCAAGACGCTATGGAACGGCGTGAAAGACGGATTCTGTGATTTTTTTGTCGATCATTCACTTTTCTTGAATGAATCATTTCCTTCTTTCGTGTGCCAAAGATGCGCGGGTACGTTACAATGGAGGCAGATCCATGAATGGAACGACATGGAAGTGAGAAAGGAGAATGTTTCAATGAAAAGGATGCTTGCGCTTGTGCTGAGCCTGTGCATGCTGGCGACGATGCTCGTCGTGCCGGCTATGGCCGAGGGCATGAAGCCCGGCACTTATACCGCCACGGCGAAGGGTATGTATGACGGCCTGACCGTGGAGGTGACGGTTTCCGAGGATAAGATTGAGGACGTGAAGGTGACGGCCTATCAGGAGACTGCTCCGGGCTGGCCGGCGCTGGAAAAGATCCCGGCGGCGATTGTGGAGAATCAGTCCATCGCGGTGGACGCTGTGGCTGGTGCGACCATGACCTCCAACGGCGTGAAGGCCGCTGTCGAGGCGGCGCTGACCGAGGCGGGCGCGGACATCGCCGCGTTCTCCGGCGAAGTGGCGGCTGCGCCCGAAGCTGCGCCGTCCTATTTCCCGGTGATGGGCTCCTTTGAGGTGCCGGAGAAGTGGGACGAGAGCTATGACGTGGTCGTTGTGGGCGGCGGCTTTGCGGGTCTGGCGGCGGGCTATGCCGCGGTCGAGTCCGGCGCGAGCGTGACCCTCGTGGAAAAGCTCTCCACCACCGGCGGCAACTCCGCCATCAACGGCGGCCAGTATGCGGCCTACACCTCCAAGCTGGCGGCGGACTTGCAGAAGAAGTTCGACCTTGTGCCGGATACCGCTGAAAAGCACATCGAGGATACCATCGCCGGCGGCGACAACATGAGCGTGCCGGAGCTGGTGGAGCTGATGGTGTACGCTTCCCCGTATTATTTCGACCTGCTGCTGGACAATGGCCTTGAGATCCGCGATACGCTGGCGCGTCCGGGCGGACACTACGGCTACCGCACCTATGTCACCAAGGATCAGGTCGGTTCCGACATCACCAACCTGCAGCTGGAGATGCTCAAAAAGACCAATGCGAACATCCAGCTTGAAACCAAGATGGTTGAAATCTACCGTACCCGCGATGAGGCGAACCGCGTCGTCGGCATCCGCGTCTCTACGGCGGACGGCTACAAGACCATTGAGGCCAAGAAGGGCGTCATCCTGGCGACCGGCGGCTTCTCTTCCAATGTGCAGATGCGTGAAACGCAGGTGCCGTACCTGACCGGAGACCTGCCGACCACCAACATCAAGGCTGCGTCCACTGGCGAGGGCATCTATCTGGCGCAGGCCATCGGCGCGAACACCACCCAGATGAGCAACATCCAGCGCTATCCGTGGGCAGACCCGAATACCGGCGTGCTGGATTCCTACGCGGTGTGGCCGTTCACCGGCCCGTCCTACGGTGTGATCTACGTGGACTGGCAGGGCAACCGCTACGTCAACGAGGGCGACCGCCGCGACGTGTGCGCGAACGCCGCCGCGAACTCCGGCTTCATCTCCACGTATGCCATCTTTACCGAGCCGGTCGTGCCGTTTGCGTATCCTGAGGAGATCGCGGAAGGCGTGGCCACCGGCCGCGTCCTCAAGGGCGATACCATCGAGGAGCTGGTGGAGAAGATCAATGCGTTCGCCGTCAAGGGCGAGTATCCGCAGGTGACGGCGGAGAACCTGAAGGCGACCATCGAGAAGCACAACGGCTACATCGACTCCGGCGTGGACCCCGACTTCGGAAAGGTCATGGCGGCGACCATGGTTAAGATCGAGGAAGGCCCGTACTACGCGCTGCCGCAGTACCCGTCCGTGCATCACACGATGGGCGGTCTGGTCATCAATACCAAGACGGAAGTGATCGACATCTATGGCAACGTGATTCCGGGCCTGTACGCGGCGGGCGAAGTGACCGGCGGCGTGCATGGTACGAATCGCTTGGGCTCCAACGCGGATGCGGATGCGTGCGGCATCGGCTATGTTTCCGGCTATGTGGTCGCCAACGGCGAACTGCCGGCGTTCATCCCGCAGGAGTAAGGTTTCCTTTCCTATAAGGAAGAGCTCGTATGACCTCGGCGGCATCTGCTTTGCGGCAGATGCCGCCTTTTTGTCTTTGTACTGTGTATATTCTAAACGCATTATCCAATCGAACCAGCATGACCGCGCTGACACATACACGCCGCTCACACGCGGCAGATGTTCGTGCCGCGGACAACAAAAAAGCCGCGGCGTGCGGCTTAGTCGGTTGTCTGGTTGTCGTCCGTGTCGTTCGTTCCTTCATCTTCCGGCGGCGTGCCGATGCGTGTGCGCAGCGTGTCCAAGATGAACCGCTGCACGCTTTGGCCGGCTTCTGCCGCAGCGGCGCGAATGTGTGCGCCTTCTGCCCTGCTGAGTCGGATCGTCAGTGCGCGAAGCGCGACCCGACGGGGCTTGACACTCGGCTTTTTCATTCGGAAACCGTATCGCAGGCATGATGCGCTGCGCTCCCGCGTATATATAGGGCATGAGCGATGCGGGAGGGTTTGTCATGAGGAGGGTATGGTGCAGAGCGGCGGCGGTTGGGCTGCTGCTTGTGATGATGGCGGCGGCCGCGCTGGCGCAGGAGACCATGCGGGTTTATGTGGCTGAGGGTGCGCTGGAGGAAGAGACGGCGCAGCAGCTTGTGGAGATGATCGCGCGGGCGTATCCGCAGAACCAGTGGGAGATGCTGCACCAGAGCCGGACGGGCGAGAGCCTGCGCGAGCTGGTGCTGCGGGACGGCGCCCCGGCGCTGGCGATCTGCACGCCGGGAGAGGCGCGGCCTTGGGCGCAGGAGGGGATGCTGCTGCCGCTTCAGCGGCTGATCGGTGAGCAGGGGCGGATGCAGCCGCAGGTGCTGGATGCCTGCGTGCTGGAGGAGACGCTGTTCATGGCGCCGTTGGCGGCGCGGCACAGGCAGATGGCGGTGAATGTGCGGCGCTTTGAGGTGCGCCATTTGGGCCATATGCTCGATCATCTGGCGCACCCGGTCTGGTATCCGACGGAGTTTTATCAGATTCTGGAGGAGTTTTTGCTGGCAGAGGAAACGGCAATGGAGGTATGGCAGGAACCGGACGGCGCGGCGCTGGAGGCGATGGTGCAGGCGCTTTACGATGGTGCGCTGCTCTCCGAGGACGGCACGCGCTGCACGGTCAGCACGCCGGAGCTGTGCGCGGGGCTGCGCTGGATGGGCGAGGCTGTGGTCAGCGGGCTGATTGGCTGCGCGGAGAGCCGGGAGGCGGCGCTGGAACGGTTTGCAGCGGGTGAAACGGCCATCTTCCCGGATTGGACGGCGCGGGAGGATGCGCTGCTGGGCCGGGAACTGGCGGCGCACGGCATGGAGATTGTCACCGTGCCGTATCCCGCATCGGTCGGCTTGCCGGTACGCGCCTTTGAGGTGACGGGCGTGAGCGTCTTTGGGCAGGGCGATGCGGCGGCGAACGCGCAGGCGCTGCGCGCGGCGGTCTTTCTGCATGAGAACACGCAGGCGCAGGCGCTGCTGGGCAATCGGCTGATCTGGCGGGACAACGCCGTGTGGCTGCCCAGTCTGGACGCTTATGCGCGCGGCGCGACGCTGCGCAGCCTTTTTGCCGAGGCCATGCGCCGCGTGCTGGCAGACGAAATCGACGCGAGCCGGGCGCTTGAGGATGTGCAGGCGGCGATGGATGCGCTGCAATGAGCGGGAAAGATGCGGGAAAACGTGAAAATCGCTGAAAAAAAGGGCGAAAACGGAGAATTTGCTCTTGCCAAACGGGGGAAGGGGATGATATAATAGCCTCCGTATGAAACGGACGTTCCGCTGTGGGCGAAGTCGCGCCCAGAATGAACGCCTAAGATGAAAGGAGAAATCGACCATGAGCGAGATCATCCGTGCGATTGAAAGCGAGCAGCTCAAGAAGGATCTTCCCAAGTTCAACGTGGGTGACACCCTGCGTGTGATGGTGAAGGTTGTTGAGGGCGAGCGCGAGCGCCTCCAGGCGTTCGAGGGCGTCTGCATCGCCAAGCGCAATGGCAGCATCCGTGAGACCTTCACCCTGCGCCGTGTTTCCTACGGCATTGGCGTGGAGCGTACCTTCCCGCTGCATTCCCCGCGTCTTGATAAGATTACGGTGCTCCGTCGCGGCAAGGTTCGCCGTGCGAAGCTGTACTACCTGCGTAATCTGTCCGGCAAAGCCGCCAAGATTAAGGAGAGGTAATTGTGCTACCGGCCGCCGGGTTTCCCGGCGGCTTTTTCTTATCGAATTTTGGATTTTATTTCGGAGCATTTCTCCGCGAAACAGCCCAAAGCACGGGCGGAAGAGAGAGGGACCCATGGATAACGATTTTATCGTCCGCGCAGAGGATAAGCGGATCAACTGGTACCCCGGTCACATGGCGCGCGCCAAAAAGAAGCTGATGGAGCAGCTTTCCCGCGTGGACGTGGTGGTGGAGCTGTGCGATGCGCGTATTCCGCGCGCCAGCCGCAACCCGGAGCTGGGCGATCTGGTCAAAAACAAGAAGCGGCTGCTGATTCTCAACAAGGCCGATCTGGCTGAGGAGGCGCAGACGCGCACGTGGCTGGCGTATTACCGCGCACAGGGCATGGACTGCATGAGCTTTGACAGCGCGAAGGGCCGCGCCAAGGACGTGATCGCCCGCATTGAGCGCGCGGCCAGCGAGGCTGTGGCACGCATGGCGGCACGCGGCGTGAAAAAGACGGTGCGCGTGATGATCGTCGGCGTGCCGAACGTGGGCAAATCGACCTTCACCAACAAGGTCAACGGCGCGTCCATCGCCCGCACCGGCGACCGCCCCGGCGTGACCCGCAGCAACCAGTGGGTGCGCATCACGCCGTATCTGGAGCTGCTGGACACGCCCGGCCTGCTCTGGCCGAGGCTGGACGATCAGAACGACGCGCAGGCGCTGGCGTTTGTGGGCACCATCAACGATCAGATCATGGATCAGCAGATGCTGGCCATCCGCCTGCTGGAGCGGCTGATGGAGATCAAGCCCTCGGCGGCCATGCAGCGCTTTAAGATCAAGGATGGGACGCTGCGCGGCGTGGCGCTGCTGGAGGAAGCGTGCCGTGGACGCGGCTGGCTGCTGCCCGGCGGCGTGATGGACACAGACCGCGGCGCGGCGGTGGTGCTGGACGAGTTCCGCGCGGGGCGGCTGGGGCGGCTGACGCTGCAAAGCGCACCGGCGAAGCGCCCGGAGGCGCCGGAGAAGCCCGCGCAGGAGAAGCCTGAGCAGGAAGGGCAGGGCGAGCCGTGAAGAAGGACTGGAACGCGAGGCTGACGGAGATCAGCCAGACCGACCGCGATATCTGGGCGACGGGGCGCGCGTTTGCCGGCATCGACGAGGCGGGACGCGGCCCGCTCTGCGGCCCGGTGGCTGCGGCTTGCGTGGTGATGCCCAGCGAACCGCTGCTGCTGTACGTGGACGACAGCAAGAAGCTGACGGAAAAGCGCCGGGAAGAGATGTACGACCGGATTTTGGAAACGGCGGTCTATGCACAGGTGATTTTGGCCTCGCCGGAGGAGATCGACCGGGTGAACATCCTCAATGCGACGAAGAATGCCATGGCGCTGGCCGCCAAGGATGCGCCCTGTGACCTGTTTCTGGTGGACGCGATCGACCGGCTGGACGTACCCGGCGAGGTGCGGGGAATCGTCCACGGCGACGCGCTGTGCTACTCGATTGCGGCGGCTTCGATTCTGGCGAAGGTGACGCGGGACAGGCTGATGCGCGAGCTGGACGAGCAGTATCCGCAGTACGGCTTTGCCAAAAACAAGGGGTACGGCACGGCGCAGCACATCGCGGCGCTCAAGGAATACGGCCCGTGTCCGGCGCATCGGCGCTCGTTTATCGGCCATTTTGTGAAGGTGTGAGCGGAGATGCAGAGGATCACCGGCAAGCTGGGCGAGGCGCGTGCGGAGCGGATGCTGCAGGAAAAAGGCTATGCCATTCTGGCACGCAACGTCGCCGCACGCGGCTCGGAAATCGACCTGATTGCCATGGACGGCGATGTGCTGGTGTTTATCGAGGTCAAGACGCGCACGCGCGGCATGGCGCAGGGGCGCGAGGCGGTGACGGCTGCCAAGCAAAGGCGCATTTGTCAAGGCGCACTGTACTATATGATGCGGAACGGCCTGATGAATCGGCAGGCACGGTTTGATGTGATCGAGATTCAGGGAGAACGCATGACGCACCTTGTCAATGCGTTCCCGTATCAGGGGCCGGCGTTTTGACGCGGCTCGCCGAGAATGGAGGCGACCCATATGGAGCAAGGGACAAGACAGCGCGGAAAGAGGCGAACCCGTGCGCTGCTGGTGGCGGCGCTACTGGTGTTTGCGCTGGTCGTCTGCGCCGTGGTGCTGAGCACGCGGGGCGGACAGGAGCCGATTCAGCAGGGCAATCTGCTTGAAAACGGTGATTTTTCCAGCGTGACGGACGGTATGCCGGATCACTGGAACACGGGGATGTGGGTGACACACGCCGGGGCATCGTATCTGGAGGCCACGACGGCAGCGGACGGTCAGACCGCCGCGCTGGTGGAGAATGTGGCGGCGAACGATGCGCGGTTTGAGCAGACCGTGGCCGTGCGCGAGGACGCAACCTACAAGCTGACGGCGCACGTGATGGCGGAGGGATGCGACCCCGAAGCGCTGGGCGCGAACGTGTCCTTTCTGGGGGTATACGGCACCAGCGCGGACGTACACGACACGGACGGCGCGTGGGAAACGCTGACGCTCTATGCGCAGACGGGACGCGATCAGAAGGAAGCGACGGTCTGTGTGCGGCTGGGCGGCTACGGCTCCGAGGCGACGGGACGCGCATGGTTTACGGATGTGCGGCTGGAGCAGGTGGAGGACGTGCCGGTGGGCGTATCGGTGCTCGATCTGTCCACGCCTGCGCCGCAGAAGGAGGCCGGCAGGGCCAAGGGCGACAAGGGCGCGGTCATTCCGGGGCTGATGGCAGCGGCGGCGGCGTACCTGATGGCGGCGGCCATCATCGTGCAGACGCTGCTGCGCGGTGGGCGCATGGAAGCGCGACGGGGCGGCGTGAAGCTGGCGGTGGTGCTGGGCGCGGCGCTGCTGCTGCGCGTGGCGCTGGCGGCGAGCGTGCCGGGCTATGGCGTGGACATGGGCTGCTTTAGCGCGTGGGCGGCGAAGATGGCAAGCGGCGGCCCGGCGGCCTTCTATGAGGCGGGCTATTTCTGCGATTATCCGCCCGCCTATCTGCTGGTGTTAGGTGCGCTGGGATCGCTGGCGAACCTTTTTGGCATCACCATGGGCACGATGAACGGCGAGCTGCTGCTCAAGACCGTGCCGATCTTCTGCGATATCCTGCTGGCGCTGGCGGCGTATCTGGCGACGGAGCGCGTCGTGGGCAGGCGGCCCGCGCTGGGCGTGGCGGCGCTGCTGGCGCTGAATCCGGCGTTTGTGCTGGCGGGCGCGTGCTGGGGACAGATTGACTCCGTGCTTTCGCTGCTGCTGGTCGTGATGCTGCTGCTGGCGCGGCAGGGCAAGTGGCAGTGGGCCATTCCCATCTTTGCGCTGGCGGTGCTGGCAAAGCCGCAGGCGGGCCTGCTGGCGCCGCTGGGCGTGGCGGCACTGCTGCGCGATGCGGTACAAAGCCGGGAGGCACGCAAGCCTGCCGCGCTCGGCCTGCTGCTGGGCGTGGCGGTGACGGCGGTGATCGTGCTGCCGTTCTCCGTCCGTCAGGATTCGCCGTGGTGGCTGGTGGAGAAGTATGTGGAGACGCTCTCCAGCTACGCCTATGCGACGCTTTCCACCGGCAACCTGATGTTCCTGCTGGGGGGCAACTGGACGCCCAATGCACAGGCCGTGCTGGGCGGGATCACCTATGGGCAGCTCGGCATGGCGCTGATGGTGCTGTCCTTCGCCTTTGGCATCTTCGTGTATCTGCGCGGTCAGGGCAGGCGGCGCCTGTTTCTGGCGAGCGCGGCGACGATGCAGCTCGTGTTCGTGCTGGGCAGCAAGATGCACGAGCGCTACATCCTGCCCGCGCTGGCGCTGCTGCTGCTGAGCTTTGTGGAGACGGGCGATGTGCGTCTGCTGCTCTCCGGCGTGCTGGCGAGTGCAGCGGCGGCGGTGAACATCGGCGTGGTGCTGGCGTTTGAGCATCTGGTCGCGCCGAACCTGTGGCTGGGCTATGTGCTGGGCGCGGTGCAGCTTGCGGCGGCAGGGCTGACGGTCTGGGCGGCGGTCAGCCTGTCCTTGGGGCGCGAGCCGATGCGCCTGCGCCCGCGCCCGGAGGGCGGCGATTCTGGAACGCAGGGCGATGAAAAGATGGAGGCGGCGGTCGAGGCGCACATCCGCAGCGAGCTGCTGTATGCGAAGGATTATCGCCTGCACCTGAACCGCCGCGATGCGCTGATGATGGCGGCGATGACGCTGGCCTACGGCGTGATCGGCTTTTACAACCTCGGTGTGACGAAAGCGCCGCAGGGGGGCTACACCTCCACGGCGGCGGGCGAGAGCGTGGTCATCGACCTCGGTGTGCGCCATGAGGACTTCCACATCTATTACTACGGCGGCGTGTCCGATACGGCGTTTTCCGTAGCGGTCAGCGACGACGGGGAGACGTATACCGAGGAAACGGCTGCCAAGTTCCTCGTGGGGGACTGCTACAAGTGGCAGGCGATGCGCCCGCCGGTGCTCAATCAGCGCGGCGTGGTCACGGACGTGGGCGCGGACATGATCGGCTTTACCGGCCGGTACATCCGCCTCACGTTTGACGGCGCGGCTTCCGCCCTGTGGGAAGTGGCGGCGGTTGACAGCGATGGACAGGTGATTGCGCCGGTTTCCGCGCAGGCGTTTGGCGGCGTGGAGGGGCGCATGAGCGACCCGAATTCGCTGATTGACGAGCAGGACACCGTGCCGGATAAGCCCAGCTACCTCAACAGTATGTACTTTGACGAGATCTACCACGCACGTACGGGCTACGAGCACGCGCATGCGGAGCATACCTACGAGACGACGCACCCGCCGCTGGGCAAGGTGTTCATGTCGTGGTGCATCCGCCTGATGAGCATGACGCCGTTTGCGTGGCGGTTTGCCGGGGCGCTGTGCGGCGTGCTGATGGTGCCGGCGATGTATCTGCTGGCCAAAACGCTGCTGGGCAGCACGCTCTGGGCGTCGCTGTGTACGCTGCTGCTGAGCGCGGACTGTATGCATTTCACGCAGACGCGCATTGCGACGATCGACTCCTTCCCGGTGCTGTTCATGATGCTGATGTTCCTGTTCATGGCTCGCTGGATGAAGATGAGCTTCTATCATCAGCGGCTGCGCGATACGCTGGTTCCGCTGGCGCTTTCGGGCGTATTCATGGGGCTGGCGATTGCCAGCAAGTGGATCGGCTGCTATGGCGCGGTGGGCTTGGCGGTGCTGTTCTTCGCGCGGTTCTACGCGCTGTGGCGGCAGAGCGTCTATGCCAAGGCGCATGAGCAGGAGAACCCGGCTTTTGCCCGCGCGGCGGCGCTGTTCCGCGATCGGGGAACGAAAACCATCCTCTGGTGCTTCGTGTTCTTTGTGTTTGTGCCGGTGGTGATCTACGTCCTCAGCTATATCCCGTATCTGAGCGCCTATGGCGAGATCAAGTGGAACCTGACGACGCTTCAGCGCATCTGGGATGCGCAGGTGCTGATGTTTGATTACCACAAGGATCTGGTGGCGGAACACTACTTCGCTTCGCCGTGGTACGAGTGGCCGGTGATCGCCAAGCCGATGTGGTACTACAACGCCGATTTCAAGGCGCCGGGCATGGCGTCCTCGATTCTGGCATTTGGCAACCCGGCGGTGTGGTGGACGGGGCTGGTGTGCATCCTGTTCGTGCTGGGATACAGCGTTTACCGCAATGCGCTGCCCGCGCTGCGCGTGCTGAACGGGCGCGAGGACGAGGACGACCGCGTGCTGCCGGTCATCGCCGTGGCGTTCCTCTCCGGCTATCTGCCGTGGGTGCTGGTATCGCGGCTGACATTCATCTACCACTACTTTGCCAGCGTGCCGTGGATTATTCTGGCGACGGGGCTGGCGCTCAAATATCTCTCGCGCCGACACAAGCGCACGGCGTATGGGCTGGCGGCGGTGCTGGCTGTGACAGCGGTGGCGCTGTTTATCGGCTTTTATCCGCTGGCCTCCGGCATGGAGGTGCCGCGCACATGGTGTGATGCGATGAACTGGTTCGACGGCTGGATGTGGTATTGACAGAGGCCGCCTTTCCGAAGAACTTAAACTCCGGCTGCTATGGGTGCAGTTGGATGACTTGCAGACAATGGATAGCGAAATAAACCGCCCTCCTGTTGTAGAATTGAGGAAATCAAAACTACGATGGGAGGGCGGTTTTCTGTCCTGATTATTCGTGTATGTATGCGTGCAGAAGGGGATAAAGACGCGGGCAAGACGTTATGGGTCAATAAAAAGACGTGGAGATTGGATGAAAAGGGCAGAAGCCAATGCTCTTTTGTGCAGGAAGCGACGCCATGAACATAATGGAAAACAGTGCTTGACAGATTTGCGACCACTGTGTATGCTCTTCATGGATAGGGGGGGATGGGCGTGACGCTACAGACGTTGGAATACTTTGTTGCACTGGCGGAGCATAGGAGCTTCACGGATGCGGCTGGCGCCTGCTATATCACCCAACCTGCGCTTAGCCGCGCGATCGCTAGTTTGGAAAAAGAGTTGGGATGTACGATCGTAGAGCGTGGGAAAATGGTGATTCTTACGCCTGCCGGCGAAGTGCTGCTGGAGGAGGCTAAACGTATTCTTCGGCAAATTAGCGGACTTGGCGAACGTGTGCGTTCGGCCGATCAGGTGCGGCAGACGCTTCTGATAGGATATACGGCCTACGGAATGCTCAATGCATTCAGACAAACTCACCATGTCCTATTGAATGAGCTGCACAGCAAAGGCATTCGGTTAGAGACTGTATATGATGCAACGCCGGCGATCAAGCGGCGACTGCTCAGCGGTGAATTGGATGGAGCGATTTTGCCAGAAAACTGTGTGTGGAATCTGGCCCGCTGCCGCACTTGTGTGGTCAGTACGCTGAGAAGCAAGCTCATGGTTCCCCGCGAGCATCCGCTTTTTGATGAAGAAAGCGTTTCTATGCGCCAGCTTGCCGGGGAGAGGTTTGTATTTTTCAGCCCGGAAGATATGCCTATGGTATTTGCCAAACACATAAGTATGTGCCGAGAAGCAGGTTTTTCTCCAGAGATTGTCGGATATGGATGCAAGGCGGGCGATGTGATTGAACAACTGCATCAGCATGGTGCGCTCTGCATTGCAAACTGTGCATTTGATTATGTAGAATCAGAAGAACTGCGGTTAGTCCCGATTCAAGAAAACTATACATCCTCGCTGGTGATGGCAATACGGGATCGTGATGTAAATGCAGAAATGCTTTGCCTGTTTGAAGAACTTGAGCGCCCTGCCGGAGCGCAAGCAGCAAATTGAATACAGTCTATGACTTAAAATTATCATGCGAAGCGGCCGATGCAGAAATTGCATTGGCCTTTTTGCGTTGAGAATGATACAATATAAACAATCCCGACGCGCAGGATGGGAAGGAAAAAGGAGGAACAAGCATATGAAGAAGCTGCTGAGTGTTGTGCTGGCGCTCGTCGTTTTGATGAGTGTAGCCTGCACGGCAAGCGCCATGACGGCTGGCACCTATACCGAGACGGTAAATGCGATGCACGGCCCTTTGACGCTGGAAATGACGGTGAGCGAAGACAGGATTGAGTCTGCCGTCGTAACTGAACACGTGGAGACGCCCGGCGTAGGTGATGTGGCTGTCGAAGAAGTTCCGGCGGCTATTGTCGCGGCACAGACGGTAGCAGTGGATGCCGTTTCTGGCGTGACTGTAACCAGCCGCTGCATCATGAATGCTGCGAAGAAGTGCCTGGAGCAGGCTGGCGCGGACATGGACAAGTTTAATCAGCCGATGGAGAAGCAGCCGGAGACCGATCAGGAGCTGACGGCGGATGTGGTCATCGTTGGCGGCGGCGGCGCCGGTCTCGCGGCAGCGGTAGCGGCGACCGACGAGGGCGCTTCGGTTATCGTAATCGAGAAGATGGGCTTCCTTGGCGGCAACTCGATCGTGGCCGGCGGCATCTACAACTGCCCAGACCCTGAATTGCAGGATTATGCCGAGTTCTCCGGCGATCAGGATTCCTTGATTGAGGCGGCTTTGGCGGAAACGCCGGTCAACGAGGAGCACGCTGCCCTGCAAGCCGCTGTGCGCGAGGAATTTGAGGCCTACAAAGCGACCGATAAGACTTTGTTCGACAGCCCTAATTGGTTTGCCCTGCAAACCTGGAACGGCGGCGACAAAATTGGTACGCTGAGCATGCTGAAGGTCTTTGCTGAAAATGCATATCCTTCTTTGGAGTGGCTTGAAAGCATGGGCTTGGAGTTTGAGGATCAGGTGATCGTCGGTGCCGGTTCCCTGTATCCGCGCACGCACCAGGCCACTACCCCTAATGGCGTGGGCTACATGGATGCTTTTGAGAAAACGTTGGCGAATCGAGAGAGCGTCAGCATCCTGATGAATACCACCGGCAAGAGCCTGATTCTCGACGGCGACCGAGTCGTAGGCGTGAATGCTGTGGGCAAGGACGGCAATGCCGTTACCCTGCATGCCAATAAGGGTGTGATTCTGGCCACCGGCGGCTTTGCCGGCAATGTGGAACTGCGTCAGAAATACTGCGAGGGCGAGAAGTGGCCTGATCTGAGCGCAAAGGTGAACACTTCCAACATGCCCGGTGTCACCGGCGACGGCATCTTCATGGCTGAGGAGGCGGGCGCGCAGCTGGTGAACATGGAGCAGATTCAGCTTCTGCCCTTCTGTGATCCGTGGACCGGCGCGACCTACAACATCGCGGGTGTGGACTGCTTCATCAACAAGGAAGGCAAGCGTTTTGTGCGCGAAGATGGCCGCCGCGATGAGATGTCTAAGGGCATCATTGCACAGACCGACAGCATGATGTTTGTTGTGAACAGCACGGATGATCCCTCCACCCGATACAGTCTGGGCAAGAAGAGTGTCCAGTATTATTTGGACAATAACCTTTATGGCTACATGATCGCTGATAATCTGGAAGATCTGGCGGCGCAGATGGGTGTGCCTGCGGATGCGCTCGTAGCAACAATCGAGGACTTCAACGCACATGTGGAAAGCGGAGAGACGGACGAGTTTGGCCGCGTGACCTACAACAAAAAGATCGAAGGAAAGTATTACTACGCCTACCCGCGCAAGCCGGCCGTACATCATACCATGGGCGGCGTGAACGTGGATGCCGATACCCATGCGCTTCGCGCGGACGGTACCGTGATTGACGGACTCTACTGCGCGGGCGAGATCACCGGCAATCTGCATGGCGGCAACCGCCTCGGCGGCAACGCGATCGTGGATTTCTGCGTCTTTGGCCGCATCGCCGGCACCAACGCCGCATTGGGTAAGTGATGGAGAATACTCTCTGAATTGTTGCCAACTGAATGAACCCGAAGGGCTTGTCGTCTGTAAATCGCAGGCGGCAAGCCCTTCGTTTTTTTGATTTGTTGGGTTTAGAACAAGAGGGAAAAGAAGCGCGACGATACCTGAGGCGTGGGCTGCTTCGAGTATAGTGTGCGATTGTTGTTGGCTCGTCAGGAGAGGGCTCAATGAAAAAATGGATTGACAGACGACAAAAACAGTTTTATAATTGAACCATTCGCGCAAAACGACGCGAATTAATTTTTAAGCGTATAGTTCACAAAATAAACGAAAAGGGGAACGGACATGGAGAATACGAACGAACAGACGCGCAAACGCAGCGGATGGCTGACGTGGATGCTGAGGGGATTGCTGGTGGTGCTGCTCATTTTGCTGTTGGCGGTGTGGCTGACCTTCGGCGGTGAGCTGCGGACGGTAGCATCCGTGAAGCGGGTGGAGGAGAATACGCCGCTGTTTACGATGGATTACAAGGGCGACTATGGGCTGGAGAAATTCTTGACCGAGGGTGGTGCGGACAGCGATGCGGATCTGGTGGCGTTTGTCGTTCGGCAGGTGCTGCATGGTCTGCCGATGGAGTTTGACCTGCCGGATCTGGGATGTTCCACCTATGCGGCACGTCTGTCGGACGGAACGCCCATCTTTGGACGCAACTTCGATATGTATGATTCGCCGGCGATGCTGGTGACGACGCGCCCGAAGGATGGCTATGCATCGCTGTCCATGGTGAATCTGGCGTACATTGGCTATGATGCGGAGCATCTGCCGGATGCGCTGGCGGATCGCATCATGGCGCTGGCTGCGCCGTATGTGCCGCTGGACGGCGTGAATGAGAAGGGCTTGGCGGTAGGCGTGCTGCTGATTGAGACGGAATCGACGCATCAGGATACGGGCAGGCCGGACATTACCACCACGTCTGCCATTCGACTGATGCTGGATCGTGCGGCGACGGTCGATGAGGCGATTGCGCTGCTGGAAAGCTACGATATGCACGCCTCTGCAAACAGCTGCTACCACTTCCATATTGCGGATGCGCAGGGAAACAGCGTCGTGGTGGAATACATCGGGGATGAGATGAGCGTGATCCGCAGCGAGGCGGCGACCAACTTCCTGCTGACGCCGGGTGATTTTGATTTCGGCAAGGGACAGGACCGTTTCAAGGTGCTGGAGGAGAAGCTGGCGTGCACGAATGGCACGCTGCGTGACACGGAGGAAGCAATGGCGCTGCTGGAAGCCGTCAGCCAGAAGCCCGTGGAGGGCAAGGACTCCTCGACGCAGTGGTCGTGCGTGTACGATCAGAAGGAGATCGGCTTGGATGTGGCCATTGACATGGATTACGATACGGTATATCACTTCGAGCTGTAATGCGCAATCGCATGGCAGAAACAAATGGATAAAAAACTGCCGCTCTCTGGTGGACTGTTTCCCAAGTAACAGACACGAAAATAAGAGCCTGTCATAGAATTTCATAGGATTACGCGGTCTTGCTTCGG
>JAXJLD010000044.1:0-13755 GCA_036297385.1 Christensenellales bacterium | reverse complement strand
GTTTGGGGATGAAATCCCCAAGCGGGTTTTAGGGCGGCAGCCCTAACGGTTTCCCTACGGTGAAGCCAATCAAGCAAAGCCGTCAGGGAAAGAAACGTGACCTGACGGGATTTCGAGATTGTCCTTTTTATCAGAAAACAGCATAAGAAAAAATGCGGTTCTGCTCCCATGTGGAAGCAGAGCCGCTCACTATTTTTCCATCTTTTCCGCATCCGGCAGACGTGGATGCCCTCACAGCACGCAGCCGTTTTCTGTCACGATCGGCGCAAGCTCCGTTTCGTCCCCATACAGATCGGGCCGGGCGAGCAGGTAGCGCTTAAGCGCCGCGCGATCCGGAAAGAACGTGGCCTGAAACGGCGCAAGGCTGCTGTACTTTTCAAAAAACAGCAGACCGTCCTCGGTCTCCGTCAGCACGCCGGTATGCCCCACAAAACGCACCTCGTCCTCCGGCATATGCAGGTATACGCAGATCAGGGATACGCCGTCTGTTGTCAGGCGAATATCCCGCGCCGTCCACGCCTCCGCAATCCGTGCCTCGTGCGCCTCCAATGTCGCCGCACCGGCGATGGACACCGGATGGAACAGCGTGACAAAATCCGCATGGCTTTCCTCGCTCATCCGCAGTTCATCCAGCGTGTCGATGGCCTCCACGTCAAACATGAGCCATGCATCGTTGTCCGCTTCCTTCCCAGCCGTCTCCACCCCATCACTCAGCAGCGAAAAGGCCGTCAGGCGGCAGTTGAGCCAAGACAGATATTCCTTCGCTTTATCATCCAGCACGACAGCGCCATAGTCTGCCCCTGCCTCAGGAAGAGGCATAAATCCATCCTCTGCCGCCATGCCCTTCGCCGCCGCATTGTAGTCCTCCACCCACGAGAGCACCTTCTCCACCGGCGCACCCTTCAGGCCGTGTGCTTCCCATGCGGAAGCAACCGCGAGGCGGGAATCCGCATCCGTCAGATTGGAATACTGTGCTTCCGCACAGCCACCAACCACCCAAGCAAGCAGAAGCGCCAGCGCCATGCCCAGCAGCCTCGTTTTTTTCATGTTCATGCGCCTCCCTATTGTCGTGCACTCACACTATTCTGCCTCTAAAACCTTTCGTTCCAATGAAGCCCGTTTCAGATAGACATTGGAACTTCTCCTCCGGGAAACCCGCTTGGGGATTTCATCCCCAAACCCCTTCTTCGCTTTGCGCTTATGGATCGTTTCGATCCCCCCAATAGGGTCAAGCGTTCGTGTTTATCGGTGCGGTGGGCATCGGATTCTCCACGACCGGCGCAAGCAGCACCTTGCCGGTGCCGCGATAGACGTTGACAAGGCCCTCGCCGGAGGCGGCGGAGCCGATAAGGCTCTTGCCGGAGCGCTCGACCGAGAAATCCAGCGAGCCGCTCCACGCGATGGCCATGCTGCCGTCCACCTTCAATACGTCGTTGTCCAGCGCGATCTCGACCAGCTCCTCCTTGGGGCAGACGGATTCCAGACAGAGCACGCCGCTGCCCTGAATGCCCAGATTGAACAGCCCCTCCTTGCCCAGCGTTGCGGAGGAGAGGTTGGCACGGGCGACCGCCTTGTGCTTGAGCGAGGATTCGCAGGCCAGAAACAGGCCGTCGTCCAGCACGATGGAGCCGTTCCAGTCCGCCACGTCAAGCAGCAGGATGTGCTTGTAGGTCGGCTCCAGCACCAGCATACCGCTGCCCGTGTATTCCGGCTTGATGGCCGATTCACCGGTGACGCTGCCGCGCAGCGCCTTGCCCAAAAAGTCGCCCACGCCCTTGAGGCCGGTTGTCGCGTTGACCTGACCAACCATCCACTGCATGGCGCCGGCTTGGGTGGTGATGCTGCTGCGGGAGACATCGCAGAGCACCTGGCGCTTGCGCACGTTCATTTCGTTGCAAAAATAAGCGGTCTGCGCGTCATCCGGCGTGACGCTCAGATCACGCTGGTACTCGATGACGGTGAATGCGCCGAGCGCATCCAGCGTTTTGACGTCGTCGTTGTCCGTAAAATTTTTGATTCTGTACATGCTTTTCGCTCCTTTTTCAGCAAGGGTGTTCTGTGCGCCTGCCGCGCTGTTTGCATGGACGTATTATAGCAAATCTGCCGGGGCGCGGCAAGCATCCCGCGCCTGACCGTGAACAGGACGCTTTTATCAGAAACACGAATGAGGAACAGGCAGGTTTGCCAAACTGATCGCGCCGGCATTGAAAAATGCGCGCGGATGTGGTATGATGACAAGCGTCGGAAGATCAATCCGGCGCATATACGCGGGAAGGGGACACAATAGAGCGGCCACCGCGCGCGAGGGCAAGCGATTTTGTCCTTTATTTTTCCAAGGTTGTTAGGTTTTTCTAACGAATGTGACAGGACCATCCAACGAGGAGGGACATCATGGATCATCTGGACTATATGGACTACCAGTTTGACGAATGGGCGGGCTTTGAGCGCGCGACGTGGTGCCGCGAGGTCAATGTCCGCAGCTTTATTCAGCACAACTACACGCCCTACGACGGCGACGAGGCATTCCTGTGCGGGCCAACGCAGCGCACGCTGGATCTTTGGACGCAGGTCTGTGAGCTGACGAAGGAAGAAATTGCCCATGGCGGCGTGCTGGACATGGATACGGAGATCATCTCCACCATTACCTCGCATGGCCCGGGCTACCTGAACAAGGAGACGGAGCAGATCGTTGGCCTCCAGACGGACAAGCCATTCAAGCGTGCGTTCATGCCCTACGGCGGCATCCGCATGGCGGAGAAGGCGTGCAAGGATCACGGCTATACCATCGACCCCAAAATGGTCGAGTTCTTCACCGTTCACCGCAAGACGCACAACGCGGGCGTGTTTGACGCCTATACCCCGGAGATGCGCGCCTGCCGCTCCAGCCACATCATCACCGGCCTGCCGGACGCCTATGGCCGCGGCCGCATCATCGGCGATTACCGCCGCGTGGCGCTCTATGGCGTGGACTGCCTGATTGAGGACAAGCTCGAACAGAAGGAGCAGACCCGCTCGGCGATGTACTCGAAGGTCATCCAGCAGCGCGAGGAGCTTTCCGAGCAGATCCGTGCGCTCCAGCAGCTCAAGGAGATGGCCAAGAGCTATGGCTTTGACATTGGCCGCCCGGCGGGCAATGTGAAGGAGGCCATTCAGTGGCTGTACTTCGGCTATCTGGGGGCGATCAAAGAGCAGAACGGCGCAGCCATGTCGCTGGGGCGCACCAGCACGTTCCTGGATATCTACGCCGAGCGTGACCTGCGCAATGGCGTGTTCACCGAGCAGGAGATTCAGGAAATGGTGGACCACTTCATCATGAAGCTGCGCATGGTGAAGTTTGCCCGCACGCCGGAATACAATCAGCTCTTCTCCGGCGATCCGCAGTGGGTGACGGAGTCCATCGGCGGCGTGGCCATCGACGGGCGGCATCTGGTCACAAAGATGAGCTACCGCTACCTCAACACCCTCAACAACCTTGGCCCCTCTCCGGAGCCGAACCTGACGGTGCTTTGGTCGGTCAATCTGCCGATGAGCTTCAAGCGCTACTGCGCCAAGATGTCCATCGAGTCCTCGTCCATCCAGTACGAGAACGACGATATGATGCGCTTTACCCACGGCGATGATTACGCCATCGCCTGCTGTGTGTCCTCCATGCGCATCGGACTGGAGATGCAGTTCTTCGGCGCACGCGCCAATCTGGCTAAGTGCCTGCTGTACGCCATCAACGGCGGCGTGGATGAGATCAGCCGCAAGCAGGTCGGCCCGAAGTTCACACCCATCACTGCCGAGTATCTGGATTACGACGAGGTGATGGAGAAGTTTGACGCGATGATGCGCTGGCTGGCGGAGGTGTACGTCAATACCCTCAACGTCATCCACTATATGCACGACAAGTACTGCTACGAAAAGCTGCAAATGGCGCTGCACGACAAGAACGTGACCCGCTGGTTCGCCACGGGCATCGCGGGCCTGTCCGTGGTGGCGGATTCCCTGAGCGCCATCAAGTATGCGAAGGTGAAGGTGATCCGCGACGAGACGGGGCTGGCGGTGGATTATCAGGTCGAGGGAGACTTCCCCAAGTATGGCAACGATGACGACCGCGTGGACAACATCGCCCGCGGCATCGTTCACCGCTTCATGGAGCACGTGCGCAAGAACCACACCTACCGCGACTCCATCCCCACGACCTCCATCCTCACCATCACCTCCAACGTCGTCTACGGCAAGGCGACCGGCTCCACGCCGGACGGACGCAAGAAGGGCGAGCCATTCGCGCCGGGCGCGAACCCCATGCACCGCCGCGACAGCCATGGCGCTGTGGCCTCGCTGGCCTCCGTGGCGAAGCTGCCCTTCAAGGATGCGAAGGACGGCATCTCCAACACGTTCTCCATCATCCCCGGTGCGCTGGGCAAGGAGGACAGGATCTTTGTGGGCGATATCGACGTGGATCTGGACTGCGGACTGGGCGGCTGCAACGCGCCGACGCTCTTTGAAGGGCTGGACGCGGACGACGTTTTGGAATAAGAAAGGAGCATGACCATGAAGGCGACGGAAAACCAGATTGACAACCTTGTGGCGCTGCTGGACGGCTATGTGCAGAAGGGCGGCCACCACCTCAACGTGAACGTGTTCAGCCGGGAGACGCTGCTGGATGCGCAGAAGCACCCGGAGAAGTACCCGCAGCTCACCGTGCGCGTCAGCGGCTATGCGGTCAACTTCATCAAGCTGACGAAGGAACAGCAGGACGAGGTCATCTCCCGCACCTTCCACGACAAGATTTAAGCGCGATGGACGGATACATTCACTCCGTGGAGAGCTTCGGCACGGTGGACGGCCCGGGACTGCGGTTTGTGATCTTCTGTCAGGGCTGTCCGATGCGCTGCCTGTACTGCCATAACCCCGATAGCTGGGCGATGGGCAAGGGCACGCGCATGTCCGCCGAGGAGCTGCTGCGGCAGTACGAGCGCAACAAGGCGTTTTATGCCCGCGGCGGCCTCACCGTCACCGGCGGTGAGCCGCTTGTGCAGCTCGACTTTCTGTTGGAGCTGTTCCGTCTGGCCAAGGCGCGGGGGATACACACCTGCATCGACACCTCCGGCGCGACGTACCGCGAGGGCGATGCGGCGCAGAGAGAGAAGCTGGATGCGCTCATGGCGCTGACCGATCTGGTGATGCTGGATATCAAGCACATCGACGATGAGGCGCATAAGCGCTTGACGGGGCGGAGCAACGTCTCCATTCTCGCCTTTGCGCGGTATCTGGCGGAGAAGAAGGTGCCGGTGTGGATTCGGCATGTCGTCGTGCCGGGCGTGACGGACGATGAGGCCGCGCTGGCGCGGCTGGGCCGCTTCATCGGCGGGCTGGGCAACGTGCAGGCGCTGGATGTGCTGCCCTATCACACGATGGGCGCACAGAAGTACGCACGCATGGGTCGTCCCTATCCGCTGGAGGGCGTGCCGCCCATGAGCCGGGAGGGAGCAGCGCACGCACGCACAGTCATTCTCGAGGCGCTTCGCGCCGAGCGCACGCGCCTTCGGACGCAGGCGGTGCGGTAAACGAAACATGGCCCCCGCTTCATTGTGACGATGGAGCGGGGGATTTTCTATGACAGAAATCTGACGGTTTTCGCGCAAAAACGATCAAAAACGGGCGACAGATATTGACTTTGATGTTTCAGGGGCGATATACTGTAGGTACATTATACTGCATATTTCAACGGCGTATAGTGCGATCGAAAGACGCATAGAAGGGAAGAGATCTCGATGAAGATTATCCGTACAAAGAACTACGATGATATGTCTCGCAAGGCTGCGGCCATCATCGCAGCGCAGGTTGTGCATAAGCCGGACTGCGTGCTGGGTCTGGCGACCGGCGGCACGCCCGTGGGCACCTACAAGAATCTGGTTCAGTGGCACAATGACGGCGATCTGGACTTTTCCGACGTGTCCACCGTCAATCTGGATGAGTACCGCGGCCTGCCGCGCGAGCATCGCGAGAGCTACTGGAGCTTCATGCACAGGAATCTGTTCGACCATGTGAATATTCCTGCCGAGCGCATCAACCTGCCGGACGGCACCAACATGGACGCCGAGGCCGAGTGCAAGCACTATGATGCGGTCATCGCGGGCCTGGGCGGCGTGGATCTCCAGCTTCTGGGCATCGGCCATGACGGTCACATCGGCTTCAACGAGCCGGCGGATGCTTTTGATCTGGGCACGCACTGCGTCGATCTGACCGATGAGACGATCGAGGCCAACAAGCGCTTCTTCGCCTCCAAGGACGAGGTGCCGCGTCAGGCGTACACCATGGGCACCGGCACCATCATGAACGCGCGCAAGGTGCTGATGATCGTCAGCGGCAAGGACAAGGCCGAAATCATCAAGAAGGCCTTCTTCGGCCCGGTGACCCCGCAGGTGCCGGCTTCGATTTTGCAGATGCACCCCAACTTCGTGCTCGTCGCAGACGAGGACGCGCTCAGCCTCGTGTAAGACAGGCTGATTTCCCAACCCAATACACTTACACCGAGGAGGAGAAGTCCCATGTACGAGTTTGTCTATACCGTGAAGGATCCCGTGGGCATTCACGCCCGTCCGGCCGGCCTGCTGAGCAAGGAAGGCAAGAAGTATAAGAGCGCCGTGACCGTTGAAAAGAACGGCACCGCTGTGAACGTGCTCAAGCTGATGGCGCTGATGAAGCTGGGCGTCAAGTGCGGCGAAACCGTGACTGTCCGGGTCGAGGGCGAGGATGAAGCCGTCGCCGGGCCCGCCATGGAAGCGTTCTTCAAGGCTAACCTGTGAATACCGGCTGCGGCAGTTTATCCACTGCCGCAGTTGGCATATAAAGGAGAAAAAACGTCATGATTACCATTCAGGGCAAGGGCGTATCCACCGGCATCGGTATGGGCCCGCTGTATTTCTATCGCCGGGCGGCGGCGGAGATCAAGTTCCGTACCGTGGAGGACACGGAGGCGGAGTGGCAGCGCTTCAAGGCGGCGCAGGCTGCCGCCATCGAGCAGCTTGGCGAGCTGGCGGAGAAGGCGCGCGCAGAGGCCGGAGACGACGCGGCGTTCCTGTTTGAAACCCATCAGATGATGGCGGAGGACATGGACTACGAGGAGACCATCGAGGGCATCATCAAGGAGGAGAATCTGGGCGCGGAGATCGCTGTCTCCCGCACGTCCGATCAGTTTGCGGAGATGTTCGCTACGATGGACGACAGCTATATGCAGGCGCGTGCTGCGGACGTGAAGGACGTTTCCTCGCGCATCATCGGTATCCTGTGCGGCGTGGTGCAGGGCGGTATCGACTCTGACGTGCCGGTGCTGCTCGCCGCGGACGACCTCGCGCCGTCCGAGACGATCCAGCTGGACAAGAGCAAGATTCTGGGCTTCGTCACCTCCTATGGTTCCGGCTCCAGCCACACCGCCATCCTCGCCCGCACGATGGGCATTCCGGCGATTGTCGGCATGGGCGACAGCCTGAAGATGGAATATGAGGGTCGTCAGGTGATCGTGGACGGCGGTACTGGTGCGGTCATTATCGACCCGGACGAGGAGACGCGCGAGCGCCTGCTGGCCAAGCGTGCCGAGCAGATGGCCTTCCAGAAGATGCTGGAGACCCTCAAGGGGCAGGAGAACGTGACCAAGGACGGGCGCAGCATCCGCGTGTACTGCAACATCGGCTCTCCGGAGGATGTACACGCCGTGCAGGTAAACGACGGCGGCGGCATCGGCCTGTTCCGCAGCGAATTCCTCTACCTCAATGCCAAGACCTATCCCACCGAGGATGAGCAGTTTGAGGCGTACCGCGCTGTGCTGGCTGGCATGGACGGCAAGGAGGTCATCATCCGTACCTGTGACGTGGGCGCGGACAAGCAGATTGACTACTTTGATCTGCCCAAGGAGGAGAACCCTGCCATGGGTATGCGTGCCCTGCGCATCTCCCTCAGCCGCACGGATTTCTTCCGCACGCAGCTTCGTGCGCTTTACCGCGCCTCCGCTTACGGCAAGCTGGGCATCATGTTCCCGATGGTTACCAGCGTCTGGGAGGTTCGGGAGACGAAGAAGCTGATTGAGAGCGTTAAGGCGGAGCTGACGGCCGAGGGCATCCCCTTCAGCGATCATGTCGAAATCGGCATCATGATCGAGACGCCGGCAGCCGCCGTGATGAGCGACCGGCTGGCCAAGGAGGTCGATTTCTTCTCCTGCGGCACCAACGATCTCACCCAGTACACCCTCGCCTGCGACCGCCAGAACAACGATCTGGGCCGCTTCTACGATCCGCATCACCCGGCGGTGCTGCGCCTGATTAAGATGGTGGTGGAAAACGCGCACAAGAACGGCATCTGGGTCGGCGTGTGCGGCGAGCTGGGCGCGGATCTGGAGATGACCGAGACGTTCCTCGCGCTGGGCGTGGACGAGCTGTCCGTTACCCCGCGTGCCGTGCTGCCCCTGCGCAACGCCATCCGCAATTGCGACCTGAGCCAGAAGGCGGAAAAGCTGATTGCGGCGCTGGACAGCGATGAGACCAAGCACCTCTCCTGATCCGATTTTCCCTTTCTGTCTCGATGGGCTGACCGGCGGGACAAATGGATAAAACACAGATTTACGCGCAATTGCTTTGTAGTTTTTACAAAGCAATTGCGCGTTCTTCTGTTTTCTGCCGTTTCCCTACGAATCGGCGGCAATAAGCTTGCATCCCCCGCCGGAAGCGTCTATAATGGCCGAAGCCGAATGGGGCGGCGCAGACCGCTCCCGGAGAGGAGAACGAAAGATATGAGCATGAGCAAGGGTCAGCGCATCGCGCTGGCGATTTACGCGGCTGTGGCCGTGGCGCTGCTGGCCTTCGCGCCGGCGAATGCGTTTGGCACGGTCTGGTCGCTGCTGCCGCCGGTGCTGGCCATCGGTTTGGCGCTGATTACCAAGGAAGTTTACCTGTCCCTGTTTACGGGCGTGCTGGCGGGCGGCGTGCTGGCTGCCGGCGGCCTGATGCATCCCGTTCAGGTGGTGGAGACCACGTTTGACATGATCGTGGGCAAGCTCGGGGACAGCGGCAACATCGGCATCCTGATCTTCCTCGTGTTCTTGGGTGCGATGGTGGCGCTCATCAATAAGGCCGGCGGCGCACGCGCCTATGGCGACTGGGCGCGCAGGAAGATCAAGGAGCGCAAGCACGCGCAGCTCATGACCTTCTTCCTGGGCGTGATGATCTTCGTGGACGATTACTTCAATTGCCTGACGGTCGGCTCCGTGATGCGCCCGGTGACCGATACCCACAGGATTTCCCGCGCGAAGCTGGCGTACATCATCGATGCGACGGCTGCGCCGGTGTGCATCATCGCACCGATCAGCTCTTGGGCGGCGGCGGTGAGCGGCATGGTGGAGGGCACCAACGGCCTGACGCTGTTCATGCAGGCCATTCCCTACAACTATTACGCGCTGCTGACGCTGCTGATGCTGGTCATCATCTCCGCACGTGACTTTGACTACGGCGTGATGAAGACGCACGAGGAGAACGCCCGCCTGCGCGGCGACCTGTTCACCGTGGAATCCCGCCCGTATGAGGGCGCGGAGGAAGCGCCGGTCTCCACGCGCGGCACCATCGCGGATCTGATCGTGCCGGTGGCGGCGCTGATCGTGCTGTGCATCACCTGCCTGATGTACACCGGAGGCTTCTTTTCCGGCGCGGGCATCATCGACTCCTTTGCCAATTCCAGTGCGCCGACGGGCCTGATGCTGGGCTCCTTTCTGGCGCTGGTGTTCACCTTCGTGTACTATATGCTGCGCGGCGTGATGACCTACCACGAGTTTACCGACAGCCTCGCCGAGGGCTTCAAGGCGATGGTTCCGGCGATCCTGATCCTCGTGCTGGCGTGGAGCATCGGCGGCATCACCAAGTCCTCGCTGGGTGCGCCGGAGTTTGTGGCGGGTCTGCTGGATGGCTCTACGGCTGGTCTGGCGCGTATGCTGCCGGCAATCATCTTCGTCGTGGCGCTGTTCCTCGCCTTTGCGACGGGCACCTCTTGGGGCACCTTCTCCATCCTGATTCCGATTGTGGTGGACGTGTTCCCGGTGGGCAGCGAGATCCTGATTATCGCCATCTCTGCGTGCCTTGCGGGCGCGGTCTGCGGCGACCACATCTCTCCGATTTCCGATACCACGATCATGGCCTCCACGGGTGCGCAGTGCGATCACCTGACGCACGTGTACACGCAGCTCCCCTACGCGCTGACGGTGGCGGCGGTCAGCTTCGTGAGCTTCATCTTCTCCGGCTTCGTGCAGAACGCGGTGCTGGGCCTCGTGTTCGCCGCGGTGCTGATGACCGGCACGCTGCTGGTGATCGAGCGGATGACCAAGCGGGCCTAAGACGGTTTTTGATGAAAACGCGCGATAAGCGCGAAACCCTTTATGCCAAGCCATCGGGGCGCAAAGCGCTTCCGAACGGCTTGGCTTTTTCATTTGGAAACAGTCTCCCCGTCATCCCCGCGCAGATGCGGCAAATGGCTTGACTTTTTGCCCGGCTTTGGATACAATAAACAGCGTATGAAAAGCGATGACGGGAATCGCTGCGCGCTGTGTTTTGAAGAGAGCCGCCGGGAGGTGCAAGGCGGCAGATGCACGCACGGCTTCTCCTCCCGGAGCTTCGCAGGCGAACGATTGCGGTTCAGTAGTCTGCGGCGGTTGGCCCCGTGACCGGCCTTGGCATAAGCCGCTGAGGGCTGCACTTGCAGCCGAATCAGGGTGGTACCGCGCTTGGTTTTTCAGGCGCCCCTGTGTATGAGATCATCATCCGGGGGCGCTTTTTTGTACCCTGAATGAGCAGAATGAGGAGGTTTTTCCCGTGAACGTCAAGCCCTACAATCCCGAAGAGATTGAACTCAAGTGGCAGAAAAACTGGGACGAGGCGCATTGCTTTGAGGCGAAGAGCGACAAGAGCAAGCCGAAGTTCTACGGCCTGATCGAATTCCCGTATCCGTCCGGCGCGGGCCTGCACGTCGGCCATCCGCGCTCCAATACCGCGATGGACATCATCGCCCGCAAGCGCCGCATGGAGGGCTACAATGTCCTGTATCCCATCGGCTGGGATGCGTTCGGCCTGCCGACGGAGAACTATGCCATCAAGAACCACGTCCATCCCGCGGGCGTGACGCAGAAGAACATCGACCACTTCCGCGAGCAGCTCAAGCGCATCGGCTTCTCCTTTGACTGGACGCGCGAGGTGAATACCACCGATCCCAACTACTTCAAGTGGACGCAGTGGATCTTCCTGCAGCTCTACAAGCACGGTCTGGCGTACAAGAGCGAGATGCCGGTCAACTGGTGCCCGAGCTGCAAGTGCGGTCTGGCGAACGAGGAAGTCGTCGGCGGCAAGTGCGAGCGCTGCGGCGCGGAGGTCATCCGCCGCGTGAAGAGCCAGTGGATGCTCAAGATCACCCAGTATGCCCAGAAGCTGCTGGACGGTCTGGAGAATGTGGACTTCATCGAGAAGGTCAAGGTGCAGCAGCGCAACTGGATCGGCCGCAGCGAGGGCGCGGAGGTCGATTTCCGCATTGCGGATTCCGACATGAAGCTGCGCGTGTACACCACGCGCCCGGATACCCTCTTCGGTGCGACCTACATGGTCGTTGCGCCGGAGCACGCCGCCGTCGATGCGCTCAAGGAACGCATTGCCAACTGGGACGAGGTCATCGCCTACCGCGAGGCGGCCGCCCGCAAGAGCGAGTTTGAGCGCACCGAGCTGGCCAAGGACAAGACCGGTGTGGAACTCAAGGGCATCCGCGCGATCAACCCGGTCAACGGCAAGGATATCCCGATTTTCATTTCCGACTATGTGCTGGTGACCTATGGCACCGGCGCGATCATGGCTGTTCCGGCGCACGATACGCGCGACTGGGATTTTGCCAAGAAGTTTGGCCTGCCGATCATCGAGGTTGTCGCGGGCGGCGAGGACGTGCAGAAGGCCGCCTATACCGATGTGGCCGATGGCGTGCTGTGCAATTCCGGCTTCCTCGACGGCCTGTCCGTGGCGGAGGCGAAGAAGCGCATCACCCAGTGGCTGACGGAGAACGGCGTGGGCGAGAAGAAGGTCAACTTCAAGCTCCGCGATTGGGTGTTCTCCCGCCAGCGCTACTGGGGCGAGCCGATCCCGATGATCTACTGCGAGAAGTGCGGCTGGGTGCCGGTTCCGGAGGATCAGCTTCCGGTGCTGCTGCCCAACGTCGATAATTACGAGCCGACGGACTCCGGCGAGTCCCCGCTCTCCAAGATCGAATCGTGGGTGAACACCACCTGCCCGTGCTGCGGCGGCGCGGCCAAGCGCGAAACCGACACCATGCCCCAGTGGGCGGGCTCCTCGTGGTACTTCCTGCGCTATGCTGATCCGCACTGCGATACCGACCTGGCCCGCTGGGAGGAGCTCAAGTACTGGCTCCCGGTCGATTGGTACAACGGCGGCATGGAGCATACCACGCTGCACCTGCTCTACTCCCGCTTCTGGAACCTGTTCCTGCATGATATCGGCGCGATTCCCAATCAGGAAGCCTACAACAAGCGCACCAGCCACGGCATGATTCTCGGCGCGAACGGCGAGAAGATGAGCAAGTCCCGCGGCAACGTCATCAACCCGGATGAGACCATCGCGGAGATCGGCGCGGACGCCTTCCGTATGTACGAGATGTTCATGGGTGCGTTCGATCAGGCGATTCCGTGGTCTACCGAAGGCGCGCGCGGCTGCCGCCGTTTCCTGGAGCGCGTGTGGCGGCTTCAGGAGATGCTCACCGATGAGGAGGACGTGCGCAAGGAGATGGAAGTGGCGGTCAACGCCATGATTAAGAAGGTCTCCGATGATTATGAGCGCATGAAGTTCAATACCGCCATTGCGGCGATGATGGCGTTCGTCAACGATGTGTACACCAATGGCAAGGTCACCCGCGGCGAGCTGAAGGCGCTGTGCCTGTGCCTCAACCCGGTCGCGCCGCACATCACCGAGGAGATGTGGGAGGCTGCCGGCTTCGGCACGCCGATCTACACCCAGTCTTGGCCGGTCTATGACGAGAATAAGCTCGTTGCGGACGAGGTGGAAATCGCGGTGCAGATCAAGGGCAAGCTCCGCGCACGCATCATGGTGCCCGCGAGCCTGACGCAGGCCGACGGTGAGAAGCTGCTGGAGAATGAGACGGTGAAGAAGCTGGTCGGTGACGCGCCGGTGCGGAAGCTGATCTTCGTGCCGGGCCGCCTGCTCAATATCGTCTGCTGATACCGCTCAAAAGCTTCATATAGCGCGAAGCGAAAAAGGGGTTTGGGGATGAAATCCCCAAGCGGGTTTTAGGGCGGCAGCCCTAACGGATTCCCTGTGCGCAGCACGGTTCACAAGGGGCAGGGAGCGAAGCGTTCCTGCCCCCGAACAGGCCGCTTTTCATGGCGCATCGTAGAATGGACGATAGCTTTTGAACGCGCGGCGGTGCGCGTTTCTCGGACTTGCAGTCCCAGCGTATTCCCTGATAAGTGAACAAGGCGATGCCTCCTGTGACCCGCCGGGTCGGGAGAGGCATCGCCTTGTTTCGTTTAGGGGAGGGGGAAGAAGTGCGTTCGACTATTGCTGGATTGAAAGCCATGCTCTCAGCCCCGACAGGTAACGCTTCGCTCCCTGACGGCTTTGCCTGCCTGCTTACGCCACAGGCGGCGGCAGGCTCCATATGTTTAGCTTCTCAATCCATTTTCTCCAATTGAACCCGTTTCAATCGTAGACCGCTTCGCGGTCT
>JAXJLD010000043.1:0-5274 GCA_036297385.1 Christensenellales bacterium | reverse complement strand
CGCCGTCGGCATTGCGGGCCGCACGGCCAATCGTCTGAATCAGCGAACGGCGGTTGCGCAAGAAGCCTTCCTTGTCGGCGTCGAGAATTGCCACCAGCGAGACCTCGGGAAGGTCTAGACCCTCGCGAAGCAGGTTAATGCCAACGAGAACATCAATCTTTCCCTCGCGCAGCGTTCGCAGAATCTCGACACGGTCCATCGTCGCCGTATCAGAATGCATGTAATTGACCTTAATGCCGGCATCAAGCAGATGGTCGGTCAGGTCCTCGGCCATGCGCTTGGTGAGCGTGGTCACCAGCACGCGCTCCTTGCGGGCAACGCGCTCGCGAATCTCGTCCTCAAGATCGTCAATCTGCCCACGAACCGGACGCACATCGATCTTGGGGTCGAGCAGACCGGTCGGACGAATAATCTGCTCAACGTCGTTCTGGCTAACCCTCAGCTCATAGTCGCCCGGCGTGGCCGAAACGTAGATGAACTGGGGAATCCTCGCCTCAAACTCATCGAAACGAAGCGGGCGGTTATCGAGCGCCGAAGGCAGACGAAAACCATGCTCAACCAGCGTCACCTTACGCGAGCGGTCGCCTTCGTGCATGCCGCGGATCTGCGGCACCGTTACATGGCTCTCGTCGATGATGCAGAGCATATCCTTAGGAAAGTAATCGATCAGGGTAAACGGCGGCTCGCCCGGTTTTCGGCCGTCCAGATGACGCGAGTAGTTCTCGATACCGTTACAGAAACCCATGGTCTCGAGCATCTCGAGATCATAGTCGGTGCGCTGCTGCAGACGCTGCGCCTCGAGCAGCTTGTCAGTCGCCTTGAGCTCGGCCACACGCTTCTCGCACTCTTCGCTGATTGATTTCAGAGCCGCTTTGACCTTAGGCTTCTCAGTCACGTAGTGCGAGGCCGGCCACACGGGAATGGCCTCGTACTCACGCAGCATCTCGCCGGTGACCTCGTCGATCTCGGCAATCAGCTCGACCTCGTCGCCAAAGAACTCAAACCGCAACGGATGCTCGGCATAGGGCGGATACACGTCGACGACATCGCCGCGCACGCGGAAGGTGCCACGTGCCAAATCATAGTCATTGCGATCGTACTGGATATCGATAAGCGCATGGATAAAGTCATCACGCTCGAGCGGCACCTTCTTGTCGACGTTCGGAGCTAGGCCCGCATAGTCCTCGGGGGAGCCAATGCCATAGATACACGAGACCGATGCGACGACGATCACATCGCGTCGAGATAGCAGCGATGCCGTCGCCTGATGGCGCAGCATCTCGACCTCTTCGTTAATCGAGGAGTCTTTCTCGATATACGTATCACTCTGCGGTACATATGCCTCGGGCTGATAGTAATCGTAGTACGACACAAAATAGACCACGGCGTTGTTAGGGAAGAATTCCTTGAGCTCGCTCGCGAGCTGAGCGGCAAGCGTTTTATTGGGAGCCATGACCAGCGTCGGCTTCCCCAGGGCCTCAATAGTCTTAGCCATCGTGAAGGTCTTGCCCGAACCAGTCACGCCCAGCAAAACCTGATAGCGATCTCCGTCCCTCACACCCTGCACAAGCGACTCAATGGCCTTAGGCTGGGAACCGGCGGGCTCGTATGGAGACACGACCTTAAACGGCACCTCAGAGCCCTCAACGCCAAAACGTTTGAGCTCTCCTCCAACACGCTCAACTTCAAATTCCGCCATGGATACTCCTAACTCATATATCTGCAGTATACGCAGGCGGCAGGCATAGTCCTATACGAACCGATCGGGATAGAGGGTCTTGTAGCGGACCCAGGCATTATTGACACGAATCAGATACGCCTGCGTCTCGGGAAAAGTGATCGCATTATGAAGCGACGTGCTCTGCTGCGCCCATCCGTCGACATTGCCCATGCCGGCGTTATAGGCGGCAATGGCGCTGTCAGTCGACCCGTTAAAATACGTTAGAAGATACGAAAGGTACGCACAGCCAAACTCGATGTTCGTAGCGGGATCGTTAAGGTTGTCGGCTGAATACTCGCTACCATCGACAAGACCCTTGGCAATCATATCCTGGGCAGTCTCGGGCATCAGCTGCATCAATCCCTGAGCGCCTTGATTCGACTCAGCCTTGGGATCCCAATTCGATTCCGACTTTATGACAGCACACACCAGATACGGATCAAGATTGTGCGAAATGCTCGATTGCTTTACGTACGCCTCGTAGTCAATCGGATACAAAGGCTTAAAGAAGGCGGCAGGGGCATACGAGTAGACGAGCGAAATAAGGCCGAAGACGAGCATAACGACAAGTGGCGCCACGCGATACCACGTAAAGAAACGTGTCTTAGGCATCGGCCTCATCCTTATCCACTACATCCCCGAAGCCATGGCGCGCAAGCCATGCGTCCAGTTGTTCAAAGAGCGAGTTATCGCCTGCCGCATTATCGATTACCGTCGTAGCGAGATTGCAAAGCGAAGCCTCATCAGGTTGGCATGCAGAGCGCGCATCAAAATCAGAAGACTCCATACCACGATGAATGGCACGCTCGCGACGAACTGCTAAAGGAGCGCTGATAACCAGAATTTCATCAGCCAGGCCAAAAGCATCCTCAAAACCAGTCGGGGCAGAAACCTCGACAACCGCAAAAGGGTAACGGGGGGACGAAACCGTGCAGCAAACCGGATCAAGAATCCTCAGTGACAGCTGTTCGATGAGAACCGGGTGAACGATGCCATTGAGCCGCGCAACTGTATCAGGAGAGGCGAAAGCTCGAGCAGCGAGGACATTACGGCAAATGCCGCCCTCCCCGTCCAGAATGTCCCAACCGAATTCTTCGGCGAGGGCATTGACGATATCGGAGCCTGGAACATACAGCGATTTGGCAAGCTCATCCAGATCGATAAGCATGGCGCCATGAGATTCGAGATAGCGGCAGGCAGTCGACTTACCCGAAGCAATATTGCCCAAGACAAAAACGGTAAACATCAAGTCCTCCCTAACGCCAATGGGAGTTATTATCGCGCAAATACAAACGAAGGACTCAAAATACAGCCAAACAGTAAGACAAGCTAAACGAAGGCGAGTTCGTGTATTACAACTCTCCATCAAACGCAAAAAAGGGGGAGGCCGCGAGGCCTCCCCCTTCTCAGTTCAAGCGTACGGCTCGGTGCCGTCCACCGGTCAGCGGCGCCCTGGCCTCCCACGGGCTGACCCCGCAGTACTCTCGGCGCGATGGGGCTTAGCTTCCGGGTTCGGAACGGGACCGGGCGTGCCCCCCATGCTCTGGCCGCTGACCGGTGGGCGGCGCCCACCGTATCTTCGGTGTCCGGTGTCTCACTCACGTGCCCTGGGGGCCGCATGGCGCATAGGAAAGATGTGACTCGGGGGCATCCTCGTGCCCGGACCGCGCATGGGCGCTGGGTCCCGCGGGCCGCGAGGTGCGGTTCCGGAAGAGCTCGGGCGATTAGTGCGGCTCGGCTGAGGACGTCGCCGTCCTTGCACCTGCCGTCTATCGACCAGGTAGTCTACCTGGGCCCTTACCGGAAGGAGAACTAATCCCTGGAACGGCTTCCCGCTTAGATGCCTTCAGCGGTTATCCGCGCCGCACGCGGCTACCCGGCCGTGCCGTTGGTCGACAACCGGTTCACCGGAGGTGCGTCCACCCCGGTCCTCTCGTACTGGGGGCAGCCTCCATCGATTCTCCTGCGCCCACGGAGGATAGGGACCGAACTGTCTCACGACGTTCTGAACCCAGCTCGCGTACCGCTTTAAACGGCGAACAGCCGTACCCTTGGGACCTGCTCCAGCCCCAGGATGCGATGAGCCGACATCGAGGTGCCAAACCTTGCCGTCGATGTGGACTCTTGGGCAAGATCAGCCTGTTATCCCCGGAGTACCTTTTATCCGTTGAGCGACGGCCCACCCACTCGGGGCCGCCGGATCACTAGAGCCTGCTTTCGCACCTGCTCGGCTTGTGGGCCTCGCAGTCAAGCCCGCTTGTACTCTTGCATTCAAAAGGACGGTTGCCGACCGTCCCGAGCGGACCTTCGCGCGCCTCCGTTACCCTTTAGGAGGCGACCGCCCCAGTCAAACTGCCCGCCTGGCACGGTCCCCGAGCCGGTTGACGGCCTCGGGTTAGGACGCCGGTCGCGCGAGGGCAGTATTCCAAGGGCGGCTCCCCGGGGGCTGGCGCCTCCGGATCGATGCCTCCTGCCTATCCTCTACACGCGGGACCAGCGGCCAATGCCAAGCTGCAGTGAAGGTTCACGGGGTCTTTCCGTCCTTCCGCGGGTAAGTCGCATCTTCACGACCAGTGCAATTTCACCGGGTCCATGGTCGAGACAGCGCCCAAGTCGTTGCGCCTTTCGTGCAGGTCGGAACTTACCCGACAAGGACTTTCGCTACCTTAGGACCGTTATAGTTACGGCCGCCGTTTACCGGGGCTTGGCTTCGGGGCTTCGCCGAATCGGCTAACTCCTCCGCGTGACCTTCCGGCACCGGGCAGGCGTCAGACCCTATACGTCGCCTTGCGGCTTCTGCAGAGTCCTGTGTTTTTGGTAAACAGTCGCTTGGGCCTCTCCACTGCGGCCCGCCTCCGCTCCCCGGGCAAGCCGGTTCACGTACGCGCGGGCACCCCTTCTCCCGAAGTTACGGGGCCATTGTGCCGAGTTCCTTGACCATGGTTGACCCGATCGCCTCGGTATGTTCTACCCACCCACCTGTGTCGGTTTGCGGTACGGGCGCGCACGCGCCTGCCTAGGGGTTTTTCTAGGGACCTCGGGCTCACTCGCTTCGCTTAAGTGCTTCGTCCGGAGCCTCGCCCTGTGTGCGGACCGGATTTCCCTGGTCCGCGGGCCGCGCTCCATCACGGGGACGTCCAGAACCCCGCCGAGCCACCCCCATCCGTCGCCCCGTCGGTCGTAGCGCCGCGTGCGCGGTGCAGGAATGTCTGCCTGCTGCGCGTCGGCTACGCCTACCGGCCTCGCCTTAGCCCCCGACTGACCCTGGGAGGATTAGCCTTGCCCAGGAAACCTCGGGTTCACGGCGGACGAGTTACTCTCTCGTCTCTCGCTACTCATGCCAGCATTCTCACTCCCATGCGCTCCACCGTCGGTCGCCCTGACGGCTTCTCCGCCCATGGGAAGCTCCCCTACCGATTCTAATGAATTAAAATCCCGCCGCTTCGGTGTCCAGCTTAGCCCCGTGTATTGTCGGCGCATGTCCACTCGACCAGTGAGCTGTTACGCACTCTTTGAATGCATGGCTGCTTCTAAGCCAACATCCTGGTTGTCTG
>JAXJLD010000042.1:0-2258 GCA_036297385.1 Christensenellales bacterium | reverse complement strand
GGTAACGCTTCGCTCCCTGACGGCTTTGCCTGAATGGCTTCGCCATAGGGGAACCGTTAGGGCTGCCGCCCTAAAACCTGCTTGGGGATTTCATCCCCAAACCCCTTCTTCGCTTCGCGCTGAATAAAGCTTTTAGAATACGAACAGCATAAGGAGGTTGCGCCCATGTTCTTCACTTCCCCTCGCATCCGCTTCCCATTTTTCGCCGCGCTTCTCGCGCTGCTGCTTCTATCCGCGTGCGCGGCGCTGGGCGAAGGCCCGCTCACGCCGGGCACTTTGGCCTACGTCAGCAATCCCGATCCCACCGACCGGCTGAACCTGCGCGTCAAGCCGGCGCAGGACGCTGCATCACTGGGCAAGTATTACAGCGGCGTTCCCGTTCAGGTGCTGGATACGCCGAAGAACGGCTGGGCGCACGTTCGCATCGACCCCTACGAGGGCTACATGGACGCGGACTATCTGACAGCCAGCCACCGGGAGGTGGTCTACGCCCTGCCGCGCCTGATCGTTTCCTCCCCCGGCGGCGCGACCCTGCGCAGCCAGCCGACGGAATCCGCCAAGGCGCTTTACAGCTTTTCACAGCACAGCGAGATCTACAACGTGCAGGGCGTGCTGTCCAACGGCTGGATTCATGTGAACATCAGCGGCACGGGCGGCTTTCTGCTCGGCGACCAGCTTACGCCGCGCCTCTCCTACCACAAGCAGGGCAGCTCTCCCGTGGGCTATACGGCCTATGTCTGCAATCCCAATCCCACCGACAGGCTGAACCTGCGCAGCACCGCAAGCGCCGATGCTGAATCGCTGGGCAAGTATTACAACGGCGTGGAGGTGCTCGTGCTGGAAACGCTTGAAAACGGCTTCTGGCGCGTGCGCATCCTCTCCACCCGTCAGGAGGGCTACATGGACGCGGCTTATCTGAGCTTTGAGCCCGTCCGCGATGTGCGCCCGTCGGTCACGGTGCGCAATCCGGGCGGCACAGGCGCCAACCTCCGCGCCGCCCCCTCCACCTCCGCCGCCTATGACTACACCATCGGCAACGGGGAAAAGCTGTCCGTGCTCGGCGTGCGCACGGACGGCTGGCTGCATGTGCAGTACGAGGGGCTGTACGGCTATGTGCGCGGCGAACTGGTTTCCCCGCAGATCCCCTATGTGAAGCCGTAACCGCGTACCGCTTACGAAAGGAGTTCCGAGCATGAAAAACAGCCCCCTTCTTCCGCTGGCCGTCGCGCTGCTCCTGTGGGCTATGCCAGCGTATGCGGAAGATCGCCTCGACGTTCTGATCGCGCCGGAGCAGAGCGATTGCTTCCACGCCAACGACCTATGCAGCGCTCTCTCCGGTGCGGATGTGCAGCGCGTTTCGCTGTTTGAGGCGCTTGAGCGCTATACCGAATGTCCGCTCTGCATGGGCGCAGCGGCGCAGGACACATGGAGCCATCCCCTCTCCCGCGAGATCATGGCGGACGAACAGGACGTGCTGCGGCTGGTAAACAAGGAGCATCTGCTCGACAAGGCGTACCCCGATCAGGACGACCCTGAGCATCGGCTCGTGAACGTCACCGCGCCCGTCACCAAGGGAAAGCATCAGCTTCGCGCGGTGGCCAACGACGCACTGTGCGCACTGATCGACGCGGCGGCGCAGGACGGCGTGAAGCTCTATGTCGGCTCCGCCTACCGCTCATACAGGTCGCAGGAGGTCATCCACTACAATCACGTCAAAAAGCTGGGCTATGACGACGGCTACAAGCAGGTCGCCGGCGCTTCAGAGCATCAGACGGGCTTAGCCGCAGACGTCGTGAGCTGGGCCTACCGAAGCAAATTCCAGCAGTCCTTCGGTGATACCGAGGAGGGGATTTGGCTGCGTGAGCATTGCGACGAGTACGGCTTCATCATCCGGTATCCGCAGGACAAGGAGGACATCACCGGCATCCGGTACGAGCCGTGGCATATACGGTATGTCGGCAAAGAGGCCGCGGCGTACATCATGGAAAACCATCTGACGCTGGAGGAGTTCGATCTGGAGCGGCAGGCTGCGCTGTCGGGCGAGTAGCACGCCGATACGCGTGCGCCGTCCGGCGGGCTGACGGGGTGTTCACGTTCGGGATGCGATTTCATACTGTTTTGCGTCTAAAAACTTCTGCCCAAATTGAACCCGTTTCAATCGTAGACCGCTTCGCGCTCTGCTCTGAAACTACGTTTTTTTCAAGCCTTCCCCTTGGGGAAGGTGGCATCCCGTAGGGATGACGGATGAGGTCTACGTT
>JAXJLD010000041.1:0-24311 GCA_036297385.1 Christensenellales bacterium | reverse complement strand
GGTAACGCTTCGCTGCCTGCCCCTTGTGTACCGTGCTGCGCACGATTATACGTTAGGGCTGCCGCCCTAAAACCCGCTTGGGGATTTCATCCCCAAACCCCTTCTTCGCTTCGCGGCGTATGAAGCATCTTTGAGGAAGAACAGCATCCATCCAAAAAGGGATCTGCACGCGCAGACCCCCTTATTTTTATTCACAGATACTTCGTGATGCTCTCGTACACCTTACCGCTCAGTCCGGTCATCTCCACCGCCGCCGTCAGCGAATTAAGCACCGCCTCCTGCGTGGCCTCTGCCGCCGCCCGGAACGCAAACTCCAGCGTATGCTCGGTAAGCACCTGCTGTGCAATCGTGCGGTGCATACCGCCATGCGGCACGCGGTTGGCCGTGGTGAAGCCGATCATCACATCGCCGCTGCCATGGCCAAAGTACGAGCCGTTGCGCGCCAGCCCGACGGCGCATCGCTTGAGAATGCGCCGAAGCTGCCTGTCGGATACGGGCAAGTCGGTCGCCAGCACCATCATGATGGAGCCGCGGTCATTCGGCTCCGGCGCAGGCTGTGCGCGGCGCTTTTCGATGATCTCCCGCCCCAGTGGGCGCTCCATCACATGAAGCTCCTCCAGCGTGCCGTGGTTGCTCTGCACCAGCACGCCCAGCGTATAGCATCCGCCCGCAATCTCCAGCACTCTTGAGGCCGAGCCGATTCCGCCCTTGAGCCCGTGGCACACCGTGCCCGCGCCCGCGCCAACGCAGCCTTCCTCAAAATCCTCTGCCGCCGATTCAATCGCCTGCATCACGTGTTCCGCCCCTACCGGGCGGTCTGCGATCTCGTTGAGCGCCGCATCGTTGCACTCGCCCACGACGGGATTGAGGGAGTGCATCTCCACCCGATCCGCCGCACAACGCGCCGCCATGTAGCTCACCAGCGCATCATGTACCTTGCCCACGTTCAGCGTATTGGTCAGGGCGATGGGCGTTTCCAGCGTTCCCAGCTCATCCACCTGCACCAGCCCCTGCGTCTTGCCAAAGCCGTTGAGGACAAACGAGGCCGCCGTCAGCTTATTTTTGAACATATTGTCCGCGCACGGCACGATCACCGTCACGCCCGTGTGGTGGCGCTCATCGTGGATGGTCGCGTGACCCACGCGCACACCCGGCACGTCTGTAATTTTATTGCGCACACCGCGCGGCAAATCGCCCACCTGTACGCCGTAATCCGCTATCCGCATACTCCCTGTCCTTCCTGTTCGTCCGCCTGCGTCGCGCTGCGGATGATCTCCACAGCCTGCTGCGCCGCCTGCCGTTCGCTCTGCGTCAGGCCGTCAAGCGCCTGTGCGCTCTCCGCATCCACGACGCGGTATACCGTCTGATCGTCCACGCGCTGCCGGGCAATATACACCGGCGTGCAGTACATCTCGCCCAGCGTGGTGCGCCGCGTCACCGGGTCGTAGGTGACGGCGATGTGCGCCACCATCCCGGCCGTGTTTTCCGCCGTGCGTGAATCCGTCAGCAGACTGCCCAGCGAATAGCATACGACCGCCTCGTGCATCAGCCCATCCGTGCGCTTCACCGTCAGACGCGCCGTCCCCTGCGGCACGTTGGGATGGGTACCCAGTATCACATCTGCACCGGCTTCAGCCAGCGCAACTGCCATGTTCTTCACTTGCTCCGGCGTTTCCAGAATGTTCTTCGTGCCCCAGTGAGGCAGCACAATCACCACGTTTGCGCCGTTCACACGCGCCTGACGGATCTCGTCCATCATCCGCTCATTTTCCATCAGCGCCATCACCGTGCGCCGGTCTCCGTCCGTCTTGCGGTTTCCCTCTTCGCTCACGCCGTAGGTGTAGGCCAGCACAGCCACCTGCACACCGCCGATGCGCATCATCGTTGCGCCACGCTCACCATCGACATGCACGCCCGTATGCGCCAACCCACGCGCTGTGATCGCGCGCAGCGTCAGATCCAGTCCCTCATAGCCCTTGTCCAGCGTGCGCTCCGTCGCCAGCGCCAGCAGATCCACGCCGCAATCGCGCAGCGCATCGAGAATTTCCGGGGCGGTATTGTAATTGCCAAATCCCTTGTCCTCGCCTGCTGTCGTCGTCTCCAGCGTTGCAATCGCCAAATCCGCATCCTCCAGCGTGCCGCGCAGCCCCGCAAACATCGGCCCAAAATCGTACTGTCCGCCCACCTTCGCGCTCTCGCGCACTATCTTGGGCGCATACACCGTACCTGCCGCCGCAATGGTGATGGTAGTCGGCGCAGGCACAGGTGTCACCGTGGGCTGCGGTGTCGGCACAGGCGTCGTTTCCGCCTGCGCAACAGCCGTGCGTGCAGCGCGAACCGGCGTCTCCGTCGGCTCTGCCTCCGCCTCAAACAGCCCCTCCTCCGCCAGCGTGCGCAGCACATCACCCGTGCGTGCGTACAGGCCATCACCTGCAATCATCGTGAGGAAACGAAGGCATCCAGCCAACACCAGCGCCGTTGCCGCCAGCATAAGCAACGAGCCCAGCGATATCCTTCGCCTAGGCTTTTTCGCCACCCTTCTCCCCCTCTCGCCACGCAGGAGTTGTTTCCCACGCGGAATCCATTTTTACACGATGAAAAAAGCGCATCCCGGAAACCCGAGATGCACTTTCGTTGCTATAGATTAGCCCTGAACCGGAGCGCCCACCGGGCAGTTGTCAGCGCAAGCGCCGCAGTCGATGCAGGTGTCCGCGTCGATCACGTACTTGTTGTCACCCTCGGTGATCGCGCCCACCGGGCAGTTGCCGGCGCAAACGCCGCAGGAAATGCACTCATCATTGATAACGTATGCCATAACAGTATACCTCCAAATTGTCTATGATTTTGTGGATGGGTTTATTTTATCACGCGACCGCACGAATTGCAAGCTGTTTTGTCATTTTCCAGCAGATTTCGCGCACGCGCTCAGAGCAGATCCTCAACCGCGCCGCTCTCCACAATCTCCAGCACCTGCGCCTGGACAAGCGCTTCGGTCTCCTGGGTCGGCTGCTTAGGTGCATCCGCCTCGCGGCTTTCCTGGAGCTTGGGATTCTGCATCCGCTGCGGCTTGTCACCGCGCTTGCCCGGCCGCTCGCCGCGCTCCGGTCTCTCCGCACGCGGCGGACGCTCGGTGCGTTCCGGCTTCTCGCCCTCCATCTGTTCGCCGCGTTTTCTCGGACGATCGCCCTTGTCGCGCCGCTCCGCCTTTTCCGGCCTATCCCGACGTTCGGGCTTTTCGGCGCGTTCGGGCTTCTCCGTGCGCGGCGGACGCTCGGCACGCTCCGGCTTTTCGCCCTTCTCCTGTCCCCGATCCTGCCGCTCTCCCGCCGGGGGATTCTGCGGCTCCGGACGCTGGCAGTCGTCAATGCGGTACTCGCGCAGCTCAAACGTATCGCCCACGGCAATGCGCACGCGCACCGTCTCCTCCAGCACGTTGATCGCATTGATCGTACCCACGCCGTCCGGCGTGATGATCTCGCGCCCCACACGCGGCATACGCTTGCGGGTCGCCTCGTACTGATCCTGCTCGTACTTGAGGCAGCACATCAGCCTATCGCACAAACCGGAGATCTTCGTGGGATTGAGCGACAGGTTCTGCTCCTTCGCCATCTTGATGGACACGGGCGTAAAGTCGCCCAAGAACGTGCGGCAGCAGATGGGCCGCCCGCACGGGCCGATGCCGCCCAGCATTTTCGCCTCGTCACGCACGCCGATCTGCCGCAGCTCGATGCGCGTCTTAAAGATGCCGGCCAGATTCTTGACCAGCATACGGAAATCGACGCGACCATTCGCCGTGAAGTAGAAGATGATCTTCGAGTGGTCGAACGCGTATTCCACGTCCACCAGTTTCATCTCCAGCCCATGCTCGGCGATGCGCTCCAGCGCAATGTCAAACGCCTCTTTCTCGTATTCCTCATTGCGCTTCTGGATCAGCTCATCCTGTTCCGTTGCGATGCGCAGAATCGGCTTGAGCGGCGCCGTGACGCGCTCATCCGGGATTTCCATCACGCCGGACATACACTCGCCCAGCTCCACGCCGCGCGCCGTCTCAGTCACAACGTGCATCCCATTGTGCAGATCCAGCCCCGCCGGATCAAAATCATACAGCTTTCCGGCGCGCTTGAAGCGCACCCTGATTACCATGGCCATTGGGCATATTCCTCCGATATTTTCAGCAGGACGGACTCAAACGCCGAGGCAAACGCCACGTTGCTCGCCATCATCATCCGCGCCCTTGAAACGCAGGAAGCGAGCTGCAATCCGCCGGACAGCGGCACCGTGCGCGCATAACGTTCCGCCGCGCGCGCATAGCCGCTCTCCTCGAGCGTCCCCTTGCCCGCCTGAGCCAGCAGGATATCCCGCACGGCCGTTTCCAGCAGATCCATCACCATCCTCTGGTGTTCCTTGTCGTCCTTATATACATTGACAACGCCCAGCACATCGCCGGGGCGCTGCACGGAAAACACATCCTCCGTCAGCTTCTGCATCAGTGCGAGACGATCATCGTCAATCGCCAGCGCCTGCCCGACGCACCCTTCTGCCATATGCGCACGCCGCTTGGCTTCCGCCGGGGTCTGCCCCAACGCCGTCAGCCGCTGTGCGCAGGCCTGCTCGCTGAGCGGATGAAAGCGGATGACGCGGCAGCGGGAGACAATCGTAGGCAGCAGTGCGCCGGGCTGATCGGTGATGAGAAAAAACACCGTATCCTGCGGCGGTTCCTCCAGCGTTTTGAGCAGGGCATTCTGCGCGGCAGCCGTCATCTTTTCCGCCTGCGGAAACAGCATCACCTTCGTCGTATCCTCAAAGGACTTGGTAGCCACCTGCTCCAGCACATCGCGCAGCACATTGACGCCGATGCTCTGCTTGCCCTTCTCCGGCACAATCGTGTGCAGATCGGGGTGGGTGTCACTCAGCACGCGCCTGCACGGGCCGCATTGACCGCAGGGGCGCACGCCTTCGCCGCGGCACATGGCCGCCATCGCGCACAGCCGCGCGACGGACTGCTTGCCCGTGCCGCGCGGCCCGCACAGAAGATAGGCGTGTACAAACGTGTGCCTCGCAAAATCCTCATGAAGCTGCCCGATGTGCGCCGATTGTCCCCTGAAATCTTCAAACGAGAGCATGGGATTATACCTTCACGAACTGGGAGACCTCCAGCACGAAGATGGTTGCGCCGCCGACCGTCACGCGAATCGGGTACGGCACATACACGCCGCCCGCCGCGCTGGAGCCCATGGGTGCCGCAGACGCGGTGATCTGCTCCCGGCTCTTGCCGATGCGCTCGATGATGGCCAGCGCCTCATCCAGCTTCTCATCCTCCACGCCGCTGATGAGCGTGGTATTGCCCGCGCGCAGGAAGCCGCCGGTGGTCGCCAGCTTCGTCACGCCGAATCCTTTATCCATCAGGGCGGACACCACACGGCCCGCATCCTCATCCTGTACAATCGCTACAATCAGTTTCATATCTATTTCCTCCATTTCATCTAGCGCTTTCGCGCATGGAAGTGCCGCTGCGCCCTCTGTCGCAGATGGGTCGTCTATATTATACAGGATACCCGTGCAAAAATCCAGTATTTTGCCCGCCGTCTGGGAAGCCGTCGCGAAAAAAAGCGGCACACGGCAGGTGTTTTTCCTGCCGTGCGCCGGTTCTGTTTGGTTGTTCTGCCGCGTCATCAGATGGCGCGGGTCGCATGGCGCAGCCATGTGCGCTCATCCTCGCTCTCCATGAGCGGTTCGAGCTTCTCCAGCACAAAGGCATGGTAATCGTTGAGCCACTGGCGCTGACGCTTGGTCATCTGCTCCGGTACGATGGCATCCAGATCAATCGGCACGCAGGTGATCGGTTCAAAGCCCATGAACTGGCCATATTCGTTCAGCTCCAGCTTGCGGCATACCAGCTCGTTCTCGATGCGGATGCCGTGGCTGCCCTCGATGTACACGCCCGGCTCGTCGGTGGTCACCATGCCTGCCTCCAGCACCGTATCCTCGTTTCGGGCGGCAGACTTGTACCAGCGGAAGGCATTCGGCCCCTCGTGGACGCTGAGCAGGTAGCCCACGCCGTGGCCGGTGCCGCAGCGATAGTCGATGCCCATATCCCACATCGGCCCGCGTGCGAGGATATCCAGACCAATGCCCGTGCAGCCATGCAGGAACTTGGCGTTCTGCAAATTCAGCATACCGCAGACCACCGCGGTAAAATGCTCCTTCTGCAGCTGCTCCACCTCGCCCATGGCGAACGTGCGCGTCACGTCCGTGGTGCCTTCCAGATACTGCGCACCGGAGTCGATGAGCAGCAGCCCGCCCTGCCCGATCTTTGCACAGTTTTCCGGCTCTGCCTTGTAGTGCATCATCGCGGCATTCTCTCGATAGGCGCAGATGGTGTCAAAGCTCTCGGAGATGAAGTGCGTCTGTGCCTTGCGCAGCGCCAGCAGCCTGTCGCTGACGCTCACCTCGTCCATCTCCACCTTGCCCGCGTTCTGCTTGAGCCAGTACATCAGGCGCGTGACAGCCAGTCCATCCTTGATATGCGCCGCACGCAGGTTCGCCAGCTCCACCTCGTTCTTGACAGCCTTGAGGCGGAATGCCGGGTTCTCGTGCTGGATGATCTGCGTATCCGCCAGCGCCGCGCAGAGATCGGCAGTCATCTTTCTGCCGTCGAGCATCACGCGCGTGCCGGCCTCCACGGCCTCCAGCGTCTCGCGGATCTCGCCATATTCGCGCAGGTACACCCCTTGGGCAAAGAGCGCCTCGCGCACCGGCTCGCTGACCTTCTTCGTATCCACAAACCAGATCGCATCCTCACGGCTGACAAGCAGGTAGCTCATCACCACCGGCGTGCAATGCACATCGCTGCCGCGCACATTGAGCGTCCACGCGATGTCATCCAGCACGTTCATCACATGAAGATCCGCCTTGGCCTTCTCCATCTCCTGACGGATGGCGTGGAGCTTGGCGCCCACGCTCATGCCGCTGTACGCCTCCTCCAGCAGGTAGACAGGGCCCTGCGGCAGCGCCGGACGATCCGTCCACAGCGTGTCAAACCAATCCCCCGTATCCCGCAGCGCAATCTCACGCCCTGCGAGCATATCGCTCATGTCCGCCGCAAAGTGCGAGCTGATGACGGAAAAATCCACGCCACAACTCTCGCCCGCGCGGGCAAGGCTGCACACATACGCCTCCACGCTCGGCACGCCCGCCGTGCCCATGCGCATCAGCTTGATGCCGGTGCCTGCAAGCTGGCGTTCCGCCTGAATAAAGTACCGTCCATCGGTAAACAGCGCCGCCTCCTCGCGCCCCACGACCAGCGTGCCGGCAGAGCCGGTAAAACCGCTGAGCCACCGGCGGGTCTTGAAATGATCCGCCAGATATTCGGAAGCATGAGAATCTGCCGTAGGTACAATCACCACGGCCATATTCTCCGCTTCCATGCGCGCACGAAACGCGCTGAGACGATCTGTGATCTCCATACTGGTTTCTCCTTTTCGGTCTGATTGTTGTCTATTATAGCACTTTCTCCAAGCGCTTCTCAATCCCCCGCCGGATTTTTCCGTGGACAAATCCGCCCTCGTCCTCTACAATAGGAGAAAAGCAAGCGAATATCCATCGACGATTCAAGGAGCGCAGCACATGAATACCCGACACGCCCGCATGATCCTCGCCATTGTGAGTGAGGGCAGCTTTACCGCCGCCGCCAAGGCGCTTTCCATCACGCAGCCCACCCTCTCCCAAACCGTTCGCCAGATCGAGACGCAGCTCGGCGAGCCCATCTTCCTGCGCGGCAAAACACCCCCTGCGCTCACGCCTGCCGGCGCACTGTACGTAGAGGCCGCCCGCAAAATGGTACAGACAGAAACCCAGCTCGAAGAAGCCATCCATCTGCTGCACGGGCACGCAGTCGGCACACTGCGCATCGGTTTGATGCCCCATCGCAGTGAAGAGCTGCTCCCGCAGGTGCTGAGCGATTTTTGGAACAGCTATCCCGATGTGCTGATCAACGCCAGCGAGGATGATCCCGCCGCGCTGGAAAACAAGCTGATCCGCGGCGAGTTGGATATGGCGCTGGTGATGGGCGGCCACGCCAATCCCCGGCTGGAATACCGCCAAATCGCCTCGGAGGAAATTGTCCTCATCGCCGGAAAGCGCACCGCACTCGCCCAGCGCATCTATTCCGGCTCCACCATCGGCCTGCGGGAAGCCGAGAAGGAGCGCTTTATCCTGCCCTCCGATGGCCATCTGCGCCGCCAGCCGATTGATGATCTGCTCGCCTCCTGCGGTATTCGCCCGCAAGTCTGTATGTACTGCGACAACGTCGGCGCGGCCATGCGCGCCTGCGCCAGCACCGGGCTGGTGATGCTCTGCCCCTTCATCTCCCTGCTATGTGACAGCGGCAATATGCAGCGCCTCTCCCATTATCATCTGGGTACCGATGCTTATTTCCCGCCGTTTTATATGGTCTATGCCCGTGAACGCCCGCTTGCACCGTATGCCGAAGCGCTCTACACCATGCTCTCCAGCCGTTTCCGCGCCATGACCGCCTATCGCGCTTAAAAATCATTTCTCCTTTTTATTGTATATATCCTATCAGGCATCTTTTAACAGATTTTGACGTGTTCATTTCTCTCCATTCAGGATATGATGAGGGTATTCTAATGGGAAAGAGGGTGCACAGGATGATCGTGTCCTATCGGACAATTGGTCAAAATATCCGCGCGGCGCGCAAGGAAATCGGTCTGACGCAGGAGCAGATGGCGGAATGTCTGCGTATGTCTCAGCTCCATTTTGGGCGGCTGGAGCGCGGCGAACGCCCCGCTTCTTTGGAGCAGTTAGCGCTGATTGCCAAGACGCTCCATGTGCCGCTCGCCTCGCTGCTCAACGGCTGTGTGGTGGAGGAGGATTTTTCCTGCGCACCGGATGACAGCGCACAGGCGCTGGGCAATTCCATTGCACGGCTGGCCAGCGGCTGCTCCGGCAAGTCGCTTCGCCTCATGCATACGCTCTGTCAGGCGGTTGCGCAAAGCGAGAAGCTGATGTCAAAAGAATGATCCTATTTCGAAGCGGCCAACGCCGCTTTTCTTTTTTCAGCATTCCTGCACGGCAATTGCGCAAAGCAAAAAAGGAACCGCTTCTTAAGCAAAGCGGTTCCTCTGTTTTGCGGATTACTTGGCGAATTCGGTGCAGCGGGTCTCGCGGATCACGTTGACCTTGATCTGTCCCGGATACTCCATCTCGTTCTCGATGCGCTTGGCAATCTCGCGGGCGAGCACAGTCGTCCCCTCGTCGGAGATATCCTCCGGCTTGACCATGATGCGCACCTCGCGGCCGGACTGAATCGCGAAGGACTTCTCCACCCCTTGGAAGCTGGACGCAATCTCCTCCAGCTTTTCGAGACGGCGGATATAGTTCTCGATGGACTCACGGCGCGCACCCGGTCGGGCCGCAGAAATCGCATCGGCAGCCTGCACCAGCACGGCCTCCACGGTCGTCGGCTCAATGTCGTTGTGGTGCGCAGCAATGCAGTGGATGACCTCCGGAGACTCATGGTAGCGCTTGCACATCTCCACACCCAGCTCGACGTGCGTGCCTTCCAGCTCATGATCGACAGCCTTGCCGATATCGTGCAGCAGGCCGGCGCGCTTAGCAAGCGTCACGTCCGCGCCCAGCTCCGCCGCCATCAGGCCGGCAAGGTGGGAAACCTCGATGGAGTGCTTCAGCACATTCTGGCCATAGCTGGTGCGATAGCGCATACGACCCAGCAGCTTGACCAGCTCGTGATGAATGCCGTGCATATTCGTCTCGAAAATGGCCTGCTCGCCAGTCTCGCGGATCTGATTGTCCACCTCACGGCGTGCCTTTTCCACCATTTCCTCGATGCGAGCCGGATGAATCCGTCCATCAGCGATGAGCTTCTCCAGCGCGATACGCGCGATCTCGCGGCGCACCGGGTCAAACGCGGAAACGATAACCGCCTCCGGCGTATCATCGATGATGAGATCCACGCCCGTCGCCGTTTCCAGCGTGCGGATGTTGCGGCCCTCGCGGCCGATGATGCGGCCCTTCATGTCCTCATTGGGCAGGGACACGACGGAGACGGTCGTCTCCGCCACATGGTCGGATGCACAGCGCTGAATCGCCATGGCGACGATGTTGCGGGCCTTCTTGTCCGCCTCGTTCTTGGCGTTCTGCTCGATCTCCCGAACCATTACGCCAGCATCGTGGAACGCTTCCTTCTGGATGCGCTGGACAATCATGTCCTTCGCTTCTTCCTGCGTCATCTTCGCGACGCGCTCCAGCTCGGCGCGCTGCTTTTCCTCCAGCTCGCGCACAGCCTGCTCCGCCGTCTCTGCCGCGGTTTTCTGGCGGGCAGCGTAATCCTGCGCCTCCTGCGTCAGACGATCCAGCTCTGCCTGCTTGCGCTCCAGCGTGGTCTCACGCGCGTCAAGGTTGTCGGCCTTCTTGTCCAGCGTTTCTTCACGCTGGGTGATGCGGCGCTCGCTGCGCTGCACTTCAGCGCGGCGGCTGTTGATTTCCCGATCCAGTTCATTCTTCAGGCGAATGACTTCTTCTTTCGCCTCAATGATTTTTTCCTTCTTCTTCTCCTCTGCACGGCGCTGCGCGTCGTCCATCAGGTTGCGGGCGTACTCCTCCGTGCGTCCGATCTTCTTTTCCTGAACGTTCTTGCGATAGATATATCCAACCGCCAGACCGACAGCCAGAGCCGCCACGGCGCACAAAACGGAAATAAAATTCGCCAACCCTTTTCACACTCCTTTTTTGACAAACTCTCATTGTTCATTATCAGTCGGTCAAATGTGTGAAGGTTGACGCTGTTCCACCACATTGGCACACAAAACAAGACGGCACACGACCCTCTGCCGCCACGCGGGCATACGCAGTCCCCCGCAGGCACGCCAAAAACGCCGTTTCCGTGTATTGAATTCATGTATCAAACGGGAAAATACCCCGCTGTATGCGCTGGCGCGCGCGACTCCCCGCACACGCTTTCACTTTGACTGTCTCTATTTTAGCGATCTTTCCCCCTCATGTCAAGACCATATGACATTAACCAGAATTTTTTGTGAAATCAGCCGATATTTTGCCGTCCATGCACAGCAAAAAGAGGCTTCGGCGCACGCCGAAGCCCCCTGTATTTGCGCTTAATCCTCGTCCTCTGCCAGATCGCCCTTGTGCGCATCGATGATCTTCGCCGCGATAACCTGCGGCACTTCCTCGTAGCGCTCAAAGTTCATCTTGTAGAAGCCCTTCGCCTGCGTCATCGAGCGCAGATCGGTGGCGTACTTGAACATCTCCGCCTGCGGCACTTCCGCGATAATCAGCTGCTTGCCGTCGGCCTGCTCCATGCCCAGAATGCGGCCACGGCGCTTGTTCATATCGCCCATGACATCGCCCATGTACTCATCCGGCACGGAGACCTCCACGTGCATGATCGGCTCCAGCAGCACCGGAGAGGCGTTGATGCACTGCTTGTACGCGATGCGAGCAGCGGTCTTGAACGCCATTTCCGAGGAATCGACCGGGTGATACGATCCGTCGTAGAGCTTGGCGCGCAGGCCCGTCATCGGGAAGCCCGCCAGCACACCCTTGACCAAATTCTCGCGCAGGCCCTTTTCCACCGACGGGATGAAGTTGCGCGGCACAGCGCCGCCGACGACCGCATCCACAAACTCGAAGTCCACGCCCGGATCTGCCGGCGAGAACTCAATCCACACATCACCGAACTGGCCGTGTCCGCCGGACTGCTTCTTGTGGCGGCCCTGCACCTTGATGGTCTTGCGGATGGACTCGCGGTACGCGATCTTGGGATCTTTGAACACCGCATCCGCGCCAAACTTGGTGAGCAGCTTCTGGCGGATGATCTCCAGCTCCAGCTCACCCTGACCGCTGATGAGGGTTTCGGTGGTCATCGGATCCTTGGCCACGATGACGTCCGGCATCTCTTCCACCAGACGCGCCAGACCGGAGAACACCTTGTCCTCCTCGCCCGCCTTTCTGGCATACACCGCCATGGAAATCTGCGGCGCAGGGAAGTCGATGCCATCATACTGAACAACCTTGCCGATCTCGCACAGGCTGTCGCCGGTGGAGGTATATTGCAGCTTCGAGAGTGCGCCGATATCGCCTGCGCACAGCATACCCACAGGGATCTGCTTCTTGCCGCGGATCATGAACAGACCCGCCGCCTTTTCCGGCTTATCCGCATTCGCGTTGTACAGCGCAGTCGCCGGGGTCAGCACGCCGGAGATGACCTTGATGAAGGACAGCTTGCCCACAAACGGGTCAGCGATGGTCTTAAAGACCTGCGCGGTAAAGCTCTCGGACATATCCGCATGACGGATATGCATGGACTTGGTCTTGGGGTTGATGCCGTGATAGGTATGCTCCATCGGGGAAGGCATATACATCGCCAACTCATACAGAAGCGGGCGCACGCCGATGCCATTGAGCGAGGAGACCGGCACAACCGGCACGATGCTGCCCTCGTAGATACCCGCGGACAGGCCGCGCAGCATATCCACCTCCGAGAGCGCACCCTCGTCAAAGAACTTCTCCATCAGCTCCTCGCTGGTAGAGGCCGCCGCCTCGTGGCACGCCTCGATGGCCTCATCCACGCTGGCCTGCATATCAGCCGGAATCGGCACTTCCTTGCGGTCCTTGCCCGCGCCCATGAACGCCTTGCCAGTCAGCACGTCCACCACGCCCTTAAAATCGGCGCCTTCGCCAATGGGCAGCACGGTCGGAATGATGCAGTGGCCGTAGGTCGCGCGCAGGTCATCGAGCACCTTGCGATAATTGATATGATCGCGATCCATCTGCGTAATGACGATCATGCGCGCCAAACCACGCTTTCCGGTCGCGTTCCATGCTTTTTCAAAGCCGGTGGACAGGCCGGTAGCCGCGCTCATCACCAGCACAGCGCCCTCCACGGCGTACAGCGGGCCGGACATTTCGCCCGCAAAATCGAAATAACCGGGGACATCAATGATATTGAGCTTTTTGCCGTGGATTTCAACGGGCGCCACGGACGCGCTGATGGAAATATGGCGCTTGATCTCTTCCGGATCCCAGTCGCTGACAGTGTTGCCATCTTCGACACGGCCCTGGCGGTCGATTACGCCGGCTGCGTAGAGCATCGACTCGACCAACGTGGTCTTGCCCTCAGAGCCGTGTCCCAATACCGCGATGTTGCGGATATCCTTTACCATGTAGTCCTTCATAAGTTGCGCCTCCTTGAATGCCGCTTTGGGCGGCGTTTTGGTAATTAGGGGGCAGCGGTTTTCTCGCTCTCCGCCGCCATCTGTCCATCATTATACCAGATTGACCGAAAATTGAAAAGCGGTTTTGTCGATTTTTCTTTCCGGTCAGCGTCAATTTTGCACCAATTTCACAATCTGTTCGCAGCAGATTCACCTTTTTCGCAGTTTTTCCCCCACTTTGTGCTGTTTTCCACACGCTCTGCGTTCTATCCAAAAAAAGCGGGCAGGATTCTTCCCGCCCACAGGAAAAACAGCGCACAGATTCCGCAGTGTCATCTCATCGGTATCAATATGGTTGTAAATTGTGTGGAACGCATCCTCTGCAATCATCCGGTACGCTTGAGCAGAATCTCCGCAATCAACGCAACCTGCTTCTTGAAATATGCATCGCGCCCCTGATTGAGTTCCACCGCCAGCTTCCGGTGTGGATGACCCGATACAGCGTGCCATCCGAAGCGCAATCCACCCCAAGGAAGTGATTGCCGCCGTCCAAACGCCCATAACCTGATAGAGTGACCGTGGAACAAAGGTTTTGCCGCAGAAATCCGTCAACGGCCCTGCATGATGGAGGGACTTCAGTCGCAACAAATTGCGATATAACAAAAAAACCAGTCAATTCGACTGGTTTGTGGTGGAGCATACCGGATTCGAACCGGTGACCTCTACAATGCGAATGTAGCGCGCTACCAACTGTGCTAATGCCCCATATGCGATTCACTTTCTCAAGCGAAGGATATTATATCACATCCCGAGAAAAAATCAAGGGGTTTCGCGTCAAAACACGAAAAAATATTGCGCAGCACCGATTTCATCATTCATCAACAAAACAGCCTCGTCAATGTTGCAGTGATAACCTGAACGCCCTGCCGAGAGCCATGCCCGGCAGGGCGCCAAAAGTGAAAACGCAGTATGATCGCAGGGCAATTCCTTCTATTATACCTTTCGCCTTTTGGAGCGCGGCAGAAACTCCCGCGCTCTCTCAGTTGCCGCACTCGATGCTGATGGCGTTGAACTTGGCCAGCAGATCATCCACGCGCAGCGCTTTGCGCTCCTGCCCGGATACGTCCAGCTCCAGCCGCCCCTGATGCATCATCACCAGCCGGTCGCCGTATTCGACGGCATAGCGCAGATTGTGCGTGACCATGATGGTCGTCAGCTTCTTCTGCGCCACAATCTTCCCGGTCAGCTGCATGATGATTTCTGCCGTCTTGGGGTCGAGCGCCGCCGTATGTTCGTCCAGAATCAGGAACTCGATGGGCGTCATCGTGCTCATCAGCAGCGCCATGGCCTGCCGTTGACCACCGGACAGGCTGCCTACCTTCACGCCCATCTTGTCCTCCAGACCGAGGCCAAGCTGTGCCAGCAGCGCCCGATATTCCTCCGTCTTGCGGCGGTTGACGCAGGGCATCAGGTTGAACGGCTTGCCCTTGTTGTCCGCCATGGACATATTCTCCAAGATGGTCATCGACGGGCAGGTGCCGCGGGACGGGTCCTGATAGACACGCCCGATGCGCCGATGGCGGCGATGCTCGGGCATACGGGTGATGTTTTCCCCTCCGATGAGGATCTGCCCCTCGTCGATGGGAATGGAGCCGCAGATGATGTTGAGCAGCGAGGTCTTGCCCGATCCGTTGGAGCCGATGACGCACAGGAACTGCCCGTCCGGCATGGTCAGGTTAAAGTCGTTAAACAGACAGGTTTCATTCACCGTGCCGCCCTGATAGATTTTGACGATGTTCTTCAGCTCAAGCATGGCGCTTCCCTCTCTTTCTGCCCTGTCCGCCCGCAACAATGATGACCAGCAGCAGCACGGCGGTGACGATCTTGAGATCAAACGGCGAAAGACCGAATCTCAGCGCCAGCGCAACACAGCCCTTGTAGAGCACAGAGCCCAGCACCACGGCGGTCGTCGCGCGCAGGAAGCGGATGCTCGACAAAAGCTGCGTGCCCATGATGACGGACGCAACCGCCAGCACCAGCGTGCCCGTGCCCATGGAAATATCGAAGTAGCGCTGATACTGGCACATGATGCAGCCAGAGAGCGCCACAAGCGCATTGGCGATGGCCAGACCGAGAATCTTCACCTTGCCCGCATCCTTGGCCAGCGTCGCGACCAGCACGGCGTTGTCGCCCGTAGCACGCAGCAGAAAGCCAGAGCGCGTGGCGAGATAGGCGTCCAGCAGCAGCTTGACCATCAGCACAATCGCCGCCAGAATCAGCACAGACGCATAGGACTGCACCACCGCCGGAAGCGCCTTGACGGCTTCATTCGTAAAGAGGGTATCGTAGGCAAAGAGCTGGACGTTCGCCCTGCCCGCGATGTGCAGGTTCACGGAGTACAGGCCCGTCATGACGATGATGCCCGCCAGCAGATCGCGCACATGGAAGCGGACGTGGATGATGCCCGTGATCGCACCCGCCAGCGCACCCGCCAGCATGGAGACGGGCAGCGTCAGCAGCGGCGACGCACCCGATTGAATCATCAGGGCGGTGACAGCCGCGCCGAGCGGAAAGGAAGAATCCACGGACATATCCGGAAAATCCAAGATTTTGAAGGTGATATACACGCCCAGCGCAAGGACAGCGTAAATCAGTCCCTGCTCCAGCACGCTCAAAAGAAGATTCATAGCCGAAAGCCTCCGATGTTCAAGATGGTTTTGTCCGAATTGGGCTGCTCCTTCGATCAAAGCAGCTATGCACCGCAAAGTGTGCTGACAGCTCCCGTATTACTGAACCGCGTTGGCACGCGCAGCCAGCTCTCCCTCAAGCGCGATGCCAAAGCGCGCCAAAGCGTCAGCATTGACGTACAGCCCCGGTTCCGTGATGATCTCATAAGGCAGCTCGCTCGCCTTTGCCTCGCCCAGCAGCACCTTCGCCGCCATCAGGCCCGTCTGACGGCCCAGCGCGACATAATCCAGCCCCTCCGCAGCGATGCAGCCGAGGCGCACCTGCTCGATTTCCGAGCCAAATACAGGCTTGCCTGCTGCATTCGCCTTATCCAGCACCAGCGCAAGGGCGGAAACCACGGTGTTGTCGGTCAGGTTCGTGAGGCAATCCACCTTGCCCAGCAGCGCATCCAGCGCCAGCGGGATATCCGCGATGGTCGATACGCCGGATTCGACGATTTCAAACCCGTACTCCCCAGCCAGCGCCTTGTAGGTCTCCACCGCAGAGATGGAATTGACCTCGCTGGTGGTGTACAGAATGCCGATCTTCTTCGCCTCCGGCAGCATGGCGCGGATGGTTGCAAGCTGCGCCTTGATGGGCAGCATATCCGAAGTGCCGGTCACCTCGCCCATCCCCTTGCCCGATGCATCCGCAAAGCCTGCGGCTACGGGATCGGTCACTGCGGTGAACACCGTCGGAATCTGACCGGCGGCGGCATTGTAGCAGGCCTGCGCCATCGGCGTGGCAATGCCCACCATCATGTCCACGCGGGACGCGGCGAACTGCGCGGCGATCTGCTGGGCAACGCCCATATCGGCCTGCGCGTTTTGCAGCTCGATGCAGAGGTTCTCGCCCTCCACCAGACCGGCCTGCGCCAGCCCTTCCACAAAGCCCTGATAGCAGTTGTCCAGCGAGCCATGCTGGGCAAACTGCCCGATACCGACCGTGTACGTCTCAGCCAGCGCGGACGCGGCTGTGAGCATGGCGGCGATGCAAAGGACGATCGAAATAATGCGCTTCATCATGATGTTTTCCTCCCCAAGAATGGATGTGTCGATGAGAAAAAGGCGGCCAGTCGTGGATGAAGCGCCGAGACCTGAGAAACAAAAACGCCTCATATTCCTTTCGGAACATGAGGCGGAATGTGCTTCCGTGGTGCCACTCAGTTTAGCCTTTCGGCCCGCTTTACCCCGTACCAACATACGGTGCAGCCGGATAACGGGTCTGCGTCCCGTCCCTGTCTAATAAGGCACACGCCCGTTGACAGAGCCCTCAGGAAGTCCATTTCAGCCATCGTCTGCACCGCGTTCCCAGCATCGGCGGCTCTCTGACGCAGAAGGGACGGCGTACTTCTCTTCCCTCAAACGGTTTGTATTGTTTGGCTGTATTATAGCAGTCCCCTGTCAGGTTGTCAACCGGCTATTCGCCGTCTTCCGCAAAATTCCTGTCGGGCCTTTTTCGGCTTCGGAATTCCGTTGGATTACCGGACGCAGTACCCTCGGCCCAGCTCCGCCGACGGCGTGACCAGATGCTCAAAGTGCTGCGTCTCCCGCGCTGTCGGCAGCGGCGCTTCCTCCAGCTCCTCAATCACCGCCAGCTCGCCCGACAGGTAGCGCAGGATCTCATCCGCCGCATCCTCAAGCTGTCCCCGAACCGCGCCATAGCGCATGGCCAGCACCTCCCAGCCGCTGCGCCGCATATCCCGCTCCCACAGGGCGCGGTGCAGCCGCATCAGCCCGGCATAGGTCTCCAGCAAATACGGAATCTTCGTCTGCGCCAGCGTGCGCAGCCATGCCCTGTCACCCGCCAGATAGCGCGTCCGCAGATCGCGTGCAATGCGTGCCTTTTCGCGCACAATTTCAAACAGCGCCGCCGCATAGCGGTATTCCAGCCGCTCCTCCTGCGTGCGCAGCACGGACAGCGCCGCCTCGCAGCGCGTTATCACCGCATCCGGCGAATCCCCCGTGAAATCCACCAGCGGATAGAGCAGGTGTCCCCAGATCAGCGCCTTGCCGGTGCGCACATCCTGTGCGCTGGGATAAAACGCCCCCATGGCGTCAAGCGCCGCACGCGGCATATCGGTGAGCGCTTCGCCCGCCAGCATCATTTCTGTCCTCGGGCAATCGCTCCCCTGCCAGCAGCTCTCCGAGAAAATCGGCAGCAGTGCGCTGCCCAAAAACACATTGGTTTCCGCTGCATCATCGCCCCACAGCGTCGCCAGCACCGTGTCCACGCCATGCCGGGCGCAGGCGCGCAGCGCCGGGAGCATCGTCGCCTCGGTCTTTTTCACCTGCGGCAGGAAGCCGCTCCACGTCCACACGCCGCCGGCAAACACCGTGCGCCCGCCCATGTGCGCGTGCTGATCGAGCATCCGGTCGTAAAACGCCTCGTCCTCATGGTAGTAGTCCCAATAGCACAGATCCACCGCCGGGATGGTGTCGATGACCGCCTGCGGGATATCGCAGTTTTCATCATAATAGTCATTGTTCTTGGAGCCAAGGCGGAAGAACATATCGCTCCACATGATCGGCCGGAAGCCGTACTTCTCGCAGATGGCGCACACCCGCGCAAGGTGACGGTTCAGCAGCGCAAAGCGGTCAGCCGCCCCGTGCGCCATCCAATAGCGCCCCAGTCCCACACCGTGTGCCTCATCCATGCCGATATGGATGCGCCCACTGCGCATACAGCCGCGCATCGCACGGATCTCCGCCTCGATGAATGCATACGTCCGCTCGTCATCGATGAGCAGCACGTCCAACTGGTCGCGCAGCGGCTCATTCTCCCGCCATTGCAGAAATTGGCTCATGTGTCCCAGCGTCTGGATGCAGGGCACCAGCTCCACGCCCGCCTCCGCGGCATAGGCATCCAGCTCGCGCAGCTCCTCCTGCGTATAGCGTCCGCGCAGATAGCCCAGCGTCGGGTATTCCGGCACCTCATAGGTGTCCTCGGTGTAGAGCATCAGCATATTCATGCCCAGACAGGCCATCTGATCCACATAGCGGCGCACGGCCTCCGGCTTCATCACTGCCCCGCGCGAGCAGTCCACCATTGCGCCGCAGGCGGCAAAGTGCCGCGTCTGGCGCACGGACAGCGCCTGCTTCCCCTCGCGCACGCACCGGCTCAGCAGGAAAAAGCCGCGTGCAAGCGCACCGATATCCTCCGCTTCGATCTTGGCCCGATTCTCCGTCAGTGTCACCGTCAGTCCTTCGCCGCTGACAGCCTCCACCGGGAAGGGCAGGCAAACGCCCGTCACGCGCTGCACACGGCTGCGCGCCTGTTCAATCGCCTGAGATGAAAACATAATCGTCCCCTCCAGTATCGTCATATTCTGCTTTTCATTATACAGGGTCAAGCGATTTTTCACAATATTTCATTTCCAATTTGGTCAAAATATGATATAGTATTTCCCAGAAAAGCGGCTGTCTTCGTTTTGTTCCGCCGTCACATTTATCCAAGGAGGAGAACTTCCATGGCCCTGCATCCCGACGTTTCTGCCCTCACCTATCGCCAAACCGTCATTCGAAACATCCCTATGGCGAACCGTGTCATCCTCGTGCTGCTGTACATTGCGGTCGCCATCTTCACGTTCCTTGGCTCCATGTGGGGCGTGCTGATGCTCTTTCCCGCATTGGGTACACTATTCTTCTCTTGGTACTACAAGGGCGTGATTTCCGTCAGCTACGAATATCAGATCGACGGCTACGACCTGCACATCCGCCGCCTGAGCGGCACGCGCACCCGTCCTGTCGATGTCGCCTTCTGCACGCTCGATTTGCGCCGTGTCATCGTCATCGCCGATCAGTTTACTTCGGAGGCCGAGCAGGGCGAAGCCGCGTTCGACGCCGCAGACAAGCGCCGCCGCGTCACCTACTATGCCTCTGCACAGAACCCGGACAAGCCCAGCTGCACCCTCTACGCGCACGGCATCGGCCCGGAGGAGGGCTGCATCGTGCGCGTGTACCTCCAGCCGACCGGACAGCTTCTGGACAATCTGCGCCGGCTCTGCCCCGGAAAGGTGTTTATCCATGCCGATCTCATCTGATGCATTTGATACGAGGCTGTGCGGCACGGGCAAGGCGCATGCCGCGCCGGAGTCCCGTCCCTACCCCACTGGCGGCACCCAAGTGCTGCTGGCCATGGACGATACCCCGTACTATCCCCCCTATATGCCCGACAACCTGCACATTCACAACTGTCTGGAAATCGGGCTGTGTCTGGCAGGCTGCGGGCGCGTCCGCCTGCATGACCGCGTGTATGATTTCTCTGCCGGGTCGTTCATCCTCGTCCCGCGCGGGGTGTACCACGATCAATCCAACGCAGGCGAGCCTCTGACGCACTGGCGCTATATCCTCATCGACGATGTGTTCCTCCTGCGGCACGCGCCCGATCGCTTCCGCATCCACATCGCCGCGCTGCTGGACAGCATTGCGGAAACCGGCCTGTTTCTGGAAAACTGCACGGACAGCACGCTGCCCACCCTGATTGAGCTGATGTATGAGCTGAAGCGGCGGGACGGCGAATCCGCCGCCGAGCAGCTCGAGCTGTATGTCTGCCTGCTGATGCTGGAACTTGCGCAGCAGAATGCCCGCCTGCCCTTCCGCTGCCCGGGCGAAGCCTTTGACCTGCGCCAGCGCCAGCCGATTGAGCCCGCACTCAGCTATATTTACGAACATTACCAGACCAATATCCCCATCGGTCTGCTCGCCAAAAGCTGTTCGATGAGCGAAAGCTACTTCCGCAAGCAGTTTTTGCGCATCATGGGGGTTACGCCCGCCGATTACCTCAATCGCTTCCGCATCCACCGCGCCATGCGCCTGCTGTGCGCCACGTCCGAGCCCATCCAGAACATTGCAGCCCGCTCCGGCTACGCCTCCATGGCCGCATTCAACCGAAATTTTAAGCGGCACGCCGGCGTCACCCCTAGTGAATGGAGAAACAACCATATCACCAAATAATTCCGTCTATCTTTTAGTCAAAAGCACAAAAAAGAGCGTTTTTGCAATATATTGAATCGAAATCGTGAACACCATCCAAACCTCCCGTGCTATAATAATACCAACAATTCGGCTTGTAAGTTGTCCGAATTAAACAAACATCATGAGGAGGCTATCCACAATGAAAAAACTCGTCGCTCTGTTTCTGGCTCTGACCATGATCGTCTCCTGCGGCGCCGCGCTGGCTGCCGAAGACGGCAAGATCACCATCTGGACGTGGGATAAGAACTTCAACATCAAGGCCATGGAAGTGGCCAAGGAAATGTACAACAAGGAACACCCCGATGTGGAGATCTCGATTGAGGAAGTGCTTTCCGAGGATCTGGAAACCCGCGTCATCACCGCTGCCTCTGCTGGCGACATCTCCAACCTGCCCGACATCATGCTCATTCAGGATAACTCCGCGCAGAAGTTCGTGCTGAGCTATCCGGAAGTCTACGCCGACATCACCGGCAAGTACGATTTTGACGGCTTTGCCGCCGGCAAGCTGGCGTACTCCACCGTGAACGGCAAGAACTACGGCGTGCCGTTCGACGCGGGCACCGCTGTGGCGACCTACCGCACCGATTATCTGGAGAAGGCCGGCTACACCATCGAAGACCTGACCGATATCGACTGGGATCGCTTCCTGGAGATCGGCCGTGACGTGAAGGCCAAGACCGGTATGCCGATGCTCTCTGGTCAGGCTGGCGCCATCGACACCGTGCTCATCATGATGCAGTCCTGCGGCGCGTCCATGTTCACCGAGGAAGGCTCCGTGAACTTCGCCAACAACGATGCCTGCAAGGCCGTGCTGGAGTACTACAAGACCATGGTGCAGGAAGGCATCTTCGTCGAGGTCAACACGTGGGACGAGTACTGCGGCACGCTCTCCAACGGCTCCGTCGCGGGCACCATTCAGGGCTGCTGGATTCTGGGCACCATCATGGGCGTTCCGGAGCAGTCCGGCAAGTGGGCGCTGACCAACATCCCCAAGCTGCCCGGCTTCGAGACCGCGACCAACTACTCCAACAACGGCGGTTCCTCTTGGGTGTTCACCAACGGCACCGATATCGACCTGGCGCTGGACTTCATGAAGCTCTACCGCAACGTGGACTTCTACAACGCCATCCTGCCGTCCACCTCTGCCATCGCCACTTGGGCTGACGCAAAGGCCGGTTCCAACTACACCGCTGGCAACGAATTCTACAACAACGATGCGATCTTCGCGAAGATCCTCGAGTACACCGCGCACGTTCCCTCCAACATCACCGGCGCGTACTACTACGATGCTCGCGAGGCGCTGGGCACCGCGCTGACCAACTACATCAACGGCGGCGATCTCCAGTCCGAGCTGGTCAACGCCGAGGATACCGTGAACTTCACCATGGGCTTCTGATCCCCATTTCGGTTCACCGTTCATTGTCCCCCTTGCAGCAGCCGCTCCGGCCCTCCGGGGCGGCTGCTGTCCCTTGGCGAAATAGGGCATATGAGTCCCCCATTGCTCTATTTCGCCAAGGCAGCAATCATGAAAGAGAGAGGTGGATGCCCCATGACCAACGCTTCCCCTGCACCCAAGAAACGCTTCTGGACCATGGAGCGCAAGCAAAGCATGGCCGGCTGGATCTTTCTGGCGCCTGCGGCCCTCCTGATCTTCCTGTTCAGCTTCTGGCCGATGTTTCAGGCGCTGCTGACCTCCTTCAAGAGAGGCCTGCCCACGGCCCTGCAATACGCTGACCCGCTGTGGCGCAACTATCAGCGTATGCTCAGCGACAAGGTGTTCGTCCAGTCTGTTGCCAACACCTTCACCTACCTGATTATTCAGGTGCCGATCATGCTGGCGCTGGCGGTCATCTTCGCCACCCTGCTCAACAACAGGGACCTCAAGTTCCGCGGCCTGTTCCGCACCTGCATCTTCCTGCCGTGTGCAACGGGTCTGGTCGCCTATTCCATGATCTTCCGCACGCTGTTTACCTATGACGGCATGGTGAATGCACTGCTGATGAACCTCGGCGTGCTCTCCGAGCCGATCAACTGGCTCAACGATCCTTTCTATGCCAAGATGGTCATCATTCTCGGCCTGATCTGGCGCTGGACGGGCTACAACATGGTGTTCTATCTGTCCGGCATGCAGTCCATTGATTACGCGATCTACGAAGCAGCGCGCATCGACGGCGCGAACCAGTTCCAGCAGCTCACCAAGATCACCATCCCGCTGCTGCGCCCCATCATTCTGGTGACGGCGATCATGTCCATCAACGGCACGCTGCAGCTCTTTGACGAATCCGTCAACCTGACGCGCGGCGGCCCGGCAAACATGACCATCACCATGTCGCACTACATCTACAATACGATGTTCCTCAAGAATCCGAACTTTGGCTACGCGGCCGCGATGTCCTTTGTCATCCTCATCATGGTCGCCGTGCTTTCCGCCATCCAGATGAAAGTAGGTGACAAGCGATGAGAGAAGGCGCCTTTACCAAGCACGTGACACGGTTTTTCATGTATGCATTTCTGATTATCGTGTCGCTGATCTCCATCTTCCCGCTGTACTGGGCCATCATCTCTGCGTTCAATAACACGCAGCAGATTTTGGGCGGACGTATGCTGCCCAGCACGCACCTGATGGAAAACCTGCGCAACCTCTTTGCCCAGCAGAATGTGCTGTTGGCAATGAAAAACTCCATCGCAACCACCGTGCTTCAAGTGGTACTGTCGTTGACGGTTTCCTCCATCGCAGGCTATGGCTTTGAAATCTACCACGACAAGTTCAAGGACGGCGTGATGTCCATCATCATGCTGGCGATGATGGTGCCGTTTGTGGCGGTTCTGGTTCCGCTGTTCCAGATGTTCTCCAAGGCGCACCTGCTCAATTCTTGGGTCGGCTTCTTCCTGCCGAGTCTGGCGACACCGTTCCTCATCATGTACTTCCGCAACAGCGCACGCAACTTCCCGCGTGATACCATTGAAGCGGCACGCATCGACGGCCTGAACGAGTTCCAGATCTTCATCAAGATGTTCGTACCGATGATGAAGCCGACCTACGCTTCCGCTGCGACCATCACATTCATGAGTGCGTGGAACGCCTATCTCTGGCCGAAGGTCATCATGCAGACCCCGAACTCGACCACCATGCCGATGCTCGTTTCCAACCTGATGTCTGGCTACGTGATCGACTACGGCGTGGTCATGGCGGGCGTTACCCTCTGCTCGCTGCCGACGATCATCGTGTTCTTCCTGCTGCAAAAGAGCTTCACCAACGCCGTTGCCGGCGCGGTCAAGTGATACCCCCCTTTTCCCCCGCTGCGGCGGGGGGCTTTTTGTTGGATGGTGGTTTGGTACTTTTTAAAAGAAATACTTTATTCAGCACGAAGCAGAGAAGGGGCTTGGGGATAAAATC
>JAXJLD010000040.1:0-8448 GCA_036297385.1 Christensenellales bacterium | reverse complement strand
TTTCCGACGTTGCGCCTGCCTGTTTCGCCCACAGGGCGCGGCAGGCTCCAGTCCCTTCTTCGCTTTACGGTGTATGAAGCAACCTGAAATGAAGCGCTGTATGGATCACAAAATCCCTAATTTTGTGATGAAGGGAGAATTTTTGCCCCATAACCTTGAGACCTTCTGCAGGGGGCAAAGTCTTGCCAAATCGAGGAAAATCGAATACAATAAAAGCGTACAATCCCGAAGGTATGCGCATCGGGATTTGATGGATACTAAACAGAGACGTTGAATCATGAGACAGAATCGAGGCTGAGCGATATGGGCAGGCTTTCCTATATGGTGAAGCGCGCCATGAAGATGGACTACGGCGCGATGATCAAGACCGCCAATATGCTGCATGAAAAGACCGGCAAGGGCCGCGTGTGGCTGCTGACGGACATGGTCAAGTGTGCGGTGCGCTACAATGCGGGGTATATCGACTACAAGATTGCGGAGATGTACCGCCTGACGGATGCGCAGCGCGCGACGCAGATCACCCGCGGCATTTCCAACAACATCGTGGCGAGGATGAACGATAAGAAGTTCTGGCACTTCTTTGACAACAAGACGGAGTTCAACGAGCTGTTTGCCGCGCAGGTGAACCGAGGCTGGCTGAACTTGCAGGAGGCGACGGAGGAGGAATTCGCGCATTTCCTCGAGGGGCGCGGGGATATCATCTGCAAGCCCATTGACGGATCGAGCGGACAGGGCATACTCAAGTGTACGCCGGAGGAGTATGGCGATCCCAAGGCGCTGTATGCGCGGCTGAAGGAGGCGGGCATTGGCATTGTCGAGGACAAGGTCATCCAGCACCCGGATGTGGCGGCGCTTTGTCCGACATCGGTGAATACCATCCGCGTGGCGACGCTGCTGGGCGATAAGAAGGAAGGCATTGTCTACGCCTACATCCGCATCGGCAATGGCAAGGTGATGGACAACGTGGACTGCGGCGGCATGGCTGCTCCGGTGGATATCGAGACCGGCGTGATTGCCGGCGTGGGCGCAAACAAGGCGGGTGAGACCTACGAGTATCATCCGATGACCGGCAAGCGCATCCCCGGCACGGTGATCCCCTACTGGGAGGAAGCGAAGCAGATGTGCCTGAATGCGATGCACGTGGTGCCGCAGGTGCGCTTTGTGGCGTGGGATGTGGCGATTACGGAGAATGGGCCGGTGTTTATCGAGGGCAACTCGTTCCCCAGCCACGCGATTCCCCAGTTTGCGGCGCACTTCCCGGATGGCGTGGGCATCCTGCCGCGCTTTCAGGAGTTCATCGACCTATGATCTGTACGCTTTGTCCAAGGCGCTGCGGCGCAGAGCGCACACCGACGGCGGGGCGCGGCGTATGTGGCGTGGGCGAGCTGCCCAAAATTGCGCGCGCGGGGCTGCATATGTGGGAGGAGCCGTGCATCAGCGGCACGCGAGGAAGCGGCGCGGTGTTCTTTTCCGGCTGCGGGCTGCGCTGCATCTTCTGCCAGAATGAGGCGATCAGCCACGGCGGCGCGGGCGAGTACGTCAGCGTGGAGCGGCTGGCCGAGATATTCAGCGAGCTGGAAGCGCAGGGTGCGCACAACCTCAATCTGGTGACGGCGGCGCAGTTCGTTCCGCAGGTGATCCGGGCGCTTCAAATCAGCAGGCCGCGTATCCCCGTGGTCTACAACTCCAGCGGCTATGAAACGCTGGAGACGCTGCGGAGGCTGGAAGGATATGTGGACATCTATCTGCCGGATTTCAAGTACATCGACCCGCAGATGGCGAAGCTGCTCTCCGGTGCGGCAGATTATCCCGATGTGGCACAGGCGGCGATTGCCGAAATGCTGCGCCAGACGGGGCCTGCCGTCTATGACGAGCAGGGCATGATGCTGCGCGGCACGCAGATCCGGCATCTGGTGCTGCCGGGACTGACCGGCGACAGCATGAAGATCCTCAGCCGGATCGCCGACGCGTTTCCCGGTGCGGCGGTTTCGCTGATGGGGCAGTATGTTCCCTTTGGGGAGGCGCTGCATATGCCGGGGCTGAACCGCAGGCTGAAAAAGAAGGAATACGCTCGGGTGCTGGCGCACATGGAGGCCATTGGGCTGGAAGGATACCGGCAGGAGCTGGATTCTGCCAGCGAGGCGTTTGTGCCGGCTTTTGACGGAACGGGCGTGCGAGCGTTGGATGCATGACCGGATGGATGACCGGATGCATGAAATGAATGCGGGCCGGATGGCACGCAAAACCAAGACCGTTTGCCGCTTCCGCACAGGCGGGGCGGAATACGATAGATATGAAGAATGAGGAGGAACATCCCCTATGATTAGAAAGACCAAAATCGTCTGTACGCTGGGACCGGCGAGCGACAACGAAGAGATGATCAGCCGGCTGATGGACGAGGGCATGAACGTATGCCGCCTGAATATGTCTCACGGCACCTACGAGGAGCAGGGTGAGCGCATTCAGCGCATCAAGCGCCTGCGCGAAGAGAAGGGCATCCCGGTGGGCATCCTGCTGGACACCAAGGGCCCGGAAGTGCGCACCAAGACGCTGGCTGCGGGCAAGGTGGAGCTGGAGGCCGGTCAGGAGTTCATCCTGACCAGCCGCGAGGTGGAAGGCAACGAGCACGAGGTTTCCATCACCTACCCCAAGATGGTGGAACTGGTGAAGCCCGGCACCCGCGTGCTGATTGATGACGGCCTGCTGGCGCTCAACGTGGTGCGCGTGGAGAAGGGTACGGATATCGTCTGCTGCGTCATCGACGGCGGCACGCTCGGCGGCCGCAAGGGCATCTCTGTGCCGAACGTCGATTTGCAGATGCCGTCCATCGGCGAGAAGGACCGCGCGGACATCCTGTTCGGCATTGAGCAGGGCATTGACATGATCGCGGCCTCCTTCGTGTGCCGCCCCAGCGACGTGCTGACCATCCGCAAGCTGTGCGACGACAACAACGGCAGCCATGTGAAGATCTACTCCAAGATTGAGAACCGCATGGGCGTGGACAACTTTGACGACATCCTCAAGGTTTCCGACGGCATCATGGTGGCGCGCGGCGATCTGGGCGTGGAAGTGGACATGGAAGAGGTGCCGGTGCTGCAAAAGACGTTCATCAAGCGCTGCAATGTGGCGGGCAAGCCGGTCATCACCGCGACGCAGATGCTCGACTCCATGATCCGCAACCCGCGCCCGACCCGCGCCGAGGCCAGCGACGTGGCCAACGCCATCATCGACGGCACGGACGCGATCATGCTCTCCGGCGAGACGGCGGCGGGCAAGTATCCGCTGGAGGCCGTGCGCACGATGGTGCGCATCGCCACGTTCATCGAGGCGCAGAAGAATAAGGACTACAAGACTGTCAATCAGGAGACGATCCGCGATGCGACGGCGCATACCGTGGCTAACGCGGTGTCTTTCGCCTGCTGCCAGATGGCGGAGCAGCTCAATGCTTCGGCGATCATCACGCCCAGCAATTCCGGCTCCACCGCCCGCATGGTGGCGCGTTTCCATCCGGACTGTCCGATCATCGCGCCGACTCCGAGCGAGCACGCGTATCATCAGCTCGGTCTGACCCGCGGCGTGATTCCGGCGCATATGCAGGTGCAGGAGAACTCCGACCGGATGATCGAGGCGGCGGTTGAGGTGGCGCACAGCGCGGGCCTGGTCAAGACCGGCGACGTGGTCATCGTGGTGGCGGGTGTGCCGGCGGGCGTGTCCGGCACGACCAACCTCATCAAGGCGCACATCGTGGGCAACGTGCTGCTGCGCGGCGTGGGCGTGGGCGAGGGCAAGGTCAGCGGCCATGTGTGCAGCGTGACCACGCTGGCTGATCTGGAGAGCGACTTCAAAGAGGGCGATGTCATCGTGACCAAGATGACTGACCGTGAGATGCTGCCCTATATGCGCAAGGCATCGGCTGTCGTTGTGGAGAGCATGGACGAGAACTGCCATGCCTGCGTGACCTGCCAGGCGCTGGGCATTCCGCTGTTCATGGACCGCACGGGGCTGGCGGTGCATATGCTCAAGAGCGGCATGGTCATTACCATTGATGCGGATGCGGGCTTCGTGCTCAACGGCATTGTGTCCTGAGCCAAGGCGAACAGCATACAGGCATAACAGAGCGGGCGGCGCGAGCCGTCCGCTTTTTGTATGCCCTGAATAAATGGAGCGGAGAATGGGGGTTTTCGTGCATTTCCCCTTGCGGGAAGCCGATAAATCGGGTATCCTAAGCATAGGATTGAAACCGCTGAATGGGAGGTTGACGATGTTTTATTATTATGACCCGACGTATCTTCTTTTGATTCCCGGTATTCTGCTGGTGCTGTACGCACAGTTCAAGGTATCCTCGACGTATCATCATTGGAAGCAGGTGCCTTCGCGCATCGGCATGACCGGCGCGGAGATCGCGCGTGCGATTCTGGACAGCAACGGATGCAGCGATGTGCGCATCGAGCGCGTGGGCGGCAGCCTGACGGATCACTACGATCCGGAGAACGGCGTGCTGCGCCTGTCCGACGAGGTATACCATGCCCATTCCATTGCGGCGCTGGGCGTGGCAGCGCACGAAGCGGGGCACGCGATTCAGGACGCGCAGGACTACAAGCCCATGCGCATCCGCGCGAACCTCGTGCCGGTGGCGAACATCGGAAGCAGCATGGCGCTGCCGCTGTTCATGCTGGGCCTGCTGATGAGCTGGGAGCCGCTGACGAAGATTGGCATCATGGCGTTTTCGTTCTCTGTGCTGTTTTATCTGGTGACGCTGCCGGTGGAGTTTAACGCCAGCCGGCGAGCGGTGACGGTGCTGGCCTCCGGCTACCTGCCCGACGATGAGGTGAAGGGCGTGAAGGCCATGCTTTCTGCGGCAGCGCTGACGTATGCGGCAGCGGCCTTGCAGGCGCTCTTGCAGCTTCTGCGTCTGGTGCTGCTGGCATCCAGCCGCGACAGGGACGACTGAGAAGAGGAGAACCCATGTCCTATTCATCGGATACCAAGGAGGAGCTGTGCAGGCTGGAGCCGGAGAGCGTGTGCTGCCTGCTGGCCGAGCTGAGCGGCATCGTATCGGCGGCGGGCTCGGTGATCTACCGCGGCGGCGGACAGAAGCGCCTGTCGATTGAGACGGAGAACGCGGCGGTTGCACGCCGCGCATTTCGTCTGCTGCGCGAGGTATTTGACGTGCAGCCGCAGTTGATCACCTTGCAGCGTGCGAGGCTGGGCGGGCGCAGTGCGCACCGCATTGAGATCAGCGGCGATGAAGCGTCCTTCGTGCTGGAGGGCTGCGGCATTGCGGTGGCACAGCGGCGCGGCGTGCCGCGCGAGATTACGGTGCGCAAGTGCTGCCGGATGGCGTTCCTGCGAGGCGTGTTTCTGGCCTGCGGATCGGTGACCGATCCGCAGAAGGAGTATCATCTGGAGTTTGTGCTGGGGGACGAGGCGTTTGCGGCGGCGCTCCAGCGGCTGATTGCGCGGTTTGATCTGGAGGCCAAGCAGACGACGCGGCGCCAGATGACGCTGGTATACCTCAAAGGGCAGAACGAAATCACCGATATGCTGAGCATTATCGGTGCGCAGAATGCCCGCTTTGCGATGGAAGATGCGTTCATCCGCAAGGAGCTGCGCAACAACGCAAACCGCGCGACCAACTGCGACAGCGCGAACATGGAGCGCGCGGTGGCTGCGGCCTCGCGCCAGACACAGGCAATTGAGCGCCTGCTGCACGCCGTGGGCGAGAACAGCCTTCCCCCAGCGCTCTTGCAGACGGCGAGACTTCGGCTGGCGAATCCTGAGGTTTCGCTGGAGGAGCTGGGACGGATGTGCGATCCGCCGGTGGGTAAGAGCGGCGTGAACCACAGGCTGCGCAGGCTGGAGAGCATGGCCAAGGCGCTGGAGAGCGAGGAGACACCGTGCCGCGCGTGACGGACGGCGAACAGGCAAGCGAGACGAACGAGACGATTGAAAGGAAGGGATTGCATGGAACGGACGATGCAGGTCAGGCTGAACGGGATTCCGACGGCGAGAAGAGCCGCCGAGGCGGCAACAAAGATGTCGGCCTTTCACGCGCAGGTGCTTCTGCGCGGGGGTGATATGACGGTCAATGCCAAATCCCTGATGGGTCTGGTTTCGCTCAAGCTGCAGGACGGCATGACGGTGACCATCATCGCCAACGGCGAGGACGAGGCGCAGGCTGTGGAGATGATGAGCCGCCTGCTGGGCGGCTGAGCGTGCGAAGCCTTGACACGCCGGAGGGAACTGCTTATAATAACAGAATATAGCTGTACCTGAGCGGATGCTATGCAAAGGACGGCCCAAAAGGTGTTTAAGGCGGCAGCGAGCCGCCTGTCAGACGCCCTGCACCCAAAGCCGTGCGGGGCGCGTTTTTGTATGGGGAGGACGGAAGCATGAAGAAAAAGGGCGTGTCCATCGCGCTGTTGTGGCTGGCGGCGCTGCTGCTGATCGCGCTGGTGCTTGCAACCGGCGTGCTGGACAGGCAGAAGGTATGGGCGGATATGCCCTATGGGCTGATGCGCTTTGAGGGCGGGCTGACGCGGGAGGCGCAGGCAGGCGAGGGCTACGGGGCGATGAACGACGGGCCGGGGCTGAACCTGCCCGCAGGCACCTACCGCCTGAAGTGGCGGATTGAAGGCGACGGGGAGAACCGGCTGCGCATCGAGACGGAGAACGGCGCGCAGGCCGTGCCGGGCGATATCCTGCTGCACGCGGGGGAGACGGCGGGCGAGGCGGTCTTTACGCTGGACACGGCGGCGCAGGGGCTTTCCATCCGGGTGATGTTTGAGGGCGGCACGCGCATCGACGTGCAGGATATGCGCCTGTACAGCCCGATGTACCGGGATCATGCGTTTACGCTGGTCATTCTGGTGTTGGCGGCGTGCGCAGTATGGATGGCGCTGCGCCGCGGCTGGCTGCCGGCGGAGCGGCGGGGACGGCTGATCCTCATCGGCATGGCGGTGCTGATCGCCAGCGGCCCGGCGTTCAAGGATACCATCTGCATCGGCCATGACACGACGTTCCATCTGGTGCGGCTGTGCAATCTGGCGGACGGCCTGCGCGGCGGGCAGTTCCCGGTGCGCATCGGCGGCTTCTCCTACAATGGGTACGGCGCGATTACGTCGGTGTTTTACCCGGATGCGTTCCTCTATGGCCCGGCGCTGTTGATGAACATGGGGGCGAGCTTGCAGTATGCGGTGAACCTGTTCTTTATCGCGGTGAACGCGGTCTCTGCGTGGACGATGTATGCGGCAGCGAAGCGGATGCTGCGCGACGAGTGGGCAGCGGTCTGCGCGTCGATCCTCTACACGCTGTCGATTTACCGGATTTCCGACGTGTTCACGCGCTATGCCTTTGGCGAGATGACGGCGATGGTGCTTCTGCCGCTGTTTCTGCTGGGGCTGTACGAGGTGGTGCTGGGCGACAGGCGGCGCTGGATGGTGCTGGCGCTCAGCGCGGCGGGCATCTTCCTCTCCCATATGCTTTCTACGGTCATCTGTGCTTTGACGGCGGTGGGCGTGTGTGCGCTGTTTATCATGCGCATCGTGCGTGAGCGCAGGCTGACAGCGCTGCTCAAGGCGGCGGGGCTGGCGGGTGCGCTGTGTGCGTTCCAGCTTGTGCCGCTGCTGATGTACAGCGCACAGGGCATCGGCGCACAGGAGCTGGCTAAAGACCCGGCGTACTTTGCGCTGGCTCCGGCACAGCTCTTCCTGCTGGGCGCGGGCGAGCTGAGCCTCGATCCCAAGGACACGACGCTTTCGACCTTTGCGCTGGAAATCGGCCTGCCGCTGCTGCTGGGCGCGGGGCTGGCGCTCTACCGCGCCGCGACGGCGGAGAAGCGGGAGCGGGCCGATCGGCTGGCCGTGCTGCTGACGGCGGCGGGTGCGGTGTTCGCCCTGATGGCGACCACGCTGTTCCCGTGGGGATATGTGCGCGTGCTGACGCGGGGGCTTTCGGATTACCTGCAATTCCCGTGGCGCTTTCTGATGATGACGGCGGCGCTGCTGGCGCTGGCGGGCGGATACGGCTGGGCGCGGTTTGGACACGGGCAGCAGATGGCGCTGGCGGCGCTGGCGCTGGGGGCTGTCTGTGCGCTGCCCACGCTGACGGACGAGACGCGCAACCCGGAGTACATCGCCTTTGGCGAGACAGTCAGCCCGAATCTGACGTACACGGAGTACACCATTCCCGGAACGCAGACCGCGCCGACGCTGGCACGGACGCTGCTGACGGAGGGCGAGCTGGAGCTGACGGACTACCACAAGGACAGCACGCGCATGACGGCGCAGGTGGACGCGCACACGGATGCGGCGCTGACGCTGCCGGTGTTCGGCTATGACGGCTACCGCGCGGAGGTGGACGGGCAGGCGATGGAGACGGCCTTGGGCGAGAACAACCGGCTGACGGTGCGCCTGCCTGCGGGAACGCGGGGCGAGCTGCGCGTATGGT
>JAXJLD010000039.1:0-4412 GCA_036297385.1 Christensenellales bacterium | reverse complement strand
GGGCTGTCTCCCTAAAACCCGCTTGGGGATTTCACCCCTTCTTCGCTTCGCACTTATATCGCGCTTGAATCAGAAAGTCGCATCCCGCTGCATCTTCGGCGCAAACGGCACTTCATCCTTCGCTTTAGGCGTGATCTCTGCCTTGGCTGTCACATCCTCCATCCGGCACACAATTCTCCAGAGCTGCACGTGCGCAAGCACCTGCGGGTCATCCGGCAGCGGTGTTCTGTGGTTGTGCGCCAGCAGCAGCCGATACGCCCGATCAAACGCCGCCTCCTCCTGCTCAGGATCAATCTGCCGCGCCACGCCCCGCGCCATCACGCTGCGGTAGTCGTGCAGATGCCCCTTCACCGGCGCTTCCGCATAGGAGATGAATCGCGCCGCCGTCACGCTGACATGGAGATTCTTCGCCAGCAGCTCCAGCTTCTGCCCCGCCTGTGCGCAATGGAAGTAAAAGACCAGCGTATCCTCTTCCAACGCATAGCCAAAGTTGAGCGGCACCACATAGGGCGCAGGCTCGTCATGTATCCCCAGAAACATCGTGTCCATCTCATCGAGCATGGCGCAGATCAGCGCCCGGTCGGTTACCTGCCGCGCCTTCTGCCGCATGGGTCTTTGCATATCGGTATACCCCCCGTTCAAAAATATGCCTTCATTATATCCGTCTGCGGAAAGATGCACAAGCACTTCCTGCCGCCCCAGAACCCGCTTGAGGATTTCATCCCCAAACCCCTTCTTCGCTTCGCGCTGAATAAAGAGTTTAGAATGTAAATGGCATCAAATTGAAAATAGCTCTGTGTTAAGCCCCGTCAGGCAATGCTTTATCCTGCAATTTTCGGCTTTCTGCCCACCCCTCGGCCACCCCCCATGGGTTCAGGGCCGCAGCCCTGATCGTTTGTAGGGGGGAAGGGGCGTTAAGAAGGGGCTTGGGGGGAGAATCGAAACTCCCCCCAGTCCCTCTGGCCCCAGCGGAGCGCGTTTCTCCTTGCGATTTCCGACGTTCCGCCTGCCTGTTTCCGCATGAAAAAGCCATGCGCTGGGTTACAGCGTCCAGAAGCGCTCCCGGATCTCCTCCGCCGTGCCGCCGGCCAGCACACCCTGCGTCATATCCTTCGGGCCGCCGCCCTTGCCGCCAAAGACCGCGCACAGCGCCTTGGTCGCCGGGCGCACATCCTCCGTATCCGAGGAGAGCGCAAAGGTATAGCCCTCCTCGCGCGGCACAAGCACCAGCCCCAGCCTTGCGCCCTGCCCCAATCGGCCTGCCGCCTTGCGCACCGCGCTCGCGGGGAGCGCATCGCACACGACCATGCGCACATCCTTCCCTGCTTCCTGTTCCGCCATCATCTCAAAAATCTGCATACCGAGCTGCTCGGTACGGAAGCGAAGCCTGTCGCGCTCCTCCAGTATATGTGCTACCGCCTGCGCCACCTCATGCTGCTTGCAGGAGAGCGCCGCGCCTGCCGCCTTCACCTGCTCCAGCAGCACGTTCTCCTCCTCCAGCGCACGCCGTCCGCAGAGAATGGACACACGCACGCCACCCTTGTACTTCTGGCAGCCCAGCACCTTGATCTGACCGATCACACCGGTCTGCTTGACGTGCGTGCCGCAGCAGGCGCAGATGTCCGCACCGGGAATCCGCACGATGCGCACCTCACCGCTGAGTGCCTTCTTGCTGCGGTAGTGCATCTGCTCGCGCTCCTCGTCCGTGGGCAACAGCGTCTCCACCGGCACATTCTGCCAGACGACAGCGTTGGCCATCGCCTCCACGCGGCGCACATCCTCATCCGTCAGCGGGCCGTTGAAGTCCATGGTCACGGTCTCCGAGCCGATATGAAAGCCCACGTTGTCATAGCCGAACAGGCTGCACACCAGCCCCGAAAAGATGTGTTCGCCGCTGTGCTGCTGCATCATATCCAGCCTGCGCACAGCATCCACGCGCCCTTCGACCGTTCCGCCGACCGTCAGCGGACGATCCACGGTGTGCTCCACCTCGCCGCCCACCTCGTGGCAGTCCAGCACATGGGCCTCGCCCAGCGTTCCATGATCGGCTCCCTGTCCGCCGCCCTCTGGAAAAAACGCCGTCTGGTCAAGCGTAACGATATACTGCCCCTTCTTTTCCTCGCAGCCCGTCACCGTGGCGGTGAATGCAAGCAGCTCAGAGTCCTGATTGTACAAACGGATGGTCATGGTTTTCTTTCCTCCGGAACGATTCTTTTCTTATGCCGTATTGTAGCATAATGCGCCGCAAAAGACAAACTGCTGCCCGCGCATTTCATGTTTGCGACGCCCATATTTGAAAAAACAGTTTCACCGCCAGCGCACAGATGTGTTATAATGAAATCAACAAAGGAGCGTCTTGTTCAGGACGCTCCGCAAAAGGAGGGCGTTTCCATGAAAAATCCGCTCATCATCACCATTGGCCGCGAATACGGCAGCGGCGGCCGCCAAATCGGTCAGGCGCTGGCCAAGCGTCTGGGCATCTCCTTTTATGACAAAGAGATTATCACGCTTGCCGCAAAGAAAAGCGGCCTGTCCGACGAGTTCATCGCCAACAACGAACAGCGCGTGCGCGGCGGCCTGATGCACAATTTTGCCGCCTCCGCCAGCTATCAAAATGGCTTCTTTGCTCAGCAGTATCTGCCGCTTTCGGAGAACATCTTCATCGCACAAGCGCAGGTCATCCGCGATATCGCCGCCCGTGAGAGTGCCGTCATCGTCGGCCGCTGCGCGGACTACATTCTGGAAGGACGCGAGAACACGATCAATGTGTTCATCCATGCCCCGATGGAGGCGCGCGTGCAGCGCATCATGGCGCTGCATCAGCTCGACGAAGCCGCCGCCATGAAGGAAATCAACCGCTCGGACAAGGAGCGCGGCAACCACTACTTCCGCTACACCGACATGAAGTGGGGCAAAGCGCAGAATTACGATATCAGCGTCAACTCCGCGCTGTTGGGCGTAGAAAAGACCGCCGAAATGCTCGCCGCCCTCGCCCAGATCGAGGAGCGCACATGATGCAGCGCTACATTCCCTCCCAAACCGCGCTGGTTTTGGGCGGCGGCGGCGCGAAGGGCTCCTATGAGGTGGGCGTGATTGAAGCACTCGACCATCTGGGCATCCGCGCTGGCAGCGTCTACGGCACGTCCATCGGCTCGCTCAACGCGGCCATGTACGCGCTGGGCGACGTGGCCGCTGTGCGCACGCTATGGGAGAACATCCGCATCGACGACGTGGTGACGCCGGAGAGCGTCGCGCTGGCCGAGGAGGCCGAGGCCGTCTTTGTGCGCCCCGATAAGCTGCTGGACTTCATCACCCGCAACGCGCACAAAAAGGGCATAGACCCCGCGCCGCTGTTCGAGCTGATTAAGCGCTATGTGAACGAGCCTGCGTTGCGCGAAAGCCGCGTCCGCTTCGGCTTGGTCACCACGCGCTTTCCCTCGCTTGCTGCGGTGGAAAAGCGCATCGAGGATATGCCGCCCGGCACCGTCGCCGACTACCTGATGGCCTCCTGTGCCTGCTTCCCGGTGATGCCGATGCGCAGCATTGCGGGCGACCGGTATATGGACGGCGGCTTCAGCGACAACGTGCCCGTGGAGATGGCGCTGCGCCAAGGTGCGCGGCACGTCATCGCCGTGGATATCGGCCGTCACCGCACGCACGACCAGTATGAGCGCCGCCCCAACGTGACCTACATCCGCGCCGCGCACTCGCTGGGCGGGCTGCTGACGTTTGATGCCGATCGCGCCAAGCGCAACATGGTGCTGGGCTACAACGATACCCTGCGTGCCTTTGGTATGCTGCGCGGCACACGGTACAGCTTTGACTGCATCGACGCGCAGCGGCTGGCCGCCCGCGCAGACGACTTTGTTTACCGGCTCTCCGTCTGCGAGGCCGGCCTGGCCGGACACAACAGTGCGCCCCTCTTTGGTCTGCTGGAAGAAAGCCTGCGCCCCGGCGCAGATGCCATTGACTACTTCCTGCGTGCCTGCGAGCTGTGCGCCGAAACGCTGGGCGTAGACCCCGCCAAGGTGTATACCTTCGACGCTTTCCGCGAGGCCATCTTTAATCGCCTGCCGCTAGAGGAAGCGCAGCAGAAGATCGGCTCCCTGCTGGGCGGGCGCATCGGCGTGCTGTTTGCGCCGCCGCAGCCGGATCGCCGGTTCGTGCTGGCGTGCCTGACGCTGCTTCTGCGGCGGGAAGGCGCCTTCTCGGCGCTCGCCATGCGCACGCTTTCCGCATTTCCGCACGATCTGCTCTGCGCACTGACCCTGCGTGAGCTTGGATAATACAAAAGACCTTCCCCTTATGTCATGTAAGGGGAAGGCTTCTCTTCATGCTGTGTGATTCCGTTGATTAGGGCATAGATGCTGACCCAAACGCTCTATACGCGCGAAGCGAAGAAGGGGTTTGGG
>JAXJLD010000038.1:0-2268 GCA_036297385.1 Christensenellales bacterium | reverse complement strand
GAGGTGGACGGGCAGGCGATGGAGACGGCCTTGGGCGAGAACAACCGGCTGACGGTGCGCCTGCCTGCGGGAACGCGGGGCGAGCTGCGCGTATGGTTTGCCGGAAAGGCGATCTGGCGGGCGGCGGAGGCCGTGTCGCTGGCGGCGGCGCTGGGCTGTGTGCTGTTGTGCGGAAGGGGACGGAGGAGAGCGCGATGAACGCGGAGAAGAGGAAGCGCGTGCTGGCAGCGGGGCTGCTGTGTGCGCTGCTCGTCGGCCTGATCTGGGTGCTGGGCATGGGGCGCGGCGAGCTGGTGCTGCATGACCTGCATATGGACGGGCTGCACTTTTACCGGGGCGGCAACAAGAGCTATGCGCTTTCGGGCGGCGACGCCTACGGCGTGCTCAATGGCGGGCCGGGCTTCACGCTGCCCGCAGGGCGGTACAAGGTGCGCCTGACGATTGCCTCCGACGGGGACAATGCGCTGCGCATCGTGACGGGCAACGGAGCGGCGGTGGAGCCGCAGGAGCTGACGCTGCCCGCGCAGAGCTGGGAGAACACGCTCTGGTTTGAGCTGAAGGAGGACGCGCGTGATCTGGAATTGCAGATCGACTTCCGGGACGGCACCTATGTGCAGATTCACGGCTTTGATCTGGCGATGCAGGATGTGACGGACGGCGCATGGATGCTGACGCTGCTGATTGCGCTGGGCTTTGCGGTCTATGTGCTGGTACAGCAGGGGCGGCGGGAGACGCTGGCACGCCTGCTGCTGATGGGCGCGGCGGTGCTGGTAGCGTCGATTCCGGCGCTGCGGGCGAACCTCTATGGCGGTCACGACACGCTGTTCCATCAGATGCGGCTATACAATGTGGCGGACGCGCTGGGCAACGGGCAGATTCCGGTGCGCATGGGTGGCTATGGCTACAACGGCTACGGCTCGGCGGTTTCAATCTTCTATCCCGATCTGTTCCTGTATGCTCCGGCGCTGATGATGTGTACGGGCGCATCGGTGCAGTGCGCGGTGCGCGTATACATCGTGGCGATGAATGCGATTGCGGCGGCGGCGATGTATGTCTGCGGCAGGCGGATGCTGGGCAGCCGGACGGCGGGCACCTGTGCGTCGATCCTCTACACGCTGGCGGCCTACCGGCTGATGGACGTGTATGTGCGGGATGCGCTGGGCGAATACACGGCGATGGCGATGCTCCCGGTATTCGTGCTGGGGCTGTGGGAAGTGATCTGGGGGGATGCGAAGCGCTGGCGCACGCTGACGCTGGGCGCAACGCTGGTATTCATGAGCCATATGCTGACCACCGTGCTGTGTGCGGGGATGGCGGCGGTGGCTGTGGCGCTGAGCCTTCCCAGAATGATGCGCGAAGGGCGCTTTCCGGCGCTTTTGAAGGCGGCGGGTGCGGCGGTGCTGGTGAACCTGTTTCTGCTCGTACCGATGCTGACGTACAGCATACAGGGGATAGGCGATGCAGGCACGCTGATGACCTCGTGCAGTGCGCATACGCTGGAGCCGATGGAGCTGTTTGTCACGCGCGAGGGTGCGGACAAGGGCGTGGGCTGTGCGCTGCTGCTGAGCGCGGTGGTGATGGGCTATGCGGCGCTGATGGGACGCGGCGAGCGGGCGCAGCGGCGCACGGCGCTGGGGTGCCTTGCGGCAGGCGCGGCGGCTGTGCTGATGACGACCAACCTCTTTCCGTGGGCGGCGGCAGAGCGGATGACGCGCGGGCTGGTCAACTATTTGCAGTTCCCGTCGCGGCTGATGATGCTGGCCGACGTCTTTCTGGCGCTGGCAGGCGGCTATGGGCTGGTCTGTCTGGCGAAGGACCATGCGCAGCGGGAGCTGGCGGCGCTGCTGACGCTGGCGCTGTGCGTGTTTGGCGCATACGACCGGCTGGGCGGCTATGCCGTGCAGGATGAGCAGCCGCCGGCTTTTGGCCTGCGCTATGACGACCCGTACATCCGCTTCAAGAGCTATTCGGACGTGATTACCGGCAGCTATCTGGAGTACACGATGCCGGGCGGTGATCTCGGCGCGACGCGCGACCAGAGCCCTGCCTGTGCGGGCGAGCTGGAGCTGATGAACTACCACAAGGACGGCACGCGCATGACGGCGCAGGTGGATGCGCACACGGATGCGGCGCTGACGCTGCCTGTATTCGGCTATGACGGCTACCGCGCGGAGGTGGACGGGCAGGCGATGGAGACGGCCTTGGGCGAGAACAACCGGCTGACGGTGCGCCTGCCTGCGGGAACGCGGGGCGAGCTGCGCGTATGGT
>JAXJLD010000037.1:0-26040 GCA_036297385.1 Christensenellales bacterium | reverse complement strand
GCAAAGCCGTCAGGGAGCGAAGCGTTACCTGACGGGGTTTCGCGCTGGATAAGGTTTTTAGCATGAAAACAGCAGGACGCCCAATCAGCGGGTGAGCTGATCCTCCGGGATGCGGTAGAGCTGACGGTTATCCAGCCCCCAGACTTTCTCGGAGAAGCCGCCGGGCATGGCGCGGGAGAGCGCCTCGTCCATCTCATACAGGCGCGCATCGAGCGTGTCGATCATGTGCAGCACCTCGGCTTCCGGGAACTTGGGCGCCATCGGGCTGCCGTACTCCGGGATGCCGTGATGGGAGAGCACCATGTGCTGAAGCAGCAGCGCCTTGGCGGTGCTGGCACCGGTCTTTTCTGCGGCGGTCTGGATATTGACCACGCCGCGGACGATGTGCCCCAGCAGCTTGCCGTCGATGCTGTAATCGGAGACGAGGCCGAGCGCATCTGCGTCCATCTCGTCCATCTTCGCCAGATCGTGGACGATCACGCCGGCGACAAGCAGGCTGGCATTGAGCTGGGGATAGACGCCCATGAGCGCTTCGGCAGCGCGCAGCATGGTGGTCATGTGGTGCAGAAGGCCGCTGCGCTCGGCATGGTGCATCTGCTTGGCGGCGGGGAAGGTGAGCAGCTTGTCGCCTGCGCGATCCAGCAGGGCGCAGGTGATGAGACGAAGATCTTTATCCGCGATGTGATCCGCTGCACGCACCACGGTATCCAGCATCTGCCGGGGATCATAGGGGGCGCAGGGCACAAGGGCGGACATATCCACTTCATCACGCTTTTCGGCGGCGCGGATCTTTTCCACGCGAAGCTGCATACGCCCATTGAACTCGTTGCCTGTGGCGCGCACCTTGGCAATGCTGCCGGCCACGGGGGGCTGAACGGTGCCGTCCCACATCTTGGCATTGATGGAGCCGGAACGATCAGCCAGGGTCATATCCAGATAGAACTTGCCGTTGGAGGAGGCGCGCTGCTCGGCAGAGCGCACAATGACAAAGCCTTCAAAGCGATCGTCGCGCTTCACATCGGCCAAAAACATAGGATTCATTAGACAACCTCTTTTCTCAAAACGCCACAGCGGGTGATGGTATGCTCTATCATTATGAACGAAAGGGAGAGAGTTTGCAAGCAAAAGTTAAATGTAGGGCAAATCTGCCGATTTGACAAAATTAAGCGTTGACATATGTGCAAAATCTGTTTATAATATACCCGGATATGATGAAATGTACGAAAAACAGATGTTCCTTTAGCCAATCAACGGGGTACGCTCCGTTGAAATAAAAAAAGAGGTGGATCTCCATGAAGAAACTTATTGCTATGGCGCTTGCCCTTGCGATGTGCCTGACGATGGTCTGCGGCGTGGCCAGTGCTGAAGAAGCGGTCGTTTCCTGGTACACGTTCGGCGACGTGTATCTTACCAGCGTGCGCACCGCTCTGGACGCTGCTTTTGCCGAAAAGGGCATCAATGTGACCGACAAGGACTCCAATGCGAACCAGCAGACCCAGACTGACGACATCAACACCGCTCTGGTGACCGGCGCGAACGCCATCGTCATCAATCTGGTGGAATCCGGCGCGATCGGCACCGCCGAGAACCTGATGAACACCGTGGCCGCTCAGGGCGTGCCGGCTGTCTTCTTCAACCGTGCGGTTTCCACGGATGATGCGGAGGCGAAGGCGCTCTTCGAGAGCTACGACAAGTCCGTGTTCATCGGCACCAAGTTTGAAGAGGCTGGCATGATGCAGGGCACCATGATCGGCGAGTACGTGCTCGAGCACTATGACGAGATGGATCTCAACGGCGACGGCGTGATCTCCTACGTCATGTTCAAGGGCGACGAGGCGAACCAGGAAGCCATCCTGCGCACCAAGTACGGCGTGGAGAACGCTGATGCGGTGCTGACCGCCGCGGGCAAGCCGGCGCTCCAGTACTACGATGCGAACGCGACCACCAAGTACCTGGTGGACATGAACGGCACTTGGTCCAACACCGCTTCCTTCGAGTACATGAGCACCATTCTGGCGCAGTACAACGAGGCGAACAAGAACATGGTTGAGCTCGTCATCTGCAACAACGACGACATGGCGCTGGGCGCGATCAACGCGCTGACCAACGTGGGCTACAACACGGGTGTTGAGGGCGACAAGGTGATTCCGGTGTTCGGCGTGGACGCGACCGACGCTGCGAAGGAGCTCATCGCTGCCGGCCGCATGGTTGGCACCATCAAGCAGGACGCCGTGGGCATGGCGGATGCCGTGGCCACCATTACGGCGAACCTGATCGCGGGCAAGGATAAGTTCGAAGGCCTGAACGAGCACTACAACGTGATCGATGGCTGGATGGTGACGATTCCTTACGCGGTGTACACCGGCGAGTAATGCGCAGCACTGTCTGAGATGACTCAGTGCGGAGGGGTCTCCAGAGGCCCCTCCGTCTTTTTTGTCAGACAGGCACGGCGGACTCAGAATACTCCAAAGGAAGGGGCAGCCTCGATATGGAAGGACAAAATGTACTCCTGCGGATGGAAGGCATATGCAAGAGCTTTCCTGGCGTAAAGGCGCTGGATAACGCGCAGCTTACGGTGAAGGCAGGAACCGTTCATGCGCTGATGGGCGAGAATGGCGCGGGTAAATCTACGCTGATGAAATGCCTGTTCGGCATTTACAGCAAGGACGCGGGCCACATCTATCTGGACGGCAAGGAAATCGAATTCAAATCCTCGAAGGAAGCGCTGGACAACGGCGTGGCCATGGTGCATCAGGAGCTGAATCAGGCGCTCAAGCGCACCGTGATGGACAACCTCTGGCTGGGACGCTATCCGAAGGTGAAGAAGGGGCTGCCCTTCGTATCCGACAGGCAGTCCTATAACGATACCCTGAAGGTGTTTGACGAGCTGGGCATCAAGGTCAATCCTAAGCAGATCATGAGCACGATGCCGGTTTCCCAGCGCCAGATGGTGGAGATTGCCAAGGCCGTTTCGTTCCACTCCAAGGTCATCGTCTTTGACGAACCGACCTCCTCGCTGACGGAGACGGAAGTGGAGCACCTCTTTGAGATCATCGATATGCTCAAGAAGCGCGGATGCGGTATCGTTTACATCTCCCACAAGATGGAAGAGATCCTGCGCATCTCGGATGAGGTGACGGTCATGCGCGACGGCCAGTGGGTGGCTACGCGCCCGGCAAAAGAGCTGACGATGGACGAGATCATCCGCCTGATGGTCGGTCGCCCGCTGACCAATCGCTTCCCGCCCAAGACCCCCGTGCAGAGCGATCATGACATCCTCCGCGTGGATGGCCTGACCGCGATGTATTCCCACCTCAAGGATGTCTCCTTCACGCTCAAGAAGGGCGAGATCCTCGGTGTGGCGGGTCTGGACAGCTCTGGACGCACGGAGCTGCTGGAGAACATCTTCGGCAACGCAACGCGCAAGTCCGGCGAGATCTACAAGGACGGCAAGCTGGTCAAGAACAAAGACCCGCGTGAGTCCATTAAGAACGGTTTTGCGCTGCTGACGGAGGAACGCCGCGCGACGGGTATTCTGGGCATCCTGAACATCCGCGAGAACACGGTGATCTCCAGCCTTAAAAAGTACATGAACGGCCCGTTCCTTAGCGACAAGAAGATGCAAGGCGCTACGGACAGCATGATTCAGGCGATGCATATCAAGACGCCGAGCCAAAAGACGAAGATTGCTTCGCTCTCCGGCGGCAATCAGCAGAAGGTTATCTTTGGCCGCTGGCTGCTGACCAGCCCGGATATTCTGCTGCTGGATGAGCCGACGCGCGGCATCGACGTGGGCGCGAAGTACGAGATTTACGAACTGATTCAGGGACTGTCCAAGAATGGAAAGTCGGTTATCATGGTCTCCTCGGAGATGCCGGAGCTGCTGGGCGTTTGCGACCGAATCCTTGTCATGTCGGGCGGAAGGCTCGCGGGCGAGGTGGACGCCGACAACACGACGCAGGAAGAGATCATGACGCTTGCTGCTAAATATGCTTAAGGAGGACGACATACAATGTCTGCGAAACTGGATGCCTTTAAGGCGATGTCTACAAAGGAAAAGCAGCACGCGGTTGTCAACTGGCTGCTCGATCATGCGATGATCATCATCATTCTGCTTCTGGCGGTGTACGTCCAGATTCAGAAGCCTGCGTTCTTCTCTGTTCCGTCTTTGGTGAACATCCTGTCCCTGACGGCTGCCCGCCTGCCGATGGCGCTGGGCGTTGCGGGATGTATCGTTCTGGCTGGTACTGACCTTTCCGGTGGCCGCGTGGCGGGCATGACGGCGTTCATCGCTGCCATCTTCCTGCAGAAGGTCGGCGCGAACGGCAAGGTGCTGGCAGACATTGGACCGCAGCCGCTGATTCTCATCCTGCTGCTGGTCATGGCGGTTGGTGCGTGCGTGGGCCTTATCAACGGCTACTGCATGGGTAAGTTCAAGCTGCACCCGTTCATCGTGACGCTGGCCACCCAGATGATCACCTACGGCACCTACCTGACGATCTCCAACTCCAAGCAGGTTTCCTCCCTTGATCCGAGCTACACCACCAGCTTCGTGACCAGGCCGCTGTTTAAGATTGGCACCACGTCCGTGATGACGTATGTGCTGCTGGCGGTCATCCTGACGATCGTGATGTGGGTAATCTGGAACAAGACCACCTTCGGCAAGAATATGTTTGCTGTCGGCTCCAACGAGGAGGCGGCGCGCGTTTCCGGCGTCAACGTGCTGGCGACCATCATCGGCGTGTTCATGCTGGCCGGTGCGCTCTACGGCTACACCGGCTTCGTTGAGGCGGCGCGTCTGGGCTCTTCCACCGCGACCCTCGGCCTGAACTACGAGTCTGACGCCATTGCGGCGGCGGTTATCGGCGGCGTTTCCTTCGTCGGCGGCACCGGTAAGATCAGCGGCGTCATCCTCGGCGTGTTCATGATGCAGCTCATCATGAGCGGCATGACGTTCCTGGGCATCTCCGGCAACGTGACGTACATCATCAAGGGTGCGGTCATCCTGTTTGCCTGCATTCTGGATATGCGCAAGTACAGAACGAAGAAGTAAATCGTTCAGACCTGCTGCGGAAACGCAGCAGGTCTTTTCCCAATTTGGACACTGTGCAGCCTTACAGATGCCATAGTGTTCAGGTATGATAGCAGTATGACAGCAAGGAGAGAAAGAAGCGTGGAGGATAAGAAACCGGAGTTGGAGGGACAGCTCCAGCCGCCTCAAGATGAAAAGGGGCAGGCCAAGGAAACAGGACAGCCAGAGCGCGCGTCAAACTGGATTACAGATATGTATGATAAGATGAACATTCCGGTCAAGACGCTGGATATCGCGCTGATCGTGCTGGGTGTGCTGATTATCCTGCTGTTTGTGTTCGGCAATAAGATCCAGCTTGGAATATGAAAATAATTCTCAAAATAATCGAAAATAGTGTTGACAAATGAGAAAGAATATCGTATAATGAGCATGTCGAAAGACAGAGAGCCTAAAAAATGAAATAAGAAAAATAAAAAAACAGGAATATGCTGTTGCAAAACAGATCATTAAAGGAGGAAACAAATTATGAAGAAGTGGGTATGTCCGGTTTGTGGCTATGTGCATGAGGGCGACACCCCGCCTGAGAAGTGCCCGCTGTGCAAGGTGCCGGGCGAGAAGTTCACCGAGATGAAGGGCGAGAAGACTTGGGCTGCTGAGCACGTCGTCGGCGTGGCGAAGGATGTGCCGGAAGAGATCAAGAAGGGCCTGCGTGAGAACTTCGAGGGCGAGTGCTCCGAGGTCGGCATGTATCTGGCGATGGCGCGTGTCGCGCACCGCGAGGGCTATCCGGAGATCGGCCTGTACTGGGAGAAGGCGGCCTATGAAGAGGCGGAGCACGCTGCGAAGTTTGCCGAGCTGCTGGGCGAGGTGCTGACCGCTTCCACCAAGAAGAACCTGGAGATGCGCGTGGATGCCGAGAATGGCGCGACCGCTGGCAAGTTTGAGCTCGCGAAGAAGGCCAAGGAGCTGAACCTCGACGCGATTCACGATACCGTGCACGAGATGGCTCGCGACGAGGCCCGTCACGGCAAGGCGTTCGAAGGCCTGCTCAATCGTTACTTCGGCAAGTAATTGGACAAGCATGAAAGGGAGGCTCCTCTGGAGTCTCCCTTTTTGTACCCAACATCATACGCATGATAGGAGGCAAGGCGGAGATGAACGAGAGAATGAGTGCGCACACCAAGACTGTGCTGCAAGTTCTGGCACAAAAGCGATGTCACCTGACCGCCGAGGAAATCCTTGCGGAGACGGAGGGCATTGGCACGGCGACGGTGTACAGGGCGCTGGACCATCTGACGGAGATGGGCAAGGTGCGCAGGCTGTCGCTGGGGCGCAAAAGCGCCGTATACGAGTATATCCGAGATTCGCATATGCATCTGGTGTGCAGCCGATGCGGCGCAGTCTGTGATGTACAGGCGGATTTTTCTGGGTTGGTGAACGAGGCGGCGCGGTGCAGTGGGCATACCGTCAATTGGACGGAGGTTACGGCGCACGGCCTGTGCAGCCGATGCCTTGCGCAGCAGCATGAGCAGCGTGAGAATTGAAAAGAGGACGGCGTTCATATTCTAAAGGGATTTGTTCGCTGCAAAGCGAAGAAGCGGCTTTGCTATTTGGGCTGATTCAGAGAGAATCGCATCATTGCGTGCTGCGTGCCTTGCGATTTCTGATGTGCTGATTCCCTGATTTGATTCGCTCAACATGAAGTCTTTGAAAAGAAGCGGCGGATAGGCGGCATTTTCTGTCGGAAATGCCGGGCTGCTCTTGCCTTTTGGGGGAATTTTGCTATAATAAAGATAACCTCTAAAGAGTAAGGAGTGCATACCAATGGCGAATCAGGTTCTTGTTGAAACTTCTGCACGTCACGTCCATGTGACCCGTGAGGTGCTGAACACCCTCTTTGGCGAGGGGTATGAGCTGACTGTGAAGAAGATGCTGTCCCAGCCCGGCCAGTATGCCAGCGCGGAGCGCATCGACGTTGTGGGCCCGAAAAAGACCCTGTCCGGCGTGTCCATCCTCGGTCCGGTGCGCCCGGAGACGCAGGTGGAGCTGTCCCTGACTGACGCGCGTTCCATCGGCATCGCGGCGCCGGTTCGTGAGTCCGGCCAGATCGCGGGTTCCGGCGCGTGCAAGCTTGTCGGCCCGAAGGGCGAGGTCGAGATCTCCGAGGGCGTGATTGTGGCGAAGCGCCACATCCACATGACCAAGGCGGATGCGGCGGCGTTCGGTGTGGAGGATAAGCAGGTGGTCTCCGTGAAGGTGGATTCCGACGGCCGCAGCCTGATCTTTGGCGACGTGGTGGTTCGCGTGAGCGATTCCTACGCGCTGGCCATGCACATCGACACCGACGAGTCCAACGCCGCGGCCATGAAGCCGGGCACCATGGGCGAGGTCATCAAGTAATTCGATCATCTTGTTTTCAAAGCGGGTGGAAACATCGGCGTGAAACGAAAAAAGCGGTTGGGGAGACACCCAATCGCTTTTTTGTCGTATACGGTTTATGTTCTCAAGTGCTTTGTGCGGTGCGAAGCGAAGAAGGGGTTTGGGGATGGAACCCCCAAGCGAGTTTTAGGGCAGCAGCCTTAACGTGAACCTGACAAGGCATTGTCAAGGCTGATCGGCGGAGGCTTCCGCAGCGGCTTTGGCGTTTTTGCTGCTGGAAGCGAGCTTGATATACAGCGAGAGCGTGATCGGGAAGCCGATCAGACCGATGAAGCCGAAAAGCTGAAGTCCCACAAACATACTGATCAGCGTGGCGACCGGATGCAGCCCCATCTGCTGACCGACGAGCTTTGGCTCCACGATGTTGCGCACGACAAGCATGATGAGATAGAGAAGGACCAGACCCAGCGCCATGCGATAATCTCCCACAACGACGGAGAAGAGCGCCCACGGGATGAGGATGAGACCGGTGCCGAGAATCGGCAGGATGTCAATCACGGCGACCAGCAGCGCCAAGCCCACGGCATACGGCACACGCAGCACCAGAAAGCCGATACTCAGCTCCACAAAGGACATGAACATGATGAAGATGTAGGAGACGAGAACCTTGCGGATGGAAGCCACGCCGGTGGTGATCGTGGTGGAGACGGTGGTTCTGAAGCGGGTGGGCAGCTTGCTCTTGATATAGCTGGTGATGTGGTCAAAGTCCATTGCCATGAAGCAGGTGGATACCACGGTGACGATCACGCTGAGAATGACCGACGGCATACCCGCAATGATATTGGATACCAGACGCACGGCATTGACCGAGAGGCTGGAAATCAGCTTCTCCAGATAGGAGAACAGCTCGCGGCTGACGCGGTCGATGATATCCACAACGGACGGATCGACCTCCTGCATTTGCAGCTCCAGCGCGTCAAACGTGCGGGACATGAAGGGGACAACCTGCGTGGTATACAGAGCGGGGAGCTTGGGCACCAAGTGCTCCAAGGCGGAGATGAGCTGCAGCCCGGCGACGGTGACAGCTACGAACACGACGGCGTAAAAAATCACCGTGAAAACAAATGCCGGAATCCTGCTGGAAATGTGCAGCTTTTGCGCCAGCAGCTTGGCCGGTTTTTGCAGCAGCCATGCAATCAAAAAGCCAAACAGGAACGGACACAGCGGCCCGAACAGATAGGTCATGAACAGCGCGGCGGCAATCAGCAGCACGCCATAAAACGCAGCCTGAATTAAAAAGGCTTTCTTTTTTTCGACAGTCATCGGTGCAATCCTCCTCTGCACATAAACGCACAGACAGTATATCTCAAAATTGTTACAGGATTATGTCGAATTGATGAATGTTGCCAAAAGGCGCAGAGCTTCACGGAATCTGAACAGGGCAGGAAGGCAATCAAAAAGGACAGGCCGTGGAGCCTGCCCTCAGGGATGAAATCGGGGTTATTCGTCTGCGCCGCTCAGGCCTTTGACAATCAGATCGACCTGATCGCGAAGCCCCGTGTACAGATCGGTCAGCACGCTGCCGGCCTGAAGGCGTGTCTCGCATTGGGTGACAATGTCCTGACAGGCGGTCAGCACCTCACTGTCAGCCAGACTGGTGCCTGCGCCGTAAATGTTGGCGGCAATGGCGTTGATGCTTTGCAGCGTGTAGACGTGGGCACGCACGGTGGAGAGTAGCGTCATGGTGTTGGTGCCGCTGGACTGCGTGAGCCGGTAGACGGCGCTCTGCGCCTCGCTGGCTTCGCTCATAGCGCGGGCGAGCAGCGCCTCGCCGGTGGCTTTAGAGACGGAGACGTTTTTGAAATAGGCAAAAGAGACGCCGATGAGCGCGATAATCAGAAGAAAGATGACGAAGTACAGAAGCCGGACGAGCTGTTTGTTCTTTTTTCGGCCGGCATTGGCCTGAAATGAATACATGGACAATCCCTCCTTGTTTCAGGGGGAAGCACGTTCCCCTCTGCTCTATTATAGCACAATGCATGAATGGGGTAAAGGGGATGGATTTGGCGGGAAAATGAATAGATTGTGGAGGGATGACGGAGAAATTAAGAAAAAAATATGGGTTCAGTGGGGATAAAATAGGGAAAATGGGCGCAAAGTCATGAAATGCAGCTGCAACGACCGTGGGCGAGGGCTTGAAGAATGGGCGTCGGATAGCGTATAATACGATAGGAAGAAAAGGGCGGCGCTCTGCGCCGCAGGGAGGAACAAAGCATATGCCAATGAATATTGCGATTGACGGGCCGGTAGGCGCGGGCAAATCGTCGATTGCCGATCAGGTAGCCGAAAGGCTGCATATTCTGCATCTGGACACGGGCGCGATGTACCGGGCGTTTGCGCTGTATGCGCTGCGCAGCGGCGTGGATATGGACAGCGAGGCGGCGCTTTCTGCGCTGGCGGAGCAGGTGGATGTGCAGGTGAAGTACGAAGCGGGTGCGCAGCGCACGCTGCTTTTTGGCGAGGACGTGAGCGACCTGATCCGCACGGGCGAGGTATCGCTGGCGGCCAGTGCTGTATCCAAGTGGCCGGCGGTGCGTGCGCGTATGGTGCGCGCCCAGCAGGAGATGGCGCACAAGGCGGATATGCTCATCGACGGGCGCGATATCGGCACGGTGGTGCTCAAGGATTCACCCTGCAAGATCTACCTGACGGCGGATGCCGAGGAACGCGCACGCAGGCGCCATGTGCAGCAGATGGAGAAGGGCGACACAACGCCTTATGAGCAGGTGCTGCGCGAGCTGAATGCCCGCGATGAGCAGGACATGAACCGCAAGACTACCCCGCTGCGCCGCGCAGAGGACGCCGTGCTGGTGGATTCCACGCACATGACGCAGGAGGAGACGGTCGAGGCGATCATCAATATTGTGGAGGGCGTCTATGGAAAGCGATAACCAGCAGATGAAGCCGCTTCACCGCACGTGGCTGTACACGCTGATTGTGTGGGGCGTATACTTCATCGCATCGAAGCTGCTGTTCTTTGTGAAGATTGAGGGCAGGGAGAACATCCCCAAGGACCGCAACTGCGTGCTGATGGGCAATCACCAGCACATCTTTGATCCGCTGATGCTGGCGCTTTGCGTGCCGGATCGCGAGATTCACTTCATGGGCAAGAAGGAACTGTGGAACAACAGGCTGCTGGGCTGGGCGTTCACCAAGGTTCACGGCTTTCCGGTGGACCGCGGCAACATGGACATGAACGCCATCCGCACGGCGATGAACGTGCTCAAGGAAGGGGATACGCTGGGCATCTTCCCGGAGGGTACACGCTCCAAAACCGGACATATGCTGCCGCTGCTGGGCGGTGCGTCCATGCTGGCCATGCGCAGCCGCCGCGATGTGGTGCCTGTGTATATCGACGGCCAATACAAGCTTTTCCGCCGCATGGTGGTGCGCGTGGGCGAGCCGGTGAAGATGGACGACCTGCTGGCTGGGCGCGTGACCAAGGAAGCCTGCGATGAGCTGACCCGCCGCATTGAGGCAGAATTTGCAAGGCTGAGCAACGGCAAATCCCTGCCGGCGCCGACAGAGACGGTCTGACGGAAAAAGAATTTTGAAAAAAAGAGAAAAAATCAGAATTTCCGGCAGGAATATGCCCAAAGGCATAGAATTGATAAAGATGGGTTATAGGAGTTTCAGGCCGAATGACGCGGAAAATAGCGTATGCAGGCCGGAAAAATGGGTTATTTGCGTATGAAATTGACCATTGGAGAACACGCCGGCTTTTGCTTCGGTGTTCGCCGTGCTGTGGATAAGGCGTTTGCCTGTGCAGAGGCGGGGCTTCCCTGCGTGACGCTTGGGCCGCTGATTCACAATCCGCAGGAGGTTGAGCGTCTTGCGCGTGCAGGCGTGCGCAGCGTGGATACGCTGGACGAGGTTGCCCCCGGGCAGACGGTCATCATCCGTTCCCATGGCGTGACACCGGCGGTGCATGAGAGCTGTCGGGCGCGCGGCCTGTGCGTGATTGACTGCACCTGCCCGCACGTGGCGCACGTGCATCAGCTTGTGGAGACATACAGCAAGGACGGGGACGCGGTCATTATCGTGGGCGAACCGGAACACCCTGAAATCGTCGGCATTGCCGGCTGGGCAAAGGGACCGGTGTTTATCCTGCCCACGCGCGAAGCGGCGCAGCAGGCTGAACTGCCGAGCAAGGCACTCGTCGTGGCGCAGACTACGCTTCGCCGCGATCGGTTCGAGGACGTGGTGTCCGTCATCCGCGGCAAGGTGCCCGATCTTACCGTGCGCATGACCATCTGCGCGGCCACCGGCAAGCGGCAGCAGGAGGCGGAGACCCTCTCCAAAGAGGCTGATGTGATGCTGATCGTCGGCGGACGCAACAGCTCCAACACGCAGAAGCTGCTGGATACCTGCCGCCAGCGGTGCAGCAGGGCCTATCTGGTGGAAACCCCGAAGGATATCCCGCAGGGCGTGATCCGACCCACGGATCGCGTGGCCATTACGGCCGGCGCATCCACGCCGCAGTGGCTGCTGGAGCAGGTGCGCAGCAGGCTGGAGGCAGACGCTCTGTAAGCGTCGCAAAAGAATATCTATCCCGGCGCAGCCCGCCGTGATAATAAAGTATGTATCATTCCGGATACGATCCGGTAGAGATACTTGAGGAGGTAGTACCCGCATGAACGACATGGAAAAGAATCTGGTTTCTGAAGGCGCCGAGGATTTCGCCGCGATGCTGGAAGAAACGATGATCAAGTTCCGCCCCGGTCAGGTTGTCAAAGGTGTTGTCGCTCAGGTGAGCGATGACGGTGTTGTCGTGAGCATCCCCGGCAAGGCTGATGGCTACATCAAGAAGAACGATCTGGTCACCACCGACTGCAAGGTTGACGACGAGATCGAGGCCGAAGTGGTCAAGCTGAACGATGGCGAGGGCTATGTGCTCCTGTCCGAGCGCAAGGTCATGGCCACCAAGAATTGGGAAAAGCTCGTGGCTGAGTATGACACCGGTGCCTATGTGGAAGCCACCGGCCGCGAGGCCGTCAATGGCGGTCTGATCGCTGACGTGATGGGCGTCCGTGCGTTCATCCCGGCTTCCCATCTGTCCCGCCGCTTCGTTGAGAACATCGGCGAGTTCGTCGGCAAGACGATGACCGTGAAGATCATCGAGGTGGACAAGGCGAAGAAGCGCATCGTCGCCAGCCGCAAGGCCTTCCTGCTGGATGAGAAGAAGAAGGCGTGGGAGAAGATTGAGAAGGATCAGGTTGTCACCGGCATCGTCCGCCGCCTGACCGACTTCGGCGCGTTTGTGGACATCGGCGGCGTGGATGGCCTCATCCATGTGACCGATCTGGCGTGGCATCGCGTGAAGCATCCGTCCGAGATCGTGACCCCGGGCCAGGAGGTTCAGGTCAAGATCATCGGTGTGGATCGCGAGAAGGAGCGCATCCAGCTGAGCCTGAAGGCGCTGCAGCCCCAGCCGTGGGAGGTTGCCGAGGAGAAGTACCCGGTGGACTCCATCGTGGAGGGCAAGGTTGTCCGCATCACCACCTTCGGCGCGTTCGTCGAGCTGGAGCCGGGCCTTGACGGCCTCGTTCACATCTCCCAGTGCGCCCTCAAGCGCATTGCGAAGGTGGAGGACGCTGTGCAGGTTGGCCAGATCGTCCGCGTGAAGGTGCTCAAGGTGGACACCGAGGCCAAGCGTATCAGCCTGTCCATCCGTGAGGCGCTGACCGAGGAAGTCGAGTTCGACGCTGAGGTTCAGGGTCTGGACTTTGACGACGGCCTGGATATCGAGTAATCCATTTGAAGAGGATCGCCTGAAAGGCGATCCTCTTTTGCTTTTCCGGGTGGACGGAAGCGCACTGCGAGGGGCGGGTGACATTCGGGGGGCTAAAATGTACATTTGAACCGCTTTCAATTGACTTTTGCGTATGATCGGCGTATGATTGAGCCAGCATAGGACGGAAGAATGTTTCCGGGAAAGGAACATGTATGCACGAAAAAAAGGATAATCGCAGACCGCTGATCCTGTATTACATCATCTCGCTGGTGGTGGTGCTGCTGCTCAACGCAGTGCTCTTCCCGCAGATTGGGCGTTACAGCGTCAAGCAGGTGGAATACTCGGAATTTTTGCACATGCTCGATGAGGGCAAGATCAAATCCGTGGAGATTGATGAAAGGCAGATTGCGTTCAAGCCCACGGAGCAGGCCGAGGACGGCAAGGTTACCTATTACACGACAAACCGCGTTACAGCGGACGACAAGATCGTGGAGCGGCTGATCGACGCGAAGGTGACGTTCGGTCAGGTGGTGCCGGAGGAAATGAGCCCGATCATCAGCTTCCTGCTCTCGTGGGTGCTGCCGCTGGTCGTGTTCTATGCGCTGGGTACGTTTATGTTCCGCCGAATGAGCAAGCAGATGGGCGGCAACTCCATGACCTTCGGCAAGTCGAACGCGAAGATTTATGTCGAGGCGCAGACCGGCAAGACGTTTGACGACGTGGCCGGCGAGGACGAGGCGAAGGATGCGCTCAAGGAAATCGTCGATTTCCTGCATGAGCCGCAGAAGTACCGCGACATCGGCGCGAAGCTGCCCAAGGGTGCGCTGCTCGTTGGCCCTCCCGGTACCGGTAAGACGCTGTTGGCGAAGGCCGTCGCGGGCGAGGCGAAGGTACCGTTCTTCTCCATCTCCGGCTCGGAGTTTGTGGAGATGTTTGTGGGCATGGGCGCGGCACGCGTGCGCGACCTGTTCAAGCAGGCGGGCGAGAAGGCGCCATGTATCGTGTTCATCGACGAGATCGACGCGATCGGCAAGCGCCGTGATACCCCCGGCATGGGCGGCAATGACGAGCGCGAGCAGACGCTTAACCAGCTTCTGACGGAGATGGACGGCTTTGACGCGGGCAAGGGCGTCGTCATTCTGGCGGCGACCAACCGTCCGGAAATTCTGGATAAGGCGCTGCTGCGCCCCGGCCGCTTTGACCGCCGGATTCCGGTGGAGCTGCCCGATCTGGCGGGACGCGAGGCGATCCTGCGCGTACACGCCAAGGAGATCAAAACCGACCCGAATATCGACTACACGCAGATTGCGCGCTCCACGAGCGGCTGCTCTGGCGCGGAGCTGGCTAACATCATCAATGAGGGTGCGATTGCGGCTGTCAAGGCAGGACGCAAGACCGTGGCACAGCGCGATCTGGAAGAAGCGATTGAGACGGTCATCGCGGGCTATCAGCGCAAGAACGCCGTCGTCTCCCAGCGCGACAAGCTCACCGTGTCCTATCACGAGATCGGTCACGCGCTGGTGGCGGCGAAGCTGGAAAATGCCGCGCCGGTGCAGAAGATCACCATTGTGCCGCGCACCAGCGGCGCACTGGGCTACACCATGCAGGTGGACGAAGAAGAACGCCTGCTGATGACCCGCGAGCAGATTCTGGACAAGATCACCACCTTCTGCGGCGGCCGTGCGGCGGAGGAGCTGATCTTTGGGCGCATCACCAGCGGCGCGAGCAACGACATCGAGCAGGCCACCAAGCTTGCCCGCGCAATGATTACGCGGCTGGGCATGAGCGATACCTTTGGCATGATGGCGCTGGAAACGCAGTCCGGCCAGTACCTCTCCGGTGACGCGAACCTTGTCTGCTCCGATCAGACGGCGGCGCGCATCGATGTAGAGGTGAAGCAGATCATTGCTGGCTGCTATGAGCGTGCGATGCAGATCCTGAGCGATAACAAGGAGAAGCTGCACGAGCTGGCGAAGATCCTGCTGGAGAAGGAGACCATCACGGGCATCGAGTTCATGGCGGCGCTGGCGCCGCGCCAGCTTTCCTCCTCGTTTGAGGAAGAGGGGCAGGCGGCGGGTGCTGCACAGGCGGATGCGCCGGTGCAGGGAGAAGCGCCCGTGCAGGAGGACGCGCCTATGCAGGATGACGCGGGCGATGTGACCGTGAAGGGCGACGAGCCGTGACGCTGGCGATTCTCTGGGGCGTTTGGGCGGCGGCGAATTTAGCGGCGTTTACGCTCTATGGCGTGGACAAGCGCCGGGCGATTCGCAGAGAATGGCGCATTCCTGAGCGCACGCTGCTGCTGTCCACATGGCTGCTGGGCGGCGTGGGCGCATGGCTGGGGATGCGGGTATTCCGGCATAAGACGAAGCATCGGGTGTTTCAAGTGAGTGCGCCGCTGGCGGCTGTGCTGAGTGTAACGCTGATGCTGCTGGCCAGCGCAAGACTGCTGGCATAAGAACAGGGCAATTCAAAAAGGCGCGAAGCGGTGAGCTTCGCGCCTTTGATGCGTTTGGACGAGCAATTTCGCCTTGTCTGGGGAATGCGCCTTACTTCTTCGCGTCGAAGTAGGCGTTGAGCGCCTTCACCAGATCGTTGACGTCGATGCCGTGAACCAGGCTGGCTTCAGCCAGAGACTCGGCAGAGGCGTGCGGGCAGTAGAGGCAGTGCATACCGTAGGACATAAAGACGGGAGCCACTTCGGGATCGAGCTTCATGACGTCGGCAATAGACATATTGGCGGTGATCATAGGGCGACCTTCTTTCTCAAGTTCTGATACTTCACTATGATACACTAATTTGCCCGATCTGGCAAGAAAAATTCCGCGGGATGATCCATTCGGCTGACCGAAAAGAGGCGGGGGCAATCTGGTCGTAGACAGGACGGGTGCGCCGTGTTATAATGAATGCATAGAAATCAGGCGGGCGATTTGGCGAAAGCCTGCGCCGGTGCGACAGGAAAGATGTCAATGAGAAATAACGAGCTTCGCGGCCCAACGGCCATCGAATTGGATATTATCCCGGCGGATACCGAGCATCTGTTTGCACATGAGGCGAATTATCAGGAGACGATGATGCGCTACCACTGCGCTATTTTGGAGATGCGCACCAAGCTGGAAGTGCTTTCCAAGGACATGGCGGTTCGCTATCGCCGCAACCCGATCGAGTTTATCGAAAGTCGGCTGAAAAAGCCGTCCTCCATCGCGCGCAAGCTCCGGCGCAATGGAAGCGAAGTGACGGTGGAAAACATGGTGGAGCAGGTATCGGACATCGCGGGTATCCGGGTGCTCTGCGCGTATATCGATGATATTTACGAAATTGCCCGTATGCTGGCGCGTCAGAAGGACGTGCGCATCATCAATGTCAAGGACTACATCAAAAACCCCAAGGACAACGGCTATCGCAGCTATCACATGATCGTGGAGATCCCGGTGTATTTTTCCGACAAGGTGCGCCCTGTGCGCTGCGAGATTCAGATTCGCACGATTGCCATGGACTTCTGGGCGACGCTTGACCACGATATGCAGTACAAGAAGGAAGTGGAGGATGCGGAGGAGATCATGCGCGAGCTGAAGGAGTGCGCGGATGTGATCCACGACACGGATGAAAAGATGATGCGCCTGCGTGAGCGCATCCACCGCATTGACTGACGGAAGCAAAACGCCCGGCGGCACGCTATGGACTGCGTGCCGCTTTTTTGCAGAACGGAAAAGAGCGGCGATGAAGCACGTAAACGACAAATAAAATTTGGATAATGGAAAATATAATTGACAGATACGGCGCGGCACGCTATAATCAAGACGGCTGTAAAAGACGGCCTGCGCTTGAAAAAAACAGGCGCGCCTGATATAATAAACAGAAATACGTCTTGAAGCGAGGGGAGCGCCATGGAGGAACTGATGCTGGGCGATCTGGTGCAGATGCGCAAGACCCACCCCTGCGGCAGCGATAAGTGGACGGTGATCCGCGTGGGCGCGGACATCAAAATCCGCTGCGGCGGCTGTGGCCGCATTGTGATGATGGATCGGGCGGATTTCATGAAGCGGATGAAGAAGATCATTGCGCACAGCGATACGCCTATCCGCGGCACCAATGAGTTTGATGAGCTTTGAGGATAAGGAGATAAGGTCATGGAGCAGGACAAGAAGAACCGTCAGAAGGACGAAAATAAGGACAAAAAGCAGGAGAAGCCGAAGAAAACATTGGGACGAGAGATCTTTGAATGGGTCATGGTGTTCGTGGTGGCGGCAGCGCTGGCGCTGGTCGTGCGCACGTTCATCTTTGAGCCGGTGCGTGTGGACGGCAGCTCGATGCTCAATACGCTGGAGAATGGCGAGTACATGGTCGCCACCAAGTTTGACTATCTGCTGGGCGATCCTGAGCGCTTTGACATCGTGATCTGCAATTATCCCAACACTACGGACGGCATGTACCGCGTCAAGCGTGTGATCGGCCTGCCGGGCGAGACGATTGAACTGCGTGCGGGCGAGCTGTATGTCGATGGTCAGCACATCGAGCAGGATTTCGAGATGACGCCCAACGAGGCCTATTACGGCCCGTACACCGTGCCGCAGGACCACTACTTTGTGGTGGGCGACAACCGCAATAACTCCAAGGACAGCCGCGCTGCGATGGTCGGCCCGCTGAAAAGGAGCGAGATCAAGGGTCATGTTCGCGCGGTGGTGTTCCCGTTTGGTCACTTCAGAATGATGGAAAATTAAAGCCGATAGGCATGGCGATGTGGGGATGTACCCCGCATCGCTTTTTGCTTTTGCAGACGGATGCTGTCGGTTGACAGGGAATAGGGGCCATGCTATCATGAATCTATCATAAAACGCAGAACACAATCGAACATGACCGGCGGCGATGCGTATCCGCAGCCGCCCCGTCCATCACCGAGGAGGAAATGCCGATGGAGTATGTGAATCTGGACAAACTTGGCGAACGTGTGTCCCGGTTGGGGTTCGGCTGTATGCGCTTTCCCACCACGCCGGAGGGTGCGATCGACGAGCCGCGTGCCATGGCGATGCTGGATACCGCGTATCAGGCGGGCGTGAACTACTTTGACACCGCGTATTTCTACCACAACCGGACCAGCGAGGAATTTGTAGGACGGGCGCTCAAGCGCTATCCGCGCGAGAGCTTCCATCTGGCCACCAAGCTGCCGCTTTCGATGATCTCCTCCTTTGAGGAAGCGAAGGCCATCTTCGAGGGGCAGTTTGAAACGATGCAGACGGCGTATTTTGACTTCTATCTGCTGCATTGCCTCAACAAGAAGAACTGGCAGAAGGTTAAGGATTTCGGGCTGATCGACTATCTGACTGAGCAGCAGAAAAAGGGGCGGATTCGCCATCTGGGCTTCTCCTTCCATGACAGCTATGCGCTGTTTGAGGAGATCCTCACCAGCCGCGAATGGGATTTCTGCCAGATCCAGCTCAACTACATGGACACGGAGATTCAGGCGGGGCTGAAGGGCTATGCGCTGGCAGAGCGGATGGGCGTGCCGGTGATCGTCATGGAGCCGGTCAAGGGCGGCAGTTTGGCGATGCTGGGCGAGGACGTGTGCCGCCCCTTCCGCGCGATTCACCCGGATTGGTCGACGGCGGCGTGGGCCATGCGCTGGGTGGCCGACCTGAGCAACTGCAAGGTCATCCTCTCCGGGATGTCTGATGAGGCGCAGGTGGCGGACAACTTGGCGACGTTTGCTGCGCCAGCCAAGCTGAATGAGGCGGAGCGGCAGGCGATTGCCGAGGTGCGCCGGGTGATCGAGGCGCGCACGTTCGTGGGCTGTACGGACTGCAAATACTGTATGCCCTGCCCGTTTGGCGTGGATATCCCGGATAACTTCAGGATGATGAACAACTATACCTGCTATGGCCGAGAGGACCGCTTGCAGGCGGAGTGGCAGGAGCTGGAGACGCAGGAGCGCGCCGACCAATGCCGCGCCTGCGGCAAGTGCGAGACAGCCTGCCCGCAGCAGATTCCCATCCGGGAAAAGCTGAGGGAGATCGCCGCACACATGGCCCATTGAGCCGTGCGGGAAAGCGGCTTGACAGAATGGCGTGCGCGTGATATCCTGCACCTATCAATCCATCGTAAGGAGAGCGTATTTATGGAAGAGATCAACAAGAGCGAGCATCGCGCTATCGTATTCAAAATGAACCGCAAGCAGGCCGCCAACGTGGCGCGCTACATCAAGGATCATTCGGGTTCCCCGGAGACCATCTTTGCCGTGGACGTGGATACCATGGAGCTGATCGTGCAGGCGAAGAACGCCGGTGAGGATGACGTGCTCGTGCTGGAAGGCGAAGAGGACGTGTTCGAGGTCGAGGAAGAGACCATCGAGGAGAACGAAGAGGTCTGGGAGGCCATCGAGGAAGCGCTGGAGGGTTTCTCCGGCGAGGAAGAGTAAGCGTATATTCGACGCGCTGCGCTGCATGGCTAAATCGGCTGTGCAGCGCGGCGCTTTTTTTATGCTCGATGTGCGGAAGCGAGATGGCGGAGCCTTTCAAAATGTGCGTGAGCGGTGGGTATAAACGCTGCAAAATTCGGTCAAAGTAAAGCGCACAAGGAGGTTGGTTCCAGTGAAAAAGAGGAACATGCTGCTGCTGGCTTTGCTGCTGGCGCTTGCGCCGGCAGGCGGCTCCGCCCAGGATCTGCCGGAGCTGTTTGGAGAGGTATACCAGAGCATCGGCGAGGGGCTGGCGCAGGGTGCAGCGCTGGCCGAGGAGGCGCTGAGCGGGGAGCTGACGCTGCACGTTGAAACGGATGCGGCGCGCGTGGAAGAGGGGAAAAGCGTTTGCCTGACGGTGACGGCGGGCAATCCTCTGCCCAGACCGGTGGAGGTTGGCGTGGAACTGGCGCTGCCTGAACGCCTGCGCACATCGGATGAATCCGTTTGGCAGGCGACGCTGCCCGCCGCGCAGATGGATGAGACGGGCGCACTTGTGCCGTCGGTGACGGCGTTTACCCGGGAGCTGACGCTTGCGCCGGGCGGTGGGAGCGAACAGGCGGATATTACCTGTGAGCTGAGCATGGGCACGCGGTTTTATCGCGCACACACGCCGCTTGCGTTGTGTGTGCCGAATGTAGAGGTGAGCGCGTTTGCGGACGGCGTGGAAAACAGCCGCGTGCAGCCGGGCGATGCCTTTGCCTACCGCATCGAGGTGGCGAATACGGGCGATGCGCCCAAGGATGTAGCGCTTGAGCTGACGCTGCCGCGTCATGTCACGCTGGCGCAGACGCCGGGGCAGGGATTGGTGCAGACGGGCAGCGTAGTCCGTGGCCGCGTATATGCCGAGGCGGCTGCGGGCGAAACGCCCAGCCGTGTTGTGCTGACGCTGCCGGTCAAGGTGGCGGAGGACGCGCTGGAGGGGGATGAGGATGCGCGCAGGCTGCTCTCCGGTGCGCTGCGTGCAGATGGCAAGCATGTGCCGCTGGAGCGCATCGAGGTCTGTGGCGCAAAGGTGAGCGCACGGCTGCTGGCAGACACGGAAAGGCTGGAGGCCGGCGAGGAGACGACGCTGCGCGTGATGGTGGTCAACGGTGGCCTTGCTCCGGCGGATGTGCGCCTCTCCTGCGTGCTGCCGGAAGGACTGACGATGGCCAGCGCACGCGAAGCCGAGGCGACGGCTTCGGAGGCTGTTGTTCTGCCTGCGGGCGACGACGATCTGCCCGGCAGCGGTGCGGCTGTACCCGCGCAGCCTGCGCCCAAAGCGAAGCCTGCGATGACCCAAACCAACGGTGCGCTGGTATTCGATGTACACATGGAGGCGGCTTCGGAGGAAGAGGACGGCGTGGTAGCCAGCACGCAGGTAATCGAGATTCCGGTGGTTGCCGCTGCGCCGCAGCAGAACCTCGGGGAGCGGCTGGTCGGCGCATCGCTGGCGTGGAATGTCGGCAGTGAGCCGACGCAGATGAGCGAGGCCGTGGCGCTGCGCGTGGTGCGCGAGGAATTCATGGGTCTGAGCCGGGAGGATTGGAACGGCGTATTCTGGGCGGCGGTCATCACCGTGGTGACGATTGCGCTCCTGTATGCCGCCGTGCGCAAGGAAAATACCAAGGAGAACGATTTCTGCTGCGAATAAGCCGGGCAGAAAAGCAAGACCAAGCCGGAGGGGCGCTGCCCTTCCGGCGTTTTTGTGCCTGCATATAAAAAAACCGGACGAGGCGTCCGGCTGTGGGGAAACGGCAGGCATCGCAGCCCTAACGTCTGCCTGAAAAATTGCGCCGTATTACGGCTGCATCAGTGCGCACTCCACGGCACTGAGCCGCTGTGCTGCCTGCTCGCAGAATTGGTCGGCGTGGCGGAGGCGGTCGCGCTGGGGCAGAGCGATATACTCTTTGAGGAGCGTGACCATGCCCTCGGTCTCGGTGCGCAGGGATGCACTGCGCGTCTGTTCGTCGCTCAGGGCAATGCGAAGCATATCGAGCTGGGCGCTCAGGCGGTCGGCCTTGCGCTGGGCCTCGCTGTCCTGCGCGGGTGAGGGGGCTTTGGGCGCAAAGGCAAGCGCCAGCAGATGATCCAGCGAAGAAAAGAGCTGGGCAACCTGCGGGTCATCGGTCTGCGTTTCCGGGCGGTTCATCTGCGGCACGCTCTGCGCCGGCGATTCATCGGCATAGGGGCTGACAAAGGCAATGCCCTCTTCGGCAAGCTGCGCCATCACCCGGTTGACCAGCTCCGGCCGCGTGCGGATGGTGGAGCGGTACTTGTTCTGGTAACGCAGCATGCGCGTATGATCGCCGTTGGCGAGCTTGCGCACACAGGCGCGAACGCTCAGCCCCTGCGCCCGCGCGATGAGGATGCTGCGCACGAGCTGCTCGACCTCTTCCGGGGAGAATGTCTCAAACGGCAGTGCGCGTCCCATATCCGTTTCGTTCTGGGCGCGCACCTGTGCATAGTAGAAATTGCGGATGCTGTTGGGCTTGCGCCCCAGCTCCTGACTGAGCTGATCGAACACACTGCGCAGCGATTCGCCGGTTTTGCCAGCCTCCTCAATGCGCCGCACAAGCGTATCCACCTCGTCCTTCTGCCAGCCGCCGTGCGGGCCGCGAACCGGCCGCCTTGTGGTTTCCTGCAATAGACTGGTTTCCATGTTCTGTCCCTCCTTGGGTGAATTGCCCGCAAGCCTTGGGGCCCGGGTCTTTGTCCTTCAGGATGTACATGAGCAAGGTGTTTTATACGGTGCTTCGTTCGTGTGAGAAGGATCGGTAACAGTCTATGTATGGCGGATGCGCGTCATGACCTTGCGCCGTCAAAGGCATTGCCTCGGCAGGAAATCTGCGGTATAATAGACGCAAATTGCTGCGTATGCGGCGCGGGAGGCGTTTTTGGGGATGAAGTATGTGCTTGTGATCGGGGACGGCATTGCGGATGAGCCGCTTGAGCAGCTCGGCGGCAGGACGCCGCTGGCGGCAGAGCATTGCCCGGCCATGGATGTGCTGGCGGGCGGCCGCCTGGGCCTGTGCCAGACCGTGCCTGCCGGGGTGGCGGCGGGCAGCGACACCGCCATCCTGTCCATCTTTGGATATGATCCGCGCACCTGCTACACCGGACGTTCCGCGCTGGAGGCGGCGGGCATGGGCGTGATGCTGCGTCCCGGGGAGACAAGCCTGCGCGTCAACCTCTGTGCGCTGGAGGGGGAGCACTTTGATATGGCACGCATCCTCTCCCATAATGGCGACGGCGTGGAGGGCGAGGAGGCCGTCACGCTGATGGAAGATCTGTGCGCCGATCCGCGCTTTGCCGCGCTGGCGGAGGGAATCGGCTTTCGCATCCACGTCACGCCCACATTCCGCCATACCGGCGTGATTGACGCGGCACACGAGCCGGATCGCGCGGCGATGCGCTTTACCGAGCCGCACAACATCCTCGGCAGCCCGATTGCAGGCCATCTGCCTGCCGGTGCGCTGGGGGAGGAGCTGACCGCGCTGATGCGTGTTTCCTTTGAGATCCTGCGCGATCACCCCATCAACCGCGCACGCCGTGCCGCGGGCAAGCTGGCTGCCAACTGCATCTGGCCGTGGGGGCCGGGCGCGGCCATGCGGCTGACACCCTTTGAAACGCTGTACCACAAGAAGGGCTGTGCGGTTTCCGCGGTGCCGCTGGTGTGGGGCATCGCCAACCTCTGCGGCGTGGATGCGCCGCGCGTGCCGGGCGCGACAGCGGAGCTGGACACCAATTACGAGGGCAAGGTGGATGCGGTGATCGCGGCGCTGGAAGGCGGTGCGGACTTCTGCTGCATCCACGTTGAAGCGCCGGACGAGTGCGCCCATGGCGGCGATGTGGCGGGCAAGTGTGAGGCGATCCGCCGGCTGGATGCACGCGTGGTCGCGCCGCTGCTGGCACGCCTGCCGCAGGTGGACCGGGATTTCCGGGTGCTGCTGCTCTCCGATCACCCGACGCTGCTCTCTACACGCGGTCACGATGGTCATGCCGTGCCGTTTGCGCTGTATGACAGCCGCTGCCCCGGTGTGCCGCGCAAGTTTGATGAAGCGCATGCCCGCGAGACGGGCGACTTTCTGGCGGAAGGACCCATGCTCCTGCGCGCGCTTTTTGCCTAAAAACGGGAAGAAAAGATGGCGGTATTCCGTCTATTCCCTATACATATTGGAACGGAGGCCCTTATGCTCAAACGGTTCATGTCCCTTTTTCTGCTCCTGTGTCTGCTGCCCTGCGCGGCGCGGATGGAGGAGACGGAGGTCAATACACAGCTGACACACTATCTCCTGCTGGGGCAGGACGGCTACGCGGAGAACATCGTCGAGGATGCGCGCACGGATACCATCGTCATTGTGACGCTGGATGAAAAGTACAACCGCGTGGTGATGACCTCCGTGCTGCGCGACTGCAAGATCCCTAACCCCAATGGCAATGACACCAAGGCCAACCTGATTTACCGATACTTTGGCTTTGAAGGCGTGACGGAGTGCTTGGAGCGGCAGCTCGATATCGAGATTGAAGGTGCGGTGCTGGTCAACTTTGAACACGTCAAGCCGGTGATCGATGCGCTGGGCGGCGTGGATATCGAGATCACGGAGGCGGAATATCTGGCCATCCGCAGCATCCTGCTAGGCAAGGACCCCAATATGCCCGAAGGCCCCGGCATGACGCACATGACCGGACGCATCGCGCTGGCCTATATGCGCACCCGCGCGACCGGCTCCGGCGGCGATTTCAGCCGGACGGAGCGCCAGCGCAAGGTGGTCAGCCAGCTCTTTGACAAGTGCCGTGAGCTGTCCCTGCTGGAGCTGGTAGGCGTGTACAATCAGGTGTCCTCCGGCATGAAGATGGATCTGTCCGCGATGGATATTCTCGGTGCGCTATCCAAGGGGTATAAGCTGATGACCTCGGGCGCGTCGTTTGAGGAATTCTCCATTCCCCAGAGCGGCACCTACTCCTATGGCACGGTGGGTTCTTCCTCCTCGGCGCTCAATCTCAACTGGAAGAAAAACCGCGAGATGTTCCATGAACTGCTCAACAACCCCTGATACGGATGACAGAGAAGAGGATGTGAAGGATATGGCAAAGCGATGGCGCACGTGCGCGGCGATGCTGCTGCTGGCGGTGATGCCCGCATTTGGAGCGGCTGAGGCGCTCGACCTCTCCCAGTTTGAGGGCGGCGAGCCGCCGGCGGCTGAGGTCTGGACGGACGCGGTGTTTGAAACGCGCCCGTGGTATGAGCGCGAGGACGGAAGCGACTGGCGCGTGCAGGAAGATGGCTCGGTGATTGTGACGATCTCGGCCACGGGCGATGTGACCATCGGCGGCGACCGGCGCAAGAGCGGCACGAATGTGTTTGACAAACAGCTCGCGCAGGAGCCGTCCGGGCTTCGCTTTCCGTTTGAAAATGTGCGCACCGTGCTGGAGGCGGACGATCTGACCCTCGTGAACTTCGAGGGCACGCTGACCGAGACCCGCAGCCAGACGAAGAATTCCTTCTCCTTTGCTGCACCGCCGGAATATGTGGAGGTGCTGACCTCCGGCAGCGTGGAGGCGGTATCGCTGGAGAACAACCACGTCATGGATCATGGCGAGCAGGGCTATGAGGATACCTGTCAGGCGCTGGCGGGGGCGGGCGTGCTGTACAGCGGTCATCTGGGCAGCGCCATCTTCACCACCGAGACGGGCGTGGATGTGGGTATGCTTTCGTACCAGACATTCAATGGCAACTATCCCAAGATCTACGATGCGATCGAGGGGGATATTGCGGCGCTGCGCAGCGCTGGATGCGAGCTGGTGATTGTCTCCTACCATTGGGGCGAGGAGAAGGACTACCTGCCCAACGAGCGGCAGATGCCGCTGGGCCGCGCAACGATTGACGCGGGCGCGGATCTGGTCATCGGCCACCACAGCCACCGCATGAACCCGATTGAGGAATACAAGGGCAAGTACATCTGCTACTCGCTGGGCAATTTCTCCTTCGCGGGCAATACCCGGCCGGACGACATGGATACCTTCATCTTCCAGCAGCGCTTCCGCGTGTATCCGCAGACGGGCGTGGTGGAGAACGAGGGATTCCGCATCGTGCCGTGCTCTATCTCCTCGCAGGAGAAGGTAAATGATTTCAAGCCTACCCCTGCGGACGAGGCGCACAGCGCGGCCATCGTTGAGCGGCTGCTGGAGCTGAACGCGAAGCTGGAAAAGACATTCAAATCCGACGGCGTGACGGCGGTGAGCGATTATCCGACCGAGTGGATGACGAGCTACTGATCCGGTTGATATTCTGAACCGGTTGTCCGGCGCGAAGGGTCACATGATGTGGGATATACTGTTTAGCTGCTAAAACATTTTTTTTCAAATTGAACCCGTTTCAATCGTAGACCGCTTTGCGGT
>JAXJLD010000036.1:0-21429 GCA_036297385.1 Christensenellales bacterium | reverse complement strand
TTTTTTGTGTTATGTCAAGGCTTTTCTGAAAAATCGTAAAAAAAGAGCAGCATATGCTTTCTTTAATGCTGCTCTTTAGAGAGTTTATCTTAACTTAATGACATTGGCTGCAAACGCAGCTCCTTTTTTCGTGCTGGCTGCTGCGCTGGCGGAAATCGTCAGGAGGAATGTCGGAAATCGCAAGGCACGCTGGGTACTGTATAAAGCACCTAGAATATGAACAAGGGTGGCTGAGCGAGGCGGAAAATAGCAATTGACAACGCCATAGAACCACGATATAATACCCATATATATTGTCCCCGTTGAAAAAGAGGAGTACGTGCGCAGCGCCATCAGAGAGGGCGGCCCACAGGCTGCAAGGCCGCCCAGGAAGGATGCGCACGGAATGTCGCTTTGGAGGGAGCAGGTGAGGTCGTTGCCGCTCAGCCTGCACGGGTGCGCCCGATACAGCGTATGGAGGCGTCTGCCGCACGGCAGGCGTAAAAAAAGGTGGTACCACGCAAGCGCTCTTGCGTCCTTTGGGACGGAGCGCTTGTTTTTTATTTCGGTGGAGAGGGAGGATGGGCATGAACTTCAGCACGGAGATGATCCCCGGGATCACGCTGCTGGTGGTCGGCGCATTTTTGGGCTTTTTCGCGGACGGCGTGTGCAAGAACAAGAAAAACGTCCAGCCCATGCGCTTGCTGGGGACGTTCTTGGCATTTGCCGGCGCAATTCTGGTGTTCATCGCGTAAGCCTGACTGAATTCGCCATAAAGAGAAAAGACAAACGATCGAAAATCGGAAAGGGAGAGTTTTGCTATGGATATGGAAAAGGCCTATAATCCGCAGGCCATCGAGGATGACCTGTATAAGGAGTGGGAGACGTCCGGCGCGTTCACCGCGCACCGCGTGGAGGGCAAGAAGCCCTTTACCATCGTGATGCCGCCGCCCAACATCACCGGTCAGCTTCACATGGGTCACGCCATGGACTGCACCCTGCAGGATGCGCTCATCCGCTATCACCGCATGAAGGGTGATCCGACCCTCTGGCTGCCGGGTACTGACCATGCCGCCATCGCCACGGAGGTCAAGATCGTGGAGGCGATGGCCAAGGAAGGGCTGACCAAGGAGACGCTGGGACGCGAGAAGTTCCTCGAGCGCGCATGGCAGTGGAAGAAGGATTACGGCGGACGCATCGTCCATCAGCAGCGCCGCATGGGCGTCTCCTGCGATTGGAGCCGCGAGCGCTTCACCATGGACGAGGGCTGCTCCAAGGCCGTCCGCGAGACATTCTGCCGCCTGTATGAAAAGGGCCTGATGTACCGCGGCGCGCGCATGGTCAACTGGTGCCCCTGCTGCCAGACCTCCATTTCCGATGCGGAGGTGGAGTACAAGGAGCAGGACAGCCACTTCTGGCACCTGCTCTACCCGGTCAAGGAGACCGGCGAGATGCTGGAGCTGGCGACGACCCGCCCGGAGACCATGCTGGGCGATACCGCCGTGGCCATCAATGCAGAGGACCCGCGCTATGCGCACCTGCACGGCTGCCACGTCATGCTGCCGCTGATTGACAAGGAGATCCCGATCGTCTGCGACGAGCACGCGGACATGACTAAGGGAACCGGCGTGGTGAAGATCACCCCGGCGCACGACCCGAACGACTTTGAGGTGGGCCAGCGCCACGGCCTGCCGCTGGTGCGCGTGTTCACCGATGACGGCCACATGACCGGCGCGGCGGACAAGGCCGCCAACGACGAGCTGTTTGCCTCCGGCAAGGCGGCTGTGGGCGAGCCGGTGGTGCTGGACTGCGGCAAGTATGCCGGTATGACCACCATGGAGGCGCGCAAGGCCATCGTGGCGGATCTGGAGGCGCTGGGGCTGCTCAAGAAGATTGAGCCGCTCAAGCACGAGGTGGGCACCTGCTACCGCTGCCATACCACCATCGAGCCGATGGTGTCCAAGCAGTGGTTTGTGGACATGAAGCCCCTGACCCGCCCGGCCATCGAGGCGGTGAAGAGCGGCAGGACGCAGTTTGTGCCGGAGCGCTTCACCAAGAACTATATGAACTGGATGGAGAACATCCGCGACTGGTGCGTGTCCCGCCAGCTCTGGTGGGGTCACCGCATCCCGGTCTGGTACTGCGATGACTGCGGCGAGATGATGGTCGAGCGCGAGGACCCGTGCTGCTGCAAGAAGTGCGGCTCCAAGAACATCCATCAGGATGAGGACGTGCTGGATACCTGGTTCTCCTCCGCGCTCTGGCCGTTCTCCACGCTCGGCTGGCCGGATCAGACCGAAGATCTCCAGTATTTCTACCCGACCGATGTGCTGGTGACCGGCTATGACATCATCACCTTCTGGGTTTCCCGCATGATTACCATGGGCCTTGAGGAGATGGAGGGACAGACCCCGTTCCACACCGTGCTGATTCACGGACTGGTGCGCGACGCGCTGGGCCGCAAGATGAGCAAGTCGCTGGGCAACGGCGTCGATCCGCTGGAGATCATCGACCAGTACGGCGCGGACGCGCTGCGTACCTCGCTGGTGATGAGCGTCTCTCCGGGCAACGATATGCGCTTCTCCACGGACAAAGTGGAATCCGCGCGCAACTTCGCCAACAAGATCTGGAATGCCAGCCGCTTTGTGCTGATGAATCTGGGCGATGCGGCGGAAGCGCTGGAGGGCAAGACGTTCTCTGCGGCGGACAAGTGGATTCTCACCCGTCTGGACGAGACCATCCGCGAGGTCACCGCGCACTTTGAGGACTATGATCTGGGCATGGCCGCGCAGAAGATCTACGATTTTGCGTGGAATGAGTTCTGCGACTGGTACATTGAGCTGTCCAAGGTGACCCTGAACGGCAGCGATGAGGAGGCACGCCGCGCGACCTGCGCCGTGCTGCGCCATGTGCTGATCTGCCTGCTCAAGATGCTCCATCCGTTCATGCCGTTCATCACCGATGCGGTGTATCGCCACATTCCGGCGACCGAGGGCACCATCATGCTCGCGGATTGGCCGACGCAGGATGCGGCGCTGGTGTTCCCGGAGGCGGCGCGCGAGATGGAGGGCGTGATGGACGTCATCCGCGCGGTGCGCAACCTGCGGGCAGAGATGAACGTGGCCGTGGGCAAGCGCGCACACCTGATGGTTCGCCCGAAGGAAGGTTGGGCGCACGCCATGGCCGGCGCGGAGGAGTACCTCAAGCGCATGGCATGGGTGAGCGAGATGAAGCTGCTGGGCGCGGATGAGGCGGCGGAGGGCAAGACGGTCTCCGCGGTGTCCGAGGCGGCGGAGCTGTTCATCCCGCTGGGCGATCTGGTCGATGTGGACAAGGAGATTGCCCGCCTGACCAAGGAACGCGAGAGCGTGGAGCGCGACATTCAGCGCGCCGAGGGCAAGCTGAACAACCCGGGCTTCCTCGCCAAAGCACCTGCACAGCTTGTGGAGCAGGAGAAGGCGAAGCTGGATGTGCTGAAGGATAAGCTCGTCAAGCTCAATGCGCGCCTGGATGATCTGAAGAATATGTGATTTCTGAGCCGCCGCCCGCCTTGCCTCCCCTTTTGAGGGGGCGGCGAAGGCGGACGGCGGCGTTTTTTCAAAAGGAGATGGGCGCATGACCGAAGCGGAGGCCATTGAGAGGATTCACAGCGTGTATCCCTCCGGGAAAAAGGAGGGGCTGACCAATATGCGCGCGCTGATGGCGCGGCTGGGCAACGTGCAGGCGGCAATGCCGACTGTCCACGTCGCTGGAACGAACGGCAAAGGCTCGTGCTGCGCGATGATTGAGCGTGCGCTGCGCGAGGCCGGGTACAAGACCGGCCTGTACACCTCGCCCTATATCGAGTGCTACAACGAGCGTATCCGCATCGATGGGGTGCCGATCGTTGGCGATAAACTGGCGGAGCTGGTGGAGCGCGTGTGGCCTGCGGTGGAGAACTGCCGCGCCGAGGGCATATGTGTCACCGAGTTTGAGCTGGGAACGGCGCTGGCGTTCCTCGCGTTCGCGCAGGAGAAGGTGGATGTGGCGATCATCGAGGTTGGTCTTGGCGGTCGGCTCGATCCCACGAACATCATTCACCCGCTCGTCAGCGTCATCACCGAGGTAGGCATGGATCATATGCATTTTCTGGGCGATACCATCGAGGAGATTGCGCTGGAAAAGGCGGGGATCATGAAGCGCGGTGTACCCGTGGTGCTGGGACGGCAGGAAAAAGCGGCGCGGCGCGTGCTGCTGGCGGCGGCTAAGGGAATGAACCTCCCCGTGCTGGAGCCGGAGGCGCAGAATGTGCGCGAGGATATCCGGAGCGTGACGTTTGACACGGAGCTGCCGGGCGAAACCGTTCGGAACATGACCGTATCGCTGTGTGGACGGCATCAGGCGGAGAATGCCTGCGCGGCGCTGGGCGCACTGGCGGTGCTGAGGCATCAAGGGTTTAATGTGCCGATGGACGCCATCCGCACGGCTTTGGCAGATGTGCGCTGGCCGGGACGGCTGGAGTACTTCGGTCATATTCTGCTGGACGGCGCACATAACGATCCCGGTGTACGCGCCCTGTGTGCCTACTGCGACGCATGGCTGCCCCGCGAGAAGGTGGTGCTGCTCAGCGGCATGATGGCAGATAAGGATGTAACGCAGATGGCGAAGCGGCTGAGCACGCGCGTGCGGTGTGTGGTGGCTACGCAGCCGGAGGTGCCGCGTGCGCTGGAGGCAGAGGCGCTGGCACAGACGTTTGAGCAGCAGGGGCTGCGTGCCTATGTGGACAAGACCCCTGCGCAGGCGCTGGAGCACGCCCGCGCATTGGCTGGGCCGGAGGGCGTGGTGCTGGCTGCGGGCTCGCTGTATCTGGTGGGCGCAATCCGCACGATGCTGCGGCGGGAAAAGGAGTTTTCGGATGTCATTTGATTCTAAAACCGAGCAGATCGACAGCCAGCGCATCGCGCAGGAGGGCGAGCGGTTTCGCCACCTGAGCGTGATGCTGGAGGAAACGGTGGATATGCTGGATGTGCGCATGGGCGGCGTGTATGTGGATGGCACGCTCGGCGGCGGCGGACACAGCGCGGAGATTCTGCGCAGGCTGGGCGGCACGGGCCATCTCTATGGCATCGACCGCGATAACGATGCGCTTGCCGCCGCGACGGCGCGGCTGGGCGGCGCGGGCAATTTCACCGCGGTCAAGGGCAATTTTCACGATGTGAAGGCGCTGCTGGCGCAGGCGGGCGTGACGCAGATCGACGGCATGATGATTGATCTGGGCGTATCGAGCTATCAGCTCGATACGGCGGAGCGCGGCTTCTCCTACCATGCGGATGCGCCGCTGGATATGCGCATGGATCAGGATCAGGCGCTGACCGCGCGGGAGATTGTAAACACATGGCCGAAGGCGGAGATTGCCCGCATCCTGCGCGAATATGCGGAGGAAAAGTGGGCGGTGCGCATCGCAGAGATCATCGTGGAGCATCGCGAAAGGAAGCCGCTGGAGACGACGGCGGATCTGGTGGCGTGCGTCGATGCGGCGATTCCCAAAAAGGTGCGTATGCAGGACAGCGGACACAGCGCACGCAGGACGTTTCAGGCGCTGCGCATCGCGGTCAACGATGAGCTTGACCCGCTGCGCACGGCGCTGGAGGATATGGTGGATCTGCTGCGTCCCGGCGGCCATTTGGCCGTGCTGACGTTCCACTCGCTGGAGGATCGCATCGTCAAGCAGACCTTGAGGCGGCTGGCGAATCCCTGCACCTGCCCGCCCAAGATTCCGGTGTGCATCTGCGGGAAGAAGCCGGTGGTGAAGGTGCTGGGGGGCGGCGGCGTGAAGCCGAGCGCGGAGGAAATCGCCGTGAACGCCCGAAGCCGAAGCGCCATGCTGCGCGGCTGCGTGAAGCTGTAACGGGCAAAGGAGGAAACCATGGCGAAGCTCTACGTCGTTGCCACGCCGATTGGCAACCTGAACGACATCACGCCGCGTGCGCTGGAGACGCTGAAAAGCGTCGATCTGATCGCCGCGGAGGATACGCGCGTGACGCGCGCGCTGCTCAATCACTTTGGCGTGGATACGCCGTGCATCTCCAACCATCAGCATAACGAGGAGCATCGCGCGGCATCGCTGCCCCAGCGGATGCTGGACGAGGATCTCAGCGTTGCGGTCGTGACCGATGCGGGTACGCCCTGCATCAGCGATCCCGGCAGCGTGCTGGTGCGCGAGGCGGCAGCGCTGGGGGTGGAGGTGCTGGCTGTGCCCGGCCCGACGGCCATGGCCAGTGCGCTGAGCGTCAGCGGCATGGATACGCGGGAGTTTGCGTTCTATGGCTTTCTGCCCCGGCAGAAGAAGGAGCTGCGCGAGAAGCTGCTGTCCATGAAGCGCAGCGGCACGCCCATCGGCGTGGTGCATGAAAGCCCGCACCGCGTGATCGAGCTGGTGCGCACAATCGCGCAGACGCTGCCCGGCTGCCGCATCTCCGCGAGCTGTGACTTGACCAAGCTGCATGAAAAGACCATCCGCGGCACGGCGGAGGAGGTGCTTTCCATGCTGGAGGCCAATGAGAAGGCAGAGAAGGGCGAATATTGCCTCGTGCTGGACATGAGCGATGTGGCGCTGCCGGAAGAGCGCGAGCAGACGAGCGCCAGCCTTGAGGCCCAGCTTCTGGAGGAGATGCTCAGCGGCTTTGATCTGCGGCAGGCCGCGATGACGCTGACCGAGCGCGGCTATAAGCGCAATGATGTATACAGGGCGCGTACCAACGTGCAGCGCTTTCTGGATGACCAAATGGCCGACTATGCGTTTGAAGAGGAGGACGAGACCGATGAATGAGACGATGAAGCTCCTGATGGAGCGCAAGAGCGTTCGCCAGTTCGTGCAGGAGCCGATGCCGCGCGAGGACGTGGAGGCGATTCTGAACGCCGCCGTGCAGGCGCCCAGCGCGGGCAACATGACGCTCTGGACGATCATCAACGTGACCGACCCGGAGAAGAAGCTGGCGCTGTCCAAGTCCTGCGATAACCAGCCGTTCATCGCTACTGCGCCGCTGGTGCTGGTGTTCTGCGCGGATTACCGCCGCTGGTTTGAGCTGTTTAAGACGCTTGAGCTGGGCGAGGCGCTGCGCACGCCGGGCGAGGGTGACCTCATGCTGGCGATGGCGGATACGATCATCGCCGCGCACGCCACCGTGGTCGCCGCCGATTCGCTGGGCTATGGCTCCTGCTACATCGGGGATATCATCGAGCATTGCGATACGCAGCGCGAAATCCTCGGCCTGCCGGAATATGTCAAGCCTGTGTGCATGGCGGTGTATGGCAAGCCGACGGCGTTCCAGATGGAGCGCAAGAAGCCGACGCGCTTCGCGCTTGAGGATGTGGTGCATGAAAACACCTACCGCAAGCAGGATGCGCAGGAGATGCGCGAGATGCTCATGAAGCGGCAGGAGCTGGACGATGAGGCGTTTGACCGCTGGATTCTGGCGTTTACCAAGCGCAAGTGGAACTGCGATTTCAGCCGTGAGATGACGCGCTCCGCCGCCCAGATGATTCGCGAATGGTGCGAGGGTAAGTGATAGAAATCGCCCGGTTTTGATGCTCCAACTGCTTTGTCCAGCGCGAAGCGAAGAAGGGGTTTGGGGATGAAATCCCCAAGCGGGTTATAGGGCGGCAGCCCTAACGTACCCCTTTATGGCGAAGCCATTCAGCGAAGCCGTCAGGGAGCGAAGCGTTACCTGACGGGGCTTTATGCATGGCTGTTTCTATCCGTACTGTTTGCATACTAAGGACTTTATGCAGCGCGAAGCGAAGAAGGGGTTTGGGGATGAAATCCCCAAGCAGGTTATAGGGCGGCAGCCCTAACGTACAAATGAAAAAACGAAGCTTCAAATTGAGGATGAACAGCAAAAGCCCCCGGCGTTTTTCGCGCCGGGGGCTTTATCATGGTCTTGCTTTACTTCGTCGGGATGACGGAGGTGCCGTAGGTATCCTTGATCCACTGCACCATCTCCTCGCCCTGAAGCACCTCGACGAGCGTCTTGAGCTCGGCGCGGTCGTCACCCTCGCGGATGGCGATGACGTTCGGATAGGCGATGTCGGAGGATTCTACCGCGATGGCGGTGCCGACGACTTCAACGCCCGCCTGAAGCGCGTAGTTGGAGTTGATGACCGCCAGATCGACATCCGCCAGCATACGCGGCACAGCCGCCGCCTCAAACTCCTGCACGACGAGGTTCTTCGGGTTCTCCTCGATGTCCAGCACGGTCGCGTTGGTTCCGGCCTTCTCCGAGAGGGTAATCAGTCCCTGCGCCGCCAGCAGGTTCAGCGCACGGGCCTCGTTGGTCGGGTCGTTCGGCACGGCGATCACCGCGCCCTCCGGGATGGAATCCACGGTGTACGCCTTCTTGAGGTTGGAATACAGGCCCATCGGCTCATAGTGAACCGCGCCGGCGGAGACCAGCTTGGTGCCGTTGTCCGCGCAGAAGCTTTCCAGATAGGAGGTGTGCTGGAAGTAGTTTGCGTCCAGATCGCCCGCGTCGAGCTGCAGGTTTGGCTGCACATAGTCGTCAAAGACGACGATCTCCAGCTCAATGTCCTTGGCGGCGAGCTGTTCCTTAGCGGCTTCCAGAATCTCCGCGTGCGGGGTGGAGGAGGCGCCGACGACGAGCTTGGTGGCGGCGCTGGCCGTGGCCAGCGTGCAGGCAAGTGCGAGGGTGAGGGCAACGGTAATCAGCTTTTTCATGGTGCATTCGCTCCTTTTTGATGATAGAATGAGAACTGTCTAAAGCGAAATCGTTTTGTTTGATGGAGGGGTGTGACTTACTCGCGCACGCGCTTATCGGTCTTGCGGGAGATATACATGCCGACCGCCTGAATGAGCTGCATCAGCACGATCAGCAGGATGACGGTGACCAGCAGCACGTCGGTCTGGTAGCGGTTGTAGCCATAGCTGATGGCAATCTGTCCCAGACCGCCGCCGCCGATCGCGCCGGACATGGCGCTGTATCCGAGGATGGTGCCGCAGGAGATCGTCGCGCCGACGATGAGGGAGGTCTTGGCTTCCGGGAGAATCACCTTGAAGATGATCGCCGGAATGGACGCGCCCATGGACTGTGCTGCTTCGATCACGCCGGGATCAACCTCCAGCAGCGAGCTTTCGATCATTCGGGCGACGTAGGGCGCTGCCGCGATGACCAGCGGAACGATCGTCGCCGTGGAGCCGTAGGCGCGGCCCGCAATCAGGCGCGTCAGCGGGATGACGAGGATCATCAGGATCAGGAAGGGGATGGAGCGGAAGATGTTGACCACCGCATCCAGCACCCGGTAAAGCATCGGCTTGGGGGCAAGCCCCTTGGGCGAGGTCAGCACCAGCGCAATGGCCAGCGGCAGACCCAGCAGATACGCGAAGAGCGTGGAGACCACGGTCATGTACATCGTATCGCGGATGCCTTCCAGCATCAGGGGAATCATCTTCTCAATGGGCATGGCCGCTCACCTCCTCCACGCGCAGGTTTCTGCTTTGCAGATAATAGATGGCCTTCTCCTGCTGAAGTTTGTCCTCAGGAAGCTGAAGGATCATTTGACCGAACATCTTGCCGTTCACATCGCGGGTATCCGCGTACATGATGTTCACGGCGATGTGGCACTCCATGATGAGCCCGGCGATGATCGGCTCACTGGAGGCGTTGCCCTCAAAGACGATGCGGATCATGCGGTCGCCCATCTCACCCGCGCCCGCGCCGTCCTTGCGGAAGATGAGCTTCTTCGCCGCGGCGGATTTGGGCTGGGAAAAGACCTGCTCCACCTTGCCGTTCTCCACCAGATGACCGTTGTCGATGATGGCAACGTGGGAGCAGACACTCTCCACCACGCTCATCTCGTGGGTGATGATGACGATGGTGATGCCCATCTTGCGGTTGATGTCGCGCAGGAGGTTGAGGATGGAGGTCGTCGTCTGCGGGTCGAGTGCGCTGGTCGCCTCGTCGCACAGGATGATCTTGGGATTGGTGGAAAGCGCCCGGGCGATGGCCACGCGCTGCTGCTGGCCGCCGGAGAGCTGGCTGGGATAATTGTGCTGGCGGTCGGTCAGGCCGACGATTTCCAGCATCTCGTCCACGCGCTTGTCGATGTCCGGCTTCTTCATGCCCGCGATTTCCATCGCAAAGGCGATGTTGCCGCGCACGTCGCGCTGCTGAAGGAGGTTGAAGTGCTGGAAGATCATGGAAACCTCCTGCCGGAGCGCACGCAGCGCTTTCGGAGAGAGGGCGGCGAGATCCTTGCCATCGATGATGACTTGACCGCCGGTGGGTTTCTCCAAGAAGTTGATGCAGCGAACCAGCGTCGATTTGCCCGCACCGGACATACCGATGATGCCGCAGATATCGCCCTTCTCAATCTCGAGGTTGATATCGCGGAGCGCGTCCACGGTCTGGGTTTTGCCCCTGAACGTCTTGGTCAGGTGCTTGAGTTCGATGAGCGCCAAGATGCGCCTCTCCTTTCGACGGCGAATGCCGTTTGTCATGATGTGGGGTCTCCGGTGAGTTCCGGTGACATGGGGTATTATAGCGCATTTTGCTTGCATAGGCAAACATGATTAAAGTATGGTGTGCCATAGGATAAAGCTATGGAAGATTTGCGCTGTGGGCGAAAATGTGCTATACTAACCATATCATAGGTGGGAAGGGAGGCGGAGGCATGACGCTTCAGCAGCTCAAGTATGTCATTGAGGTGGCAGACAAGGGGTCGATTACGGAGGCGGCGAAGTCGCTGTTCATTGCACAGCCCAGCCTGTCTGCCGCCATCCGGGAGCTGGAGGAGGAAACAGCGACCACCATCTTCGTGCGCCGATCGCGCGGCGTGCTGATTACCGCCGAGGGCGCGGAGTTTTTGGGGTATGCGCGGCAGGTGGTGCAGCAGGCAGCGCTGATTGAGGAAAAGTACATCGCGCGGCAGGCGGTGCGTCAGCGCTTCTCTGTTTCCACCCAGCACTACTCCTTCACGTCCAGCGCGTTTATCGAGCTGGTGCGTGCGCACAGCGATCAGGCGTATGAGTTCATCCTGCGGGAGGGCAAGACCCACGATACGATCATGGATGTGAAAAACCTGCGCAGCGAGATGGGCGTGATTTACATGAGCGCATTCAACGAGGCGGTCATCAGCAAGACGCTGCGCGAGGCGAATCTGCTCTTCTCGGAGCTGTTTGCTGCCCGGCCGCACATCTTTGTGGGGCGCAACAACCCGCTGGCGGGCAGGACGAGCGTGACGATGGCCGATCTGGTGGAGCTGCCCTGCCTCACCTACGATCAGGGTGACCAGAATGCCTTTTATTTCTCGGAGGAGATTCTCTCCACGCTCAACCATGACCGCAGCATCAAGGTCACCGACAAGGGTACCATCATCGACCTGATGGTGGGCACAGACGGCTACACCATCTCCTCGGGCATCTGTCCGTCGTATCTGCGCGGCGAGGATATCATCTCGATTCCGCTGGCTGTGGATGAACAGATCCGCATCGGGGTCATCACCCACAAGGAGGCGCGGCTCACGCAACTTGGGCAGGAATATCTGGCGCTGCTGCGGCGGATCGTGGGCGATATGCAGAGCGCTCCGGCGCAGGCAGAAATGTGCGAAAAAGAAGGAATACAGCGCACAGCCGCGAATGAAGAGGACATTGGCGGCGGGACCGCCCGAAAGGAGGAACGTGCATGAATCAGGGAATCCGGTTTGATCTTGTATACGAGAGGATGCCGTGGGACGCGGTGGATGCGGTGGTATTTGATATCGGCAACATCCTGATCCGGTTTGCGCCGGACGACTTTTTGCAGCGCCTCTTTCCGGGGGATGAGGCCATGCAGCAGCATATGCTTCGCCATGTCTACAAGGGGCCGTATTGGCCTTGCTTTGACCGCGGCACCATGAGCTATGAGGAGGCGGCGCACAGGCTGGCACAGGAAGCCGGTGGGCAGGAGGCGGACTACCTGCACGCGCTGGTGGACTGGATTGAGCTGAAAACGCCGATTGAGGAGGGCTGGCGCACGGCAAGGCGATGCAGGGCGGCGGGCAAAAAGCTGTACCTGCTCTCCAACTATCCCCAGCGGGGCTATGAACGCCTGCGGGTCAAGTATGCGGAGCACTTTGGAGATCTCTTTGACGGCGGCGTGATCTCCTGCTATGACCATGTAATGAAGCCGGAGCGGGAGATTTATGCGCTGTTGTGTACGCGCTATGGCCTTGAGCCTGCGCGCACGCTGTTCATTGATGACACGCTGTGCAACATCAAGGGTGCAAACGAATTTGGGATGCACGGATTTTATATGCATGAAAAAGGCATGATGGATCGTTTCTTTCTATATGATAGAAACCAGAACATCTTGGAGGAATGAATATGCTGAAACGATATGCGGCGCTGCTGCTGATGATGCTTGTGCCGACGGGCGCGCTGGCAGAGGAAATGCTGGGCGTGCAGGTCAAGGATGCGCCCACGGTCACACCGGCTGTGCAGGAATCTGTAGAGGCGGGCGGCATGATGGACGCCATCACGCAGGAGGAGATGAAGGCCGCCGGTCTGGGCGAGCGCATCATGTGGCGCGGCATGGAGGGTGAGGACGTCAAGCTCATGCAGCGCAGGCTCTATCAGCTTGGCTATTATCTGGGCGAGGTGGACGGTGTGTTCGGCTTGGGTACGCGCAAGGCGGTGTACGGCTTTCAGCGTGCACACAAGCTGGAGAAGATCGACGGCAAGGTGGGCCCGGCGACGCTGGAGCGGATGTTTGGCGAGGATGTGATTCCCAAGCCCACGCCTACGCCCAGCCCCACGCCGTTGCCTACGCCTACGCCTGTGCCCAGCCCCACGCCTACGCCGAAGCCGGACGCATCTGCCGCACCGTTTGCGCTGAAGCTGACCCAGATGTTTGTGGAGGATGTGGAAACAGAGCTGTATGTCGGCACGGCGGAGGATGGTGCGCTGCTCTATCCGCTGTGCGGCGTGCTGGAAAAGCTGGGCTATGAGAGCCGGTATGAGGCGGGAAGCTGGCAGCTCACGGGGCCGGAGGGCGAGCCGGAGCTGGCGCTGATGACCGATGGGCAGGAGGGCGCGTGTGAGGGCGCGATGGGTGCGCTCGACGGCGTGATCTTCCTGACGGATGAAGAGAGCCGCGTCTATGCGTACAGCGGAGAGGCGTATGTCACCGCGCCGCTGCTGGAGAAGATGGGCGTGACCTGCTTGCTGGTGGGCGGCGTGCCGGTGATTCACCGATGACAGATGCGGTGTGACAAAAAGGAGTCTGAGGAAAAGCGGTTCCTCAGACTCCTTTTTTTGCTATATGAGGGATGTTGTACGGTTTCGATTGTCATGCTGTTTTTGGATAGAAAGGATGAATATGTGCGAAGCGAAGAAAGGGGGGGTTAGGGCGGCACCCCTAACGGCTTCCCTATGGCGAATCCACAAGAAATGAGAAGAAAACGATGCAAATAGTCTTTCAGAATTCGTGCGGATTTGATAAAATAGAGGCAACATAGAAAGGGTGAACAGATGAGGCTGCTGCGCGGCACGCAGATGTGGACGATGGTGGACAGCCTCATCAATTCCGGCATTTAAACAGGGCGAACATTGTATTGCTGACAATGGGCAAGGAGGCAGAATCATGATTCGTTTTGGTACGGGCGGCTGGCGCGAGGTGATCGGTGACGGGTTCACGCGCGCGAACATTCAGCGCGTGGCCTGCGCGGTGGCGCGGCGCATGAAGCGCGAGGGCGTGGCGGACGAGGGCATCTGCATCGGCTATGACCGGCGGTTCCTCAGCCGGGAGAGCGCGATCTGGTTTTCGGAGGTGATGGCGGCAGAAAATGTGAAGCTGTACTTCATCAATCTCGCCGCGCCCACGCCGCAGGTGATGTTCACCGTCAAAAATATGCGCCTGCCTTACGGAGCGGCGGTGACGGCCAGCCACAACCCGGCGATTTACAACGGCATCAAGCTCTTTACGCGCGGTGGGCGCGATGCGACTGAGGACGTGACCGCGCCGCTGAGCGATGAGGCGAATGCGCTGCGGGAAGAGGAGATCTGCACCATGCCCTTTGACGAGGCGCGTGCTGAGGGGCGCGTGGTGTACATCGACCCGCGCGACGCCTATCTGGATTCCATCATGGCGAAGATCGACATGGACGCCATCCGCGCACGCAGGCCGCGCGTGGTGCTCGATCCGATGTACGGCGTGAGCCTGTCGGGCCTGATGACCATTCTCTTTACCGCTCGCTGCGATGTGGATGTGATTAACGACCGGCATGACGCCTTCTTCGGCGGGCATCTGCCTGCGCCGAACCCGGATACCCTGCGGGACTTGCAGGTGTCTGTGGCGGATCATCACGCCGATCTGGGCATCGCGACCGACGGCGACGCGGACAGGCTGGGCATCATCGACGAAAAGGGACGCTATGTCTCCGCAAACGACGTGCTGGTGTTGCTGTACTATTACCTGCTGGCGTACAAGGGCTGGAAGGGCGCAGCGGTGCGCAATATCGCGACCACACACCTGCTGGATCGCGTGGCGGCGGCCTACGGCCAGGCGTGCATCGAGGTTCCGGTGGGCTTTAAGCACATCTCCGCCGGGATGGAGGCGAATAACGCGCTCATCGGCGGCGAATCCTCTGGCGGCCTGACGGTGCGCGGACATATCAGCGGCAAGGATGGCCTGTATGCGGCTTCGCTGCTGGTGGAGATGATCTCCGTGACGAAAAAGCCGCTCTCCGCGCTGCTGGAGGAGCTGAACGACCGCTTTGGCACGCTGTATATGGCGGAGTACGACTGGGCGCTGACCAAGAAGAGCAAGGCAGATATTCAGGAGAGGCTGATGGAGCAGAAGCTGCTGCCGGACTTTGGGCTGCCTGTGGAGAAGGTAAGCTACCGCGATGGCTGCAAGGTGTATTTTGAGGAGGGCTGGATCATCGCCCGCTTCTCCGGCACGGAGCCGCGTGTGCGCGTCTTTGCGGAGATGCCCACCAAGTCGCACGCCAGAGAGCTGGTGAGCAGGATGGCGGCGTTCCTGGGGCTGCCGTTCCATGAGTGAGACGGGTATAGCCATGGGCGGATAAATCGGCTATAATAGACGTATGCCCAAAAGGCGGAATGACACAGAGGGAAGGCGAGGGGGAACGATGATTTCCCATCAGGACTTTATCGATGCGCTGGAGCTGGAGGTACTCAATCCGGCGAGCAGCCACAGCATGAATATCGAAGCGGCAGACGTGTGCCGACCGGGCATCCAGTTTGCCGGGTATTTCGACGTGTTTTCCAATATGCGGCCTCAGGTAATCGGGATGACGGAGATGGCGTATCTCACCAGCCTGCCTGTGGAGGTGCGCCGGGAGCGGCTGGAACGCTATTTTTCCTATGAGATGCCCTGTATCGTTATCGCGCGCGGCATGGACTGCCCGCCGATGCTGCTGGAACAGGCGAAAGCGCACAGCGTGCCGCTGTACCGGACGAAGGTAGAGACGAGCGTGTTTACCAGTCAGGCGATCACCTATCTGGCAGAGGCATTGGCTCCGCGCGTCACGCAGCACGGTGTGCTGGTCGATGTGTTCGGCGTGGGTGTGCTGATTACGGGCGAGAGCGGCGTGGGCAAGAGCGAATGTGCGCTGGAGCTGATTAAGCGCGGGCATCTGCTGGTGGCAGATGACGTGGTGGATATTGCGCGCGTGGGGCTGAAGCTCCGCGGCGAATCGCCGGAGATCGTCCGCGACTTCATGGAGCTGCGCGGCATCGGCATTGTGGATATCAAGCTCATCTTCGGCATCGGCGCGGTGATGCGCCGCAAGACGATCGACATGGTGGTGCATCTGGAATTCTGGTCGCCGGACAAGGATTATGACCGGCTGGGCAATCAGGATCAGACGATGGAGATTCTGGGCGTGAGCGTGCCGCTGACCAATGTGCCGGTGCGCTCGGGACGCAATCTGGCGATGATCGTAGAGATTGCCGCACGCAACTGGCGGCTCAAGAACGAGGGCTACAACGCCGTCAACGAACTGGATCGCCGGCTGGAAATGGTGTACGGCGTGAAGAACACGGGAGAATGAATGATTCGGCGCAGAGCCGGTTGAGGAAAGGATGAAAGGCAATGTATGCGATTGGACTGGACGTGGGCGGCACGACGTTTAAGGCGGGCGTGGTGACGGAGGACGGAAGGATCCTGCACAAGGAGGCGATGCCCACAGGCATTGAGCGCCCCTATCAGGAGATCATCGCAGATATGGCGGCGCTGTGCATGAAGGTGGCGAAGGATGCAGGCGTGCCGATGGAAGAAATACAGTCCATCGGCGTGGGCGTGCCGGGGCTGTTTGACAACAAGACGGGCAGAATCCCCTTCTGCACGAATCTGGGCTGGCATGATATCCCGTTCGTTGAGGAGATGAAAAAGCATCTGGATACGCCGGTGTACGGCGACAACGACGCGACGGTGGCGGGTCTTGCGGAGTCCGTGGCGGGCGTGAGCGCCGGCGTGCGCGACAGCGTGTTCATCACGCTGGGCACCGGCGTGGGCGGCGGCATCATCATCGACGGCAAGCCCTACTCCGGTGCGCATGGCTGCGGTTCGGAGATCGGCCATATGATGATCCGCATGGGCGGCGAGCGCTGTACCTGCGGCAACTATGGCTGCTTTGAGCGCTACGCCTCCGCGACGGCCATCATCCGTGAGGCGCAGAAGGCGCTGGCAGAACACCCGGAGAGCAGCATGATGGCGGCGTGCGGCGGTGATCCCGACAGGCTCAATGCCAAGCTGGTCATTGATGCGGCGAAGGCGGGCGATCCGACGGCCAAGGCTGTGTTTGACGGCTATGTGCAGGGGCTGGCGGTGGGCATCATCAACATCATCAATATGCTTGACCCGGAGATCATCGTGCTGGGCGGCGGCGTGAGCGCGGCGGGCGAGTTCCTGCTCGATGCGGTGCGCGAGGCGGTGAAGCCGATGGTGTTTTTCAAGACCATGCCGTATGCACGTATTGAGCTGGCGCGGCTGGGCAATGACGCGGGCATCATCGGCGCGGCCATGCTGGGACGATGAGCGCAAAAGAGAGGAATTCTGCTTTGATGACCATAAAGACGTTTGGCGCATGGCTTGCGCCGCAGCTTGAGGCGCTTGGCGGCGATACGGGCGTGTATGTCCGCAATCTGGCGACCGGGGAGACGTTTGTGCGCGGCGCGGATACGCCCGTCACGGCGGCGAGCGTCATCAAGATCCCGGTGATGATCGAGGCGTTCCGCGCCGCTGAGGCGGGCGAGCTGAGCTTGGAGGAGCGCCACGCCCTTGCGGACGGGGAGCGTATGCCCTCCTGCGGCACGCTCAAGGCGATGCACACGGGCGTGGAGATGACGCTGCTGGATCTGGTGAAGCTGATGATTATCGTCAGCGACAACACCGCGACCAATATCCTCATCCGGCGGCTGGGCATGGAGAACGTCAATAACACGCTGCGGGCGCTGGGCTGCACGCAGACCACGCTGCGCCGCCTGCTCTTTGACCGCGAGGCTTCCCGCAAGGGGCTGGTGAACACGATCACCGCCGGGGAGATCGGGATGCTGCTGGAGAAGCTCTGGCGCGGCGAGGTGGTCAGCGAGGCCGCCAGCCGGGCGATGATGGACATTCTGCGCGACCAGCGCCTCAATGGCAAGCTGCCGTTCTTCCTGCACGGGCAGGGGATTGCCGTGGCACACAAGACCGGCGAGGACGACGGCGTGACGCATGATGTGGGCGTGATTGAGACGCAGGAGCCGCTGGTGGTCTGCTTTGTAGGCGAGCGGGTGGATGTGCCAGCCTACGAGCGGCTCATGCAGGATGCGGCGCGTGCGCTCTGCCTGTGAAGCGTGAGCGGAATTGTCGGAGCAGATGGTGGGCCATGTGATTCGGATGAGTGGTCAGGAATAGAAAGAGAAATCGAAAGCAACCCTTTGCGATAGATAAAACAGGATTCGTTTTTTCGCAAAGGGTCGCTTTGTTTTTTCTATTTAGAAAATATTCTAAATAGTTCTTGACAAAGAAAGATAAGGAAGACTATAATCTATTTAGAAGATTTTCGAAATACTTGAACATATACTGTTTTACTCGAATTAGACCTGTTTCAATCGGAAACCGCTTCGCATTTATGGCGCACTTGAATCAGAAAACAGTATAACAAGAACAAAGGAGGCACAAAAATGGGATTTGCAGAGACGTTCAAGGCGTTGTCTGATCCGGTGAGGCGCGAAATTCTGCTGCTGCTGCGCGCGGGGCGGCTGTCCGCAGGGGAGATTGGCGCACATTTTGAGATGACTGGTGCGACGATTTCCTATCATCTGAGTGTGCTCAAGAAGGCAGATCTCGTGTTTGAATCGCGGGAAAAGAACTACATCTATTACGAGCTGAATACCTCCGTGGTGGAGGAAGTCATGCTGTGGCTGTCACAATTGAAGGGGGAATGAGAGATGAAAGAGAGCTTCAAGGCGCTTTGGCGCGAGGAGAAGGTGCGGATGCTGGTGAGCAGCGCGGTGATTTTGCTGCCGATGCTGGTGGGGATGCTGATGTGGACGCGCTTGCCCGATCCCATGGCGCGGCACTTTGGTCTTGATAATCAGCCCAACGGCTGGTCAAGCAAGGCGTTCACGGTATTCGGTATGCCGCTGCTCCTGCTGGCGCTGCATTGGCTGGCGATGACGGCAACCCGTTGGCAGCATAAGGAGCTAAGCACGCGGGTACGCACGCTGCTGGCGGCCATCATTCCGGGCACGTCGCTGCTGGTGATGGGCATATGCTATGGATATGCGCTGGGTGCGCCCCTTGCCGTGGATCGCATCGTGTGGGGATTTATCGGCTTGTTGTTCGCGGCGGTGGGCAATTATCTGCCGAAGACGCGGCCCAACAGCGTGGCGGGCATCCGCTTGCGCTGTACAATGTCTGACGAACAGGTGTGGCGCAGAACACACCGCTTTGCGGGGCCAGTATGGGTGGTTTGCGGTCTGATGATAGCGGTTTGTGGACTGATTGGCACAGACCCAGCGATTCCGATTGCGGCGATTGCCGTGATGCTGGCGGCGGCATTGCTCTATCCGCTGGCGATCAGTCGAGGAAAAAGGGCGAGGTAATTCTGTTTCTATTCGGAATGCTTGATTCAGCGCGAAGAGAAGAGGGAAGATGAAAGCCCCAAGCGGGTTTCAGAGACTGGAGCCTGCCGCCGCCAGTGGCGGAAGCAGGCAGGTGGAACGTCGGAAATCGCAGTTCCAACGATTCCATTATGGCAAAGCCAGTCAAGCAAAGCCGTCAGGGATCGAAGCGTGACCTGACGGGGGCTGGCGCTTGGCTTTTTCATTCAGAGCTAAATATGAGGGAAATCTATATCGCTCAATCCGTGAAAAGTGGTTGTTTTCCGTGTAGTAGACAGCGTGCTCATTGGCTGAATAAACGAAAGATACTCTGGTGGCCCAGCGGCCTTCCTGCCGGACGGCCTGAAGCACGGAAAAAGCATCGGAGACAGTAAACTGATTTCCGTATGTACGCAAAAGTTGATCGGCTCTTTCGTATCGGTCATCCCCCGGTACAAGAAAGGGCATGGTTCTTTCAGGGGCAAGGACAGAAGAATTGGTCATCAGCGAGCAGCGTCCATCATCTGCCCGCCAGCCAATGCCCGGTTCAACGATCAGGGTTCGCCCCTGCCTGTCGGAGAGCATGGCCTGCATGGTGGCATCCGGGGCGTAGACGATCTTTTGCGTCTGTACGATTTGCAGCGCATCGTCAAAGCTGATTTTGGCCTGAATAAACTGTTCTGTCAGGTCTGCGATGGTCATGCAGCGTTCGGAATTCTGATAGGCGCCCTCTGGATTTCCATGGACATATAGCAATGTTCCGACATTTCCGTTGCGGTTTACGCCGTGATAGGCGTGGCGCACCCCGTCGGGCCGCAGGATGCCGATATAGAATCGGTCGGCTTCCTTTATGATTTTGTGATCCCATACGGCAAGGTCAATCTCAAAATTGAAGCCGGTGAGGATATCGTCACCTCGGTAGACAAATCGAGTACACATGGTCTTTTCCTTTCTTGTGATGTATTGGTTGCTTTTATCATACCGCGGACACGAACACATTTCCATCCACCAGACAATACCGAATCAATCTGTATCCAATAAAAAGGCGCTGTCTCTCGTGGCTCTTTTAGCCATTTTGAGACAGCACCCGGTTTATTTCTGATAAATGATTTTACGAATGGCTGATACGGACAGGAAGTACTTTTCCGCTAACGCCTCCATAGAGGTTCCGTTCCGAAATGCCGCTACGATTTGGCGGTTTCGCTGCTGTAATGCCTGCCGGTAGCCAGAAGATTCTCCCCAGCGTTTTTGCTGCGCCTGATCGGCGGGGATATAAAGATAGCCCCCTTGAATATAGCGCTGCAATTCCTTGACCAGCGCATCGGGAAGAAGATTTTTTGCATTGACGTATTTCATGCAGGCTTCCTCCTTGAGATGATTGTCAAGCAGCAAAGCCAGCATATGGATTATGCGACGATCTTTACTCCATGCAAACGTCGCAATCCACTGGCTTTGCATGGAGCCGCACTTCGTTGAGTTTTGTCATTCGACATCACTTCTTTTCGTTTTATAGTATCTCTATCCGATTGCGCAACGTAGAATTGCGCAATGACTGAACTCCAATAAACAAAAAATCCGAACCCATCTCCTATCGGAAACAAGTTCGGATTATATTGATATGGTGCCGGTGGTGGGACTCGAACCCACACGGGTCGCCCCAACGGATTTTGAATCCGTCACGTCTGCCATTCCATCACACCGGCAAGGCATTCCGACCTTATTAGTATATCGGAATTGTACGCCAAAGTCAAGAAAAAGGTTGCCTGAGAGGACGAGATTATCCGAGCATGTCGAGATAATGGTCGCTTGTCAGGCGGCGGGGATGCTCGATGCGCTGGTAGCGCAGCACATCCTGTTCCTTGGCGGCGACGCCTGTCCAGTACCAGACGACCTCCAGAAGGAAAAGGAGGAGCAGAATCCCCGTGCAGATCAATAGCGGCATGGTATAATCTCCTTTTGTATAGGGGCTTGCCGGTTGACGCCGGGAAAACCTCACGTTTCTCCGCATACCGAATGGGAAGGGCTTTGCGAAGAACGAACCTGTATTATAGCATAAAATCATGACAAATGGAAGCGAAGGATCATGATATTTCTGAAATAAATGGTATGCATCCAGCGTGAGAACTGAATCTGCGGGCAGACGCTTGCGGAGGATGTGCTTTTCTGCATCCGTTGTGACGGAATGTGAACCGATATCATTTTGTGACGGAAAATGAAGCATCCGAATCCATTTCGGAGTTTGGATGTTCATGATCTGATGGGCATAGGGGAGTCTCCTCTCGCGCCTCGACGGCGCTCGGTCAAGGCGGCTCTGAGGCCACACCGTGGCCTCATTCACGCCCGCCTCAGGTTCGCCTCCCCTATGC
>JAXJLD010000035.1:0-18083 GCA_036297385.1 Christensenellales bacterium | reverse complement strand
TTGAACCTACGACCTTCGGGTTATGAGCCCGACGAGCTGCCAGACTGCTCCATCCCGCGATGTCAGGCGCGTCGTTCCGACGACTCGTTTATTATATCGCACCCCGCGCCATCTGTCAATACATTTTTTTGAATTTTTCCTTCAAAAATCCGTCCATGTTGCCGTGAGCAGAAAGTGACAGCCTCTCCATGTCAAAAACGCGCATCGCCGCTTCCAGAATCGCTATGCCGCTGGGAATGATATCCGCGCGCTGCGGCATCAGCCCTACAATCCGACGGCGATCAGCCACCGGCATACGGGACAGCCTGCGTCCCCATGCGCATACATCCGCCTGCTCTACCGTCATGCCCTCGCATAGATTCGGCTCAAACAGGGCTACGCCCTTGTGCATGGCGCCCAGCGTCGTCATCGTGCCTCCCACGCCCACCCATTGTTCTGCGCGTGCACCCGCCAAGAGCGTATGTGCGTCCCGGCGCATCACGTTCATGCAGCGCTCCACCATCGCTTCATACGTCTCGCACCGCAGGATCGGCTGCTGCGCATTCAGGCGCACCGCGCCCAGCTTCAGGCTCACCGCGCCCAGCACCCTGCCATCCTCGCCAATGGTGAACTCCGTCGATCCGCCGCCCACGTCAATCACACCGCAGCGTCCGCCCGTGCTCGCGCCGATGTAGGACAGCACCGCCTCGCGCTCACCGGAGATGATCTCAATGGCCGTATGGCTGGCCTCCTCCGCCCGGCGGGTAAACTCGCTGCCGTTGGATGCGTCGCGCACGGCGCTCGTAGCAAAAACAAAAATCTCCTGTGCGCCGCTGCGCCGGGCGATGACCGCCAGCTCTGCAACAGCATCCACAGAAGACCGAATGCTCTCCTCTGTCAGAGCGCCGTTCACAAGGCCCGCAAACAGGCGCGTTCCACGGCGCTCACGGCGCAGCGGGCACAGCTTTCCATCCGCCCATTGCGCAACCAGCAGGCGGATCGCATTGGAACCGATTCCAATACAGGCAAGACGCATGGCATATCCTCCGCAATCATTTTCCTGCACGGCTCACTCGCCGCCGTACACCTCAAACTCCGGCTCCTGCTCGATCTCTTCCAGATTGCCCACCTCGTAGATGGTCTCTCCATACCAGCAGTACCCATGATTGCGCCGTGCCGTGCGCTCCACAAAGTCCGCTGTATTGATCTCCGAAAGCTCGGTGAGAAGCTGGTTATTCCTGCTCTGCGCATCATAGTACGCCTGCGCGGCCTCCTCAAGCTGCTGCTGCTGGCGCTCTAGGCTGACAGCCTTTGCCGGGAAGCGAGAGAGCATCACCAGCGCCATCACGCCCAGCAGAACGGACAAAATCCTGAATGGCCGAAGCCTGATCTTTCTCTTTTTCGCGCCCGATTTCACGCCCGATCCCCCGTCCCTCTGTCGATAAACGTATAGTATGTTAAACATTCGTGCTTTTCTGCGCTTTTCCTGCATTTTCCGGGCAATTTATGCCATTTTTTTCGTGCTGCGCCTCTCATCTTCTCCGGTGAAAAACGCCGCGTCTGCTCCTTGCCCAATACGGGGCATGATCCAATAGGGTTTAACGCCTCAAACCCTTTTGCTGACTGAATCCGTTTCAATCACAGACTGCTCTGAAAACCATGTTTTTGGGGGTATGCATAAGGGCTTCCGCCAAGCCTGCCCTATGGATGCTGTCCCTCAGGCTCCCTTTTGGGCTTCACGCGGTATCAGGCGCTTGAGAAGGGAAACCGTATGCACCTTCAAAGCCCGGACAGCCCTTCCAATCGTCCCTTCATACAGCCCAAAACCGCCAACCGTCCCCAGCAGCGTGTACAGCCTGAACGCCTCGCAGCGAAGCGCCAACGCCGTTGTGATCACCGCCGCTGCCGCCAGCAATCCGAACAGGATGTCTGCGGCGGCGGTCGTCACCGGACCGCGCCGCAGCAGTCCCATCACCTCATACGCGCATCCCAGCAGCGCCCCGCACAATGCCATCGCCAGCAGCACGCGCATCTGTTCCCCTACCGTCATGACCGTCTGCGCGAAAACAGCCCGCGCCGCTCCTTCTTTCTGACGGGGCCATTGTATTCAATGCCCGCAATTTCGCCCGTCACATCCAGCTCGCCTTCATCGAGATCGAGCTGCCCGATATGCAGCCCCTGCCCCAGCAGCGCAATCTCCCCCTCCGAGGTTTCCAGCACGATTTCCTGTTCGTTAAAGCAGCTCACGGTCATCACGCCGGATACCCGCGCATGGATACGTCCCTCCAATGTCAACATATGCGGGCGGGACATTCCATTCATTTCTCTCTCCATTTTGCTATCGCCTCCGGCACATCCTATGCGCGCCGCCCGCTGAACTTGCCACAGCCGCAAAAAAGGAGGCCGTCTGCACGACCTCCTGCGTTTTTGCTCACTGCGCGTCTTGGAACAGCTCGGTCAGCCGATCGCTGCCCGCCTCCTTGAGCTGTGCCAGCCAAGCCGCATAGTTCTCGTCCGTCAGCTCCGTTTCACCGGTGGCAAAGCGCGCAATGCCCGTATCCACCAGCGCACCCAGCGTCGCATTCAGCGCATCCGCCTCCGCTTGAGCCGCCGCATCCAGACCATACGGCTGCGTCACGCGTTCGCTGACTGCCCGCACCTTTTCGCTTGCCGCAAACACGTGCTGATCCACCCGGCTGTCCACGCGATGCACAAAGTCTGCCGGATACAGCCCCGGCATCGCCGTGCCGGTGTACATCAGCACCTGCGCACGGATGGCCGAAATATCGCGGCCGCCCTGAAGGGCAAACGACCACTTTCCCGCGTCGTTGACGGTATAGTCCTCGCCCTCGACGCCCGCATAGCCCAGCAGCGCGCCCTCCTGGGCGTACAGCGCGTCTGCCCAGCGCAGCGCTTCCGCTGGGTCATCGCAAGCGCTGGTCACGGCAAAGCAGCCCGTCCACACGCCGCCCAGCAGATCGCGCCAGCGCGTCCTGCCGTCCGGGCCGGGCAGCAGCAGCGGCTCATACTCCGTTACGCTGTCTGCCTTCAGATGCGTATAGGGCGTCATGGACAGCAGCATACCGCTCACCACCGGCGCACGATCGTCCCGCTCATTGAGCACCTGCGCACCATGCAGGGCGGTAAAAGCGTCCTCGCGCAGCACGCCGCGCACATACCAGTCTTGCAGCAGCTCGATAAATGCGCGGTACTCAGGCAGTTCCGGCGCAAAGACAAGCTCGCCCGACGCATCGCGCGTCAAATTGTAGTCGTCCGCGACGATGCCGAAATACGGCAGCAGCCAGCGCATTTCATACACGCCGATCAGATCCGCGCCGATTTCGTCCCGCTTGCCGTTCCCATTGGGATCGCAGTCGCGGATGGCCAGCAGCGCGTCCGTCAGCTCCTCCAGCGTCTGGGGCATGGGCAGCCCCAGCTTGTCCAGCCATGCGCGGTTGATCCACAGCGCCGCCTGACGCTCCCGCTCATTGAGCAGCGGCAGGGACGCAATCCGCCCATCCTCCAGCTCCATCACAGTGCGCCATTCGGGATGCGCGTCCAGCAGCGCACACAGGTTCGGCATATTCGCCTCCAGCAGCGGCGCAAGGTCGAGAATCGCCCCGCTTTCAAGCAGCGCCCTCTCCTGCTCGCGGCTGAGGTTCGCCTTGAACAGCGCGTCCGTGTGGACATCGCCCGCACACATCGCCTCCAGCATCGCCGCATACTCCGCCTCATCCTCGATCTCCTGCGCCTGAACGCTCACGCCGGTGAGCGTCTCCATCCGCGCAAAGAACTTGCTCGTTGCCCAGTCACGCTCCACCAGCTCTGTCTCCAGCCCCGTCATGGTCAACGCCTGTGCGCCGCATACGCCAAGGCTCAGGAATGTAGCCAGCGCCAGCGCCGCCGTCTTTTTCATCTTCATGTCGGCCTCCGTCACAAATCATTGCCACCATTATAGCACATTCCCTGCGCGGAAAAAAGAGTGCGCTCTCCATGGTCAGGGCAGACTATTTGCACACCACGCGCCATACGCTTAGACGATTTCCGGACAAAGGAGGCCAAACCGATGCTTCAAACCCTGCACGCCGCATGGAGCGGACGGCGCGTACTGCTGCTGGATGACTGCGGCTCGATGACCCGCTTCCTGCATACGCTGCTCTTGCAGCTGGGCGCAAGGCCCGCCTGCCTGCCGCTCGGCGCGGGCAGCGAGGCGCTCGCCCGTGCGCTCACCGATGGGCGCGTCTGCTGTCTGATCGTCCCCTGCCTGCGTGCGCTCACCGGCGGCCTGTCCGATCAGCTTCACGCGCTGGACGGCATTCTCATGGAGGCACGCGAGGCCGGTGTCCCGCTGGCGATGCTCCTATCCGATGAAAACGTATACCGTGCCGCGCACCACCCTTGGCTTGTCCGCGAGGATGATCCCGTTGGCGGCGAAACGCGTGCCGGTCTTGTCCATGCACTCCTCCAGCTCTTCGCGGACGGCGTGAACCGCGGCCTGCTGGGCGATCCCGTACACGTTCTATGCGTTCGGCATATGCCCTGCCTGGGATGCGGTCATCCCGATGTCGCCGCCTATGACCGCTGGTGTCAGGCCTTCGCGCAGGGCGAACCGCTCTGCGTGCCGCAGCCCGATGCACAGGGCGTTTTCCTGCACCCGCTGGACGTCTGCGCCGGAAGCCTGCTGCTGGGCGCACGCTTTCTGCTGGGCGATATCGGCTGCACGGGGCCATTCAATCTGGCTGTTTCCGGCGAAAACTGTATGCCCAACCGCACCGCCGCGCTTCGGCTGTGCCGCCGCATCGGCTACACCCGCCCGCTTTTGGAAGCCGAGCCGTCGCCGCCGCATCGGCTCGTGCTGCCCGACGGCTCGCGCACCCGTCGGCTCTGCGGGGCCTATCCCCGCATCGCCGCCGACGAAGCGCTTTCCCAGCTCTGGGCGCTCTCCTGCGCAGCCAAGGAAGGCGGCGCTGCGCTGGAGCAGGCGATTTCCGCGCAGGCAGAGGCATACCTCAGTGCGCTGTGATGTGCGCCGATCAGGCCATCCGCTCAAACACCCGCGTGCCGCACCGCACGCCCCACGCGCGTCCATCCCGAATGAGGAACTCATGGCGCACGCCCTGATCCTCCGGCTCATCCATTTTGTGCGCGAGGAAGCGTGCGCCGCCGCAGTAGGTCAGCTCCGTCACCGCGCCGTCGCGGGTGCGCAGAAGCCGCCCGTCCTTCTCCTCGACGGTGAGCAGGCTGGGCACGCCCTCGTGGCCGATGTAGGTGCCGACGATCATCTCCGGTGCGGAGAAGGGTGCGCCCGCAGGGTGGAACCAGCGGTGGCTCTCCTCCAGCGGCGTTCCCGTGACGGCATTGTACATCCCCCACATCAGCTCATCCATGTCCTCCTCGCCCTGATTGCACAGCACGCTGAAGCCGTACTCCTCGCCCAGCAGCAGACCACCCTTGCTGGACACACCGTGCAGGCCGCCGGAATGCTCGCAGAACGTATGCCCGTCCTTCTCGCGCTTGTTGATGCCCATGCACATGACGCTTCGCGCCGAAAGCGGATGATACCTGCCTGCCAGCAGCTCCACCGCCTGCCGCGGAATCGCCTGCACACCCTCGTGCATACCGAAATTGGACAGCGCACGGTAGTACACCGCCATGTCCCGCGCTGTGGACTTGACCATCGCACAGCCGCGGAACGGCGGGAGGATCGACCAGTTGTCGTCACACACGCGCACGCCGTCCTCGATTTCAAACAGCGAGGTGATGTTGCCGCCGGAGAGTGCGCGGGAGGCTTCCACGCCATTGTCGAGGATCGAGCGCGTCATGCCCAGCGGGCCAAAGACCTTCTCCTGCATGACCTGCTCCAGCGGCATACCCGCCGCCGCGTCAATCGCATAGGAGAGGACGGCGTAGCCCTCGTTGGAGTAGCTCATCACCTCGCCCGGTGCGCCGAGCATACGATGCGGACAATGGACGAGGTAATGAAGGATCTGCTCAATGCTCTCCATCTTATTGGGCGCGGAGCGGCGCATCGCCAGCAGCCACTCGCTCTCGCGCCTGTCCACGCTGTTCATGGCAATCGACCACTCCAGCGGCTCCATCGGCGGGATACCGGCGGTGTGCATCGCCAGATGGCGCAGCGTGACAGACTCCTTCGGCTGACCGGGCAGGGAGAAGGACGGCAGGTATTTGCACACCGGGTCGTCGATATCCAGCACGCCCTCTGCGTGCAGGATGCAGGCGCACAGCGCGGTGATGGACTTGCTCATCGAGGCGATGCCGTACATCGTATCGCTGTCCGGGCAAATCCGCTGTGCCGCGTCTCGGAAGCCGTAGTTCCACGCATAGGAAAAGCCGTCCGGCCCGGCTATGTACGCGGATACGCCCGCGAGGTTCTTTTTTTCGGCCCAGAGGGTCAAGTATGCGTCAAGCGCCTGTCTATCCATGGTGATTCGGCCTCCTGAAATAGAATATGAAGGTATTCATTATAGCACGAAACGCCGCAGGCTGCAAAGTGCAGGCAGGACTGCGGCCTGAAAAGCGCTTGAAAAATGCGCCAAAAGACGCTACACTATATCTTGCAGTTTTATAGGAGGCCCGGCGCTGCGCCGGAAAGGCATATGAATCAAAAGAAAGCGGGCGTGCTGCTCAGCTATGGGCAGACGATCCTCTCCACCCTCATTTCTCTGGCGTATACCCCGGTCATGCTGCGTCTGCTGGGGCAGAGCGAGTACGGCCTGTATACGCTGGTCAACGGCTTTATTTCCAACCTCGCGCTGATGAGCTTCGGTCTGGGCAGCGCCTATGTGCGCTACTACGCGCGCTATGAGGCGAGCGACGGTGAGGACGGCATCGCGAAGATCAACGGTATGTTCATGACGATCTTTCTGGTCATCGGCGCGGCGAGCCTGCTGGTGGGCGGCGTGCTGGTCGCCAACGTACACCGCATCTTCGCGGCAAAGCTCACGCCTGCGGAGATCGAGACGGCGCGCGTGCTGATGGCGCTGCTGGTCGTCAATATCGCGGTATCCTTCCCGTGCAGCGTGTTCACGTCCTACATCACGGCGAAGGAGCAGTTCTTCTTTCAGCGCATGGTCAGCATGCTCCGCACCGTGCTCAACCCCATCGTCATGCTGCCGCTGCTGCTGATGGGCATGGGCTCCGTGGCGCTGGTGCTGGCCACCATTGTGCTGAGCATCCTCACCGATGCCGCCAGCATCTGGTACTGTTTTAAGAAACAGCATATGCACCTGTCATTCGGGCAGTTCGATTTCAAGCTCCTGCGCGAGATGGGCGGCTTCTCGTTCTTCATCTTCCTGAACATGATTATCGACCAGATCAACTGGACGGTCGATACGACGATTCTGGGCATCGTCAGCGGCACGGCTGCCACGGCGCTCTACGGCGTGGGCAGCCAGATTCACCGCTATTACATGACCCTCTCCACCTCCATCTCCGGCGTATTCGTGCCGCAGATCAACCGCATTGTAGCGCGCGGAGAGGGCGATCAGTCGCTCACGCAGCTCTTTACCCGCGTGGGGCGCATCCAGTTCATGCTGCTGATGCTGGTGCTGACGGGCTTTGCCTTTGTGGGCGAGCCGTTCATCGAGGCATGGGGCGGCGGCGAGTACGACGGCGCGTACCCCATCGCGCTGCTGCTGATGGGGCCGGTGACCGTGCCGCTGATCCAGAACCTCGGCATCGAAATTCAGCGGGCGAAGAACAAGCATCAGTTCCGCTCCAAGGTGTACTTCTTTATGGCGCTGTTCAATGTCGCCATCTCCATTCCGCTGGGTATGCGCTGGGGCGGTCTGGGCTGTGCGCTGGGCACCGCCATCTCCATGATCGTGTGCAACGGCTTTGTCATGAACTGGTACTATCACCGCCACATCGGGCTGAACATGGCATACTTCTGGAAGAACATCCTGCGCATTGTACCCGCGCTCATCCCCCCCGCGCTGCTGGCGCTTCTGGCGCTTCGGCTGCACACATTCACGGGCTACGGCGGCGTGGTGGCGTTTGCGCTGCCTTATAGTGTGGTGTACGCGGTGAGCGTGTACTTCCTTGCGATGAATCCGCAGGAGCGCGGCATGGTAAAGTCCATTGCCGGCAGGCTGCTTCGCCAGGCATAAACGGCGCAAAACCTTTGCCCGCCCGCGAAACAGGCCGGGCAAGGCTTGAAAATTCGATGCAATATGTTACAATAAAAGGGACACAGACCTGCAGACGGCACATTCTCTGCCGGAAGCAGAATCATTCCCCATGAGACTGTTTTCTCAGAAAGGCTGGTCATCCATATGAAGGGCATCATCCTCGCCGGCGGCGCCGGCACGCGGCTCTACCCGCTCACGATGGTCACAAGCAAGCAGCTTCTGCCCGTCTACGATAAGCCCATGATCTACTATCCCCTCTCCACGCTGATGCTCGCGGGCATCCGGGATATTCTCATCATTTCCACCCCGGAGGACACGCCGCGCTTCGAACATCTGCTGGGCGACGGCAGCCAGTTCGGCGTCAATCTCTCCTACTGCGTGCAGCCCAGCCCGGACGGTCTGGCGCAGGCGTTCCTGCTGGGTGAAGCGTTCATCGGGGACGATGCCTGCGCGATGGTGCTGGGCGACAACATCTTCTACGGCAACGGCTTTTCCAAGGTACTGCGCACGGCGGCGCAAAACGCCGAGGCCAATGCGCGCGCTACGGTGTTCGGCTACTATGTCACCGACCCGGAGCGCTTCGGCGTGGTCGAGTTTGATGAGGGCGGCAAAGTGATCTCCATCGAGGAGAAGCCGCAGCAGCCCAAGAGCAGCTACGCGGTAACGGGTCTGTACTTCTATCCCAAGGGCGTATCTGCGATGGCACACGATGTCAAGCCCAGCGCACGCGGCGAGCTGGAGATCACCACGCTCAACGCCATGTATCTGGCGCAGGAAAAGCTGGATGTGCAGCTTCTGGGGCGCGGCTTCGCATGGCTGGACACCGGCACGATGGACAGCCTCGTAGAAGCGGCGGACTTTGTGCAGATGGTGGAAAAGCGGCAGGGCGTCAAAATCTCCGCCCCGGAGGAAATCGCCTACAAGAACGGCTGGATCACCAAGGATAAGCTGCTGGAGAGCGCGGCGCGATACGGCAAGAGCCCCTACGGCGCACATCTCAAGGCAGTTGCAGAAGGAAAGGTACGATACTGATGCAGAAAATGGAAACCCGTCTGCCCGGCGTATACATCGTCGAGCCGGACGTACACGGCGATCATCGCGGTTATTTTATGGAAACCTACTCCACAAGGGCGTTTGCCGCAATCGGCATCGACGCGGCATTCGTGCAGGACAACCAGTCCTTCACGGCGCAGAAGGGCACGCTGCGCGGCATTCACTTCCAGAACGCACCGATGGCGCAGGCCAAGCTGGTGCGCGTGACCCGCGGCGCGGTCATGGATGTGGCGGTCGATCTGCGCAAGGGCAGCCCGACCTATAAGCAGTGGGTTGCCGTGGAGCTGAGCGCAGACAACAAGCGTATGCTGTTCATCCCGCGCGGTTTTGGCCACGGCTTCAAGACGCTGACGGACGACGTAGAATTCTGCTACAAAGTGGACAACCTGTACAGCAGGGAATGTGACCGCGGCATCCGCTTTAACGACCCTGCCGTGGGCGTTGACTGGGGCGAGGTCACGGAAGCGCTGCTCTCCCAGAAGGATACGACCGCTCCCCTGCTCGAAGAGAGTGACTGCAACTTCATCTACGGCGAAATTTGAGGAGGCGTATCATGACCATCATTGTGACCGGCGGCGCCGGATTCATTGGCAGCAACTTTGTGTTTCATATGCTCAGCGCACATCCGGAAGACCGCATCGTCTGTTTGGATAAGCTGACCTACGCGGGCAACCTCTCCACGCTCAAGCCCGTGATGGATAACCCCAACTTCCGCTTTGTGAAGGCGGACATCTGCGACCGCGAGGCGGTTGAAAAGCTCTTTGAAGAGGAGCACCCGGATGTCGTCGTGAACTTCGCGGCGGAGAGCCATGTCGATCGCTCCATCGAGGACCCGGGCGTATTCCTGCGCACCAACATTCTGGGTACGCAGACGCTGATGGATGCCTGCCGCAAATACGGCATCACGCGCTATCATCAGGTCAGCACGGACGAGGTCTATGGTGACCTGCCGCTGGATCGCCCCGACCTGTTCTTCACGGAGGAGACGCCGATTCACACCTCCAGCCCGTATTCCGCCTCCAAGGCGAGCGCGGATCTGCTGGTGCTGGCGTATCACCGCACCTACGGTCTGCCGGTGACCATCTCCCGCTGCTCCAACAACTACGGCCCGTATCACTTCCCGGAGAAGCTGATTCCGCTGATGATCGCCAACTGCCTGAACGACAAGCCGCTGCCGGTCTACGGCAAGGGCGAAAATGTGCGCGACTGGCTGTATGTGGAGGATCACTGCAAGGCCATCGACCTCATTCTGCGCAAGGGGCGTGTGGGCGAGGTGTACAACATCGGCGGCCACAACGAGATGAAGAACATCGACATCGTGAAGCTGATCTGCAAGGCGCTGCACAAGCCGGAAAGCCTCATCACCTACGTTGCCGACCGCAAGGGCCACGATATGCGCTATGCCATCGACCCCACCAAGATTCACAATGAGCTGGGCTGGCTGCCGGAAACGAAGTTTGCCGATGGCATCGTCAAGACCATCGACTGGTACCTCGCCAACCGCGAGTGGTGGCAGACGATCATCTCCGGTGAATACCAGAACTACTACGAGCAGATGTACGGCAACCGCGGATGAGAGGACGAGGCATGAAGATTTTGGTCACCGGCGTTGCCGGTCAACTGGGACATGACGTCGTCAACGAGCTGATTGCGCGTGGCCATGCGGCCGTGGGCAGCGACCTTTTGCCGCAGTATGCAGGTGCTGCGGACGGCAGCGCCGTCACGCGTGCGCCGTATGCGGCGCTGGACATTACCGATGGCGAAGCCGTCGCCCGCGTGCTGAGCGAGGTGCAGCCGGACGCGGTCATTCACTGCGCGGCATGGACGGCAGTGGATCTCGCGGAGGATGCAGACAAGCAGGACAAGGTACGCGCCATCAATGCGGACGGTACACGGCACATTGCCAAGGCGTGCGCGGCGCTCTCATGCAAGCTGATGTACATCAGCACGGACTACATATTCGATGGTCAGGGGGAAGCCCCGTGGCTTCCGGACTGCACGGACTATGCGCCGCTGAATGTCTATGGGCGCACCAAGCTCGAAGGCGAACAGGCCGTGCGCGGGCTGACGGACAAGCACTTCATCGTGCGCATCGCGTGGGTGTTCGGCACAAACGGCAAGAACTTCATCAAGACCATGCTGCATCTGGGGCAAACGCATGACACGCTGCGCGTGGTGTGCGATCAGATCGGCACGCCGACCTATACGCTGGATCTGGCGCGACTGCTGGTCGATATGATTGAGACCGAAAAATACGGCTGCTACCACGCCACCAACGAGGGCGGCTACATCTCTTGGGCAGACTTTGCCAAGGAGATCTTCCGTCAGGCGGGCATGAACACGCAGGTGCTCCCCGTGACGACGGCGGAATACGGCCTCTCGAAAGCGGCGCGTCCGTTAAACAGCAGGCTGGACAAGCGCAAGCTCGTGGAAAACGGCTTCACGCCCCTGCCGGACTGGAAAGACGCGCTGTCGCGGTATCTGGCTGCCATTCAACAGGACGTTTGATGCAGGGCATTTCATACGGTTTGTATTTCGGCGCAATGCCAAGAATGGGCTGGGGATCAATTCCCCAGCCCATTCTTTCATTCGCGCTTATAGCTCGTTTTATCACGAAACAGCCTGAAACATTAACGAATCCAAACGGTATGCCCCATCAGTACGACTGGCTTGGGTCCATCCGAACCGGCTTGACCGTCTTTTCCCGGCTATGCGCCGTCCGCTCGGCCAGCAGTGCCTCATACTGCGCATCCATCTCCGCGTCAAAGGGCAGCGCCAGCGTCTCACCCGCATATGCGGAGAGCATCATCGCGTTGGCGAGCATCAGGGCGTTCAGCCCCTCGCGCCCATCGGCAATCATCGGCTCGCCATAGAGGATGTGGCGGGCGAACGCGCGCACCACGCCCGCGTGCTTCTCATCTTGCGCCTGCGGTACAAAGACCTCCTCCGTCACCGCCGGCTTGCCATAGCCATTCGGATACGTCCGTATGAACCGGCTGACCGGCATCTCCGTGCGCCGGATGGTCAGCGTGCCATCCTCCAGCACAAGCTGACCGCCATCCAGCGAGATTTCAAACCGGTTTGTGCCGGGCGCTTCGCCGGTGCAGGTGATGAACACGCCCGTCGCGCCGTTGGCATACTCCACATAGGCGGTCACGTCATCCTCCACCTCGATGTCGTGCCAGCGGCCCAGACCGCAGAATGCGCGCAGGCGCACCGGCATCCCGCCAATCCACTGCCACAGATCCAGACTGTGCATCGCCTGATTGAGCAGCACGCCGCCGCCCTCGCCCTTCCACGTTGCACGCCATGCGCCAGAATCAAAGTAGCTCTGCGCACGGAACCAGTCGGTCACGATCATGCTCGTGCGGCGGACTTCGCCCATCTCGCCCGAAGCCACGATCTCCTTCATCCTGCGCAGCGCCGGGTTGACGCGCACATTGAACATCGCGCCGAACGCCCTGCCGCTCGCATCCGCCGCGGCGTTCAGCTCGCGCACCTCGCGCGTGGTCACGCCCGTCGGCTTTTCCAGCAGCACATGAACGCCCGCGGCAAACGCCTCCTTCGCCTGCGCGACATGGACACGGTGCGGCGATGCGATGAGCACCGCATCCACCTCGCCGCTTGCGTACATGGCCTGCGGCGTATCAAACACACGCACCGCGTCGCCGCCGGGCATGACGCGCATGGCCGCAATATTCTGCGCGTTGCGCGTGGCTACTGCCGTGAGCCGCGCCTCCCTGATCTCTCCATTCAAAAGCATCCGTGTATGCTCCAGCCCCATTGAGCCAAAGCCTACGATTCCAAAGCGAACCTGCTCCATGCCGCCGCCTCTCCTTCTGTCATTCTGCCTGTTTGGATTCGACCCTCACGCCTTTTTTCCTGCCGGGAAAGCGCCGTTTCTCTTTTATACAGAAATGATGGACTATTATTTTGATCTTGTATAGAAGGGAAAAAGATACTATAATAATGAGGTAACGGCATTTCCCCGGATAGGGAAAGGAACGAGAAACGGAGGAAGAAATATGTCGCAAATTTTCGGTAATTTTGCGGACCTGACGGTGCAGATGGTCGTCATGTGGATCATTGGCGGCGCGATGATCTATCTGGCCATCAGGAAAGAGATGGAGCCGACGCTCCTGCTGCCGATGGGCTTTGGCTGCATCCTGTGCAATATGCCCAACTCCGGCATGGTGCATACGCTGGAGATCCTGTTTCAGGCGGGCGTGGACAACGAGCTGTTCCCGCTGCTGCTGTTCATCGGCATCGGCGCGATGATCGACTTCGGCCCGCTGCTGGCCGATCCCAAGCTGCTGCTCTTCGGCGCGGCGGCGCAGTTCGGCATCTTCTTCACGCTGTCCATGGCGAGCCTGTTCGGCTTTGAGCTGCGCGACGCGGCTTCCATCGCCATCATCGGCGCGGCGGACGGCCCGACGTCCATCTTCGTGGCGCAGACGCTCAAGAGCAACTATACCGCCGCCATCATCGTCGCGGCCTACTCCTACATGGCACTGGTGCCCATCGTGCAGCCCTTCTGCATCAAGCTGGTCACCACCAAGGAAGAGCGCAGCATCCGCATGGAGTACACCCCCGGCAAGATCACCAAGACCACGCGCATCCTGTTCCCGATTGTGGTTTCTGCCATCGCCTCGCTGGTCGCGCCGGATTCCGCCGCGCTGGTCGGCTTCCTGATGTTCGGCAACCTGCTGCGCGAGTGCGGCGTTCTGCGCAGCCTGTCCGAGTGTGCGCAGAATGTGCTGGCGAACCTCGTCTCCCTGATGCTGGGCCTGACCGTGGCCGTGCGTATGCAGGCAGAGAGCTTCCTCGTCCCGCAGACGCTGATGATTCTGGGTCTGGGTCTGGTCGCCTTCATGTTCGATACCTTCGGCGGCGTGTTCTTCGGCAAGTTCATCAACCTGTTTGCCAAGAAGAAGATCAACCCGATGATCGGCGCGGCGGGCATCTCCGCCTTCCCGATGTCCTCCCGCGTCATTGCCAAGATGGCCCGCGACGAGGATCCGTACAACTTCATCCTGATGCAGGCAGCCGGCGCGAACGTGGCTGGTCAGGTTGCGTCCGTCATCGCTGGCGGTCTGGTGCTGGCGATGGTCGGCCCGCTCGTCTGAGTTCAAGGAGGGTTATAAGCTATGTCTATCAATGTGAGCGCATTTATCGCCTCCCTTCGCTACATGGTCGAGGGCTGGCTGGGCATCTTCATCGTCATGGGCGTCATCATCGCCTCCATCTACGGCCTCAACCGTCTTTCCGATAAGATTGAGGAAAAAACCAAGAATTCTTAACGGATTGTAAATCCCGCTTTTCAGCCAAAATCGCCGGGCGGCGTGAACATTCCAGAATTTGTGGAAATATGGAAAATCACATTGCCCTGCGAATGGGGTCTTGCGCGAACGGCTTCAGGTGAGTATAATAGAAGCCGTACAACGACGGAGAAAGCGGTGAACCCGCGGTTTCCCAGAGAGTGCGCCCCCGGCTGCAAGGCGCGCAGACCGCCCCCGGCCGCTCCGGCCTCCCGAGTACGCAGGAGAACGCATGGCGCTTCCGCCGTGAAATCCTGCCGGGCGCTCCCGATACAGGGCAGGCAAGGGCGCAGCGATCCGCTGCGCTGAAGCAAGGTGGTACCGCGAAGTTCAGGCTTCGCCCCTGCACATGGGGCGGAGCTTTTTTTCGTCCCCGCGGCATATGCCGCACGCCATTCCCCCTATCGACCAAAGGAGAGAATCATCATGAAGCTGAGAAATCTCGTCTCCAAGCGCTACAAGGAGACCCCTGCTGATTGTGTCATCGCCAGCCAAGCGCTGATGATGCGCGGCGGCTACATCAAGCCCGTCGGCAACGGCATCTACACCCTGTTCCCGATCACCAAGCGCATCACCGCCAAGATCGAGAAGATCATCCGCGAGGAGATGAACCGCATCGACGGTCAGGAAGTGCTCTTCCCGGTGGCCATGCCCGCCTCCATCTGGCGCGAGTCCGGCCGCTATGACGCCATCGGCAGCGAACTGCTGCGCTTTACCGACCGCTCCGGCTCCGACATGGTGCTGGGCATGACCCACGAGGAGGCCTCCGTCCACTTCGTGCGCGACGTGGCGGACAGCTACACCCAGTATCCGTTCATGATCTACCAGATCCAGACCAAGTTCCGTGACGAGCCGCGCTGCCGTGGCGGCCTGATCCGCGTGCGCGAGTTCACCATGAAGGACGCGTACTCCTTCCACACCTCTCAGGAGGATCTGGAGCGCTATTATCAGCTCTGCTACGATGCCTATAACCGCATCTTCTTCCGCGCGGGCGTAGGCGACGTGGTGGCTGTCGCCTCCGACAGCGGCATGATGGGCGGCAAGGTTTCCCACGAATATATGCTGCTCACCCCCGTCGGTGAGGATACCATCGTGCTGTGCCACGACTGCGATTACCGCGCCAACATGGAGGCCGCGCCCTGCATCGTCCATGGCGAAGCCGGCGAGGTCGCCCCGCTGGAGAAGGTGGCGACCCCCAACGTCAAGACCATTGACGACCTGTGCGCCTTCCTGAACATCAAGCCCGCGCAGACCTGCAAGGCCGTCGTCTATCAGGAGAACCTGACCGACAAGTATGTGGTGGCCTTCCTGCGCGGCGATCTGGACATCAATGAGACGAAGCTGCGCAATTACCTCAAGGCCGAAATTCATCCGGCGGAGATCACGCTGGAGAGCGGCATCTGCGCGGGCTTCATCGGCCCCAAGGGGCTGCCGGAGGGCGTGCGCGTGGTGTACGATGCATCCCTTCAGGGCGTGAACGCCTTTGTCACCGGCGCGAACGAAACCGATATGCACTATACCGGCTTCAACATTCCGCGCGAAATGGGCGAGGTCGAGTATGTGGACGTTGCCAAGGCGTATGACGGCGGCATCTGCCCGGTCTGCGGCAAGAAGAGCATCTACACCTCCCGCGGCATTGAGGTCGGCAACATCTTCCAGCTCGGCACCAAGTACACCGAGAGCATGGGCATGACCTATGTCGATCAGGACGGCACGCTCAAGAACCCGATCATGGGCTGCTACGGCATCGGCGTGGGCCGTCTGGCCGCGTCCGTGTGCGAGGCGCACCGCGACGATTACGGCCCCATCTGGCCGATCTCCATTGCGCCGTGGCACGTGCATCTGTGTTCCCTGCGCGCGGACAACGAGGAAGTTGCCGCCGCGTCCCAGAAGATTTACGACGAGCTGACCGCCAAGGGTGTGGAAGTGCTTTGGGACGACCGCAGCGTGAGCGCCGGCGTGATGTTCTCCGATGCGGATCTGTTCGGCGTGCCGGTGCGTGTGGTCGTCAGCCCGAAGGGCCTGAAGAACGGCACCATCGAAATCTCCGCCCGCGACAAGAGTATGCAGGAGAAGAAGCCGGTCGATGAAGCCGTGTCCTTTGTCTACGACTACATCGTCAGCGAGCTGGCTAAGCTCGATTGCAGGCTGTAAGGCACGCAATCCCAGACCCATGACCATGGAAACGAACCGCCCGCACGCTCGGGCTGGAGGATAAATCGGATGAGTGAGTTTACTGTAAGAGACGACTGGATGCCGTTCTGCCTGCCGGATATCTCCGAGGCCGAAGTGCAGGCCGTCAGCGACGTCGTGCGCTCGGGCTGGTGGGCCAAAGGGCCGCGCACCATCGAGTTTGAAAAGCGCTTTGCCGAGTATGTCGGCGCAAAGTACTGTGTCGGCCTCAACTCCTGCACAGCTGCGCTCCATCTTTCGCTGGTCGCTCAGGATATCGGCCCCGGCGACGAGGTTATCACCACGCCGCTGACCTTCGCCTCGACCGCCAACACCATTCTTCATGTGGGCGCAACGCCGGTATTTGCGGATATCGACCCGGATACCGGTCTGATCGATCCCAAGGAGATCGAGAAGCGCATCACCGATAAGACCCGCGCCATCGTCCCGGTTCACTATTCCGGTCTGGCGGCGGATCTTGACGCGATCGGTGCGCTGTGCGACCGCTACAACCTCTTCCTCTCCGAGGATGCGGCGCACGCCGTGGAAACGCGCTTCAACGGCGAATTGATCGGCCATCACCCGCGCGGCGCGGTATCCTACTCCTTCTATGCGACCAAGAACCTCGCCTGCGGCGAGGGCGGCGCACTGGTGACGGACGATGAGGCGCTCTACCGCAAGGCGGCGATGCTCTCCTGTCACGGGATGAGCGCTGGCTCGTGGAACCGATACGGCAAGGCGGGCTCCTGGCGCTATGACATCGAGGAGCCGGGCTACAAGTACAATATGTTCGACATTCAGGCCGCGCTGGCAAGCGTGCAGCTCTCGCGTATGGACGATATGCAGCGCCGCCGCTTCGAGGCCGTTCAGGTGTACGAGGAGGCGTTCCGGGATGTGCCGCAGCTTCGCCTGCAAAAGACCCCGGCCTACTGCCACCACAGCCGCCACCTGTACATCCTGCGCATCGTGCCGGAGCGCCTGACCATCACGCGCGATCAGTTCATCGAGGAGCTCAAGGCACGCAATGTCGGCGTGAGCGTACACTTCATCGCGCTGCACACTATGAGCGCCTACACGCGCCGCTTCGGCTTCAAGCCTGAGGATTATCCCAACGCTTACGCCTTCTCCGAAAACGAGATCTCGCTGCCGCTGTATGCCAGCCTCGGCGCAGACAAGGCGCGCTATGTCGCAGATGCGGTGCTGGATATCGTTGAGCGCTTCAAACGCTGATGTCGTTCCATGACAAAACCTGTTAAACTCATGCTGTTTTGCATCCAGAACCTTTTACTCAAACTGAACCCGTTTCAATCGTAGACCGCTTTGCGGTCTGCTCTGAAACTACGTTTTTTCAGGGATGCGTTGGGACTGCCGTCCCAAACCCTGCTTGGGGATTTCATCCCCAAACCCCTTC
>JAXJLD010000034.1:0-42847 GCA_036297385.1 Christensenellales bacterium | reverse complement strand
TCAGGCACGTTTCAGAGGTACGTTAGGGCTGCCGCCCTAAAACCCGCTTGGGGATTTCAGCCCCAAACCCCTTCTTCGCTTCGCGTTGAATAAAGGGTTTGAGATATAAACAGTATTGGAAGATAAACAATATCGAAAGACCAGCATGGGCATTGCCTATACCAATTCAAGCGGGGGAGATACGGTCGTATCTCCCCCACTTTGTGGAATAAACGGATATCAGCAGGCATTCGATGTGCAGCAAGGCTGGACGAAGCAGCCGCAGACGACGCCGCACGGCTGGGTCGTACCGCCGCAGGTCGGCGGGCAGACTGTACCACAGCCCGGCCGGCAGGGATGGCCGCATCCCGGATGCAGACGCTTGCGGCACACGATGGTGATGACCGTGGGAACGACAGAACAGGTGATGGTCACGCTGCCGCCGCAGACCGGGCCTGTAAAGGAAACATCGTATTCACCCATGGGCGCGAGCTGCTCGATGGTGTACGTGCCGGGCGTCAGATTGGCGATGACCAGCGGCTCGTCAATCTCGGTGCAGCTTCCCACGCGCAGGGTGAATACCTCACCGCCCGGATAGCTCGGGCCGGTGATGCGCACGCGCAGAGCGCGCGGTGTGCAGCTCTGGTTGCCGCACGGCTCCAGCAGGATGCCATGGATGATGAGCGTGGGTCCATCTGTCTGGCTGGCACAGCAGTAGTGCGCGGGGTTGCATTGCAGCGGATGAATCCAGTCGGGGAAGGGGCAGTAGGGGTGGGTTGAACAGCAGCCATCAAAACAAGAGGAATACATAATTCGCACCTCCGAAGAAATCTATGGACAGGGAACGCCGCCTTTGGCGATTCTCGTTGAAACCGGCGATGTTCGCCCGGAGCGTCGGGGGGTGAGGCTCCACTGCATACTATGTGCGCCGCAGAAGATGCGTGATGGGAAAAGAGAGATTTACAAATCCTTCCCGATGGGGCTATAATAGAAGATGTATGTTTGTATCCATGGGGGAGAATTGCTATGCGTCTCAAAGGCATCGCCCGCCGCATCGCGGGCAACGATTATGTGTACACCATTTTCACCAAGATCATGGCCGTGCTGATCGGCCTGATTGCATCGAGCTATTCCAATCGCTTTTTGGGCCCGGAACTCAAGGGCGAGCTGGGACAGATTTCCTCGATGATCTCCATCGTCGCCGTGACGGCGAACTTTGGCCTCTATCAGCCGTATCCCTATTATAAGCGGCAGAGCGAGCCGGATGTGCTGGATAAATTCCTGCGCATTTTCCTGCTGCAATTCCTCGCGTATACGGCCATCGGCGTGGTGGGTGCGGCGATCTTTGACTCCTTTGCGCTGACGGCGGTGTGCCTGATTGCGCCGATTCAGGTGCTGGCCAATCAGCTCAGCTTCATGATGATGGTGGAGGATGTCAAGTACAAGAACAAGATCTTCTTCACCGCGCGCATCACCAATACGCTTATCACCATCCTCGCGTTCTACACGATGGAGCGCACCATCTTGGTCGCGCTGGCGCTGGTTGTCGTGGGCGATCTCATCACCGTCATCATGTCGCTTCGGCGTATGCGCCGCCTGCCCAATCCGCTGCGCGCCGACCTGCGCTTCGCGGCGAAGATCGTGCCGTTTGGCCTGATTTCGATGGTCACGACGCTGATGGTCACGCTCAATTACCGGGTCGATACGCTGATGATGGGCTATATGTTCGGCATCGCGGATGCAGAGATCGGTTTTTACACGCTGGGCGTATCGCTGTCGGAGTACGGCTGGCTGATTCCCGACGCCTTCCGCGAGGTGCTGTTTTCCCGCACGGCGAAGGATGACGCCATCGGCGAGGTGACCATGAGCATGAAGGTCAATTTCTATCTGACGCTGCTGATGATCGTGGGCATTCTGGTGCTGGGCAGGCCGGTGATCTGGCTGCTGGCGGGTGCGGAATACCTGCCGGCTTACCCGGTCACGGTGCTGCTGATTGCGGGCATCATCCCGATGAGCTATTTCAAGATCATCGGCACGCTGCTGCTGGCACAGGGCAAGAAGTATGTGTATCTGGGTATGCTGACCGTGTCCGTGGTGGTCAATATCATTGTCAACCTGTTCACCATCCCGATGTGGGGCAAGATGGGCGCGGCGGCTGCGTCCGTAGCTTCCTATGCGGTGGCGGGCGGCTGCTTCCTGGCCTATTACCTGCGAACCTACCATATTCCGCTGCGCGACGTGTTCCTGTTCAGGCCGGAGGAGATTGCTCGCCTCAAGGGCAAGTTCAGCCGGGTCAGACAGAAGTTGGGCAAGGCGTAACGATGCATCAAGGAGAACATGAGATGAGCGAACCGATGAAACGAGGCCGCGAGGCCTATGCACAGATGAAGGAAGCCTGCGCCCTGCTGGTGCAGAGCGGCAACTGGCAGCGCGTGGGCGCGAGCGACATTCAGCTCTTTTTGGATATGTATACGCAGGCGGTGCTGCTCAAGATGGCGCAGCACGGCGGCAGCGTATCGGAGGCGATGCGTGCGTTCATTGCGGGCGTGCCTTCGCGCGATGTGCTGAGCATTGGCCGGGCAGGCAGCGAGGCGGCGCTGAACATCGGCTACAAGAACCGTTCCTTTGCGGAAGGCACGCCGCTGCTGCTGCGCTGCTGTGTGGCGATGGACGACAAGGACGGCACGGACAGCGCCCAGCAGTTTGTAACCGGCGTGAGCCAGCTGCTGTATGCGGCTGCTGAAGCGGATGGCTCCGTGGGCGGCGCGGCGATGAGCTTCATCACCGCCTATCTGGGCGGGCTGCGCACGTTTTTGCTCACGCGCGCGGCGGGCCGCCATGTGGGCGGCGTGCAGGAGGCCGTGCGCCGCAGCAATGCGCCGGAGGCCGCGCCGCAGCAGGCCGAGCAGCAGAAGCCGCAAGAGGAGGAGACGCTGGAGGCGCTGACCGCTGAGCTGGACGGCCTGATTGGTCTTGACGAGGTGAAGCGCGAGGTGCGCTCACTCATCAACCTGATTAAAGTGCGCAAGCTGCGCGAGGCGCATGGGCTCAAGGTCATGGACATGAGCTTCCACATGGTCTTTACCGGCAATCCCGGCACGGGCAAGACGACGGTGGCGCGGCTGATTGCCAAGATCTACAAGCAGCTCGGCTTCCTGAGCAACGGTCAGCTTGTGGAAACCGACCGCAGCGGATTGGTGGCGGGCTATGTCGGCCAGACGGCTGGCAAGGTGACGGAGGTGGTCAAGAGTGCGCTGGGCGGCATCCTGTTCATTGACGAGGCGTATGCTTTGGCACGCAAGGGGATGGAGAACGACTTCGGTCGTGAGGCCATCGACACGCTGGTGAAGCTGATGGAGGACAACCGGGATGACCTCGTGGTGATCGTCGCCGGATATACCGACGAGATGCATGACTTTTTGACCAGCAATCCGGGCCTGATCTCCCGCTTTAACAAGTACATCGACTTCCCGGACTACACGGATGACGAGCTGATGGCTATTCTGGATATGAATGCCAAGCGGCAGGGCTATGCCATCGCGCAGGAGGCCAAGACGGTAGTACGCGGGATGCTTGCGGGTATGAGCGTCTCGGATCGGCTGGATTTCGGCAATGCGCGTGGTATGCGCAATACGCTGGAAAAGCTGGTACAGGAGCAGGCTAATCGTCTGGCAGGCGAGACGGGCGAGATCACCCGCGAGATGCTCTGTGAGATCAGCGCGGCAGATGCCAAGGCGGCGATGGGCGAAGAAGCGCAGGAGGAAGCCGTGCAGACGGAGCTTGCAGCAGAAAAAACGGAGGAACAGAACTGATATGGCGGCCATTCTTTCGGCGGAACACATCGCAAAACGGTATACGCTCAAGCGCTTGATCGACGATGCAACGCTTTACATCGGTGAGCATGACCGCATCGGCGTGGTCGGCGTCAACGGCACGGGCAAATCGACGCTGCTCAAGCTTCTTGCGGGGCTTGAAGAGCCGGATGCAGGCACGGTGATGCGCAGGCGCGGTCTGCGCGTCTCCTATCTGGCACAGATGCCTTGCTACGATGTGCAGCGCACCTGCGTGGAGCAAGTGCTGCACGATGCGCCTGCGGACGTGGGCGCACCGGACGCCTACGAGGCAAGGGCGCTGCTGACTCAACTCGGCGTGACGGATTTTGAAGGCGATGTGCGTTATTTTTCGGGCGGGCAGAAAAAGCGCGTGGCGCTGGCGGCAGCGCTGATCCGCCCGGTCGATCTGCTGCTGCTGGACGAGCCGACCAACCATATCGACGCGGCGACCGTGGCGTGGCTGGAGAAGCGGCTGGCGGCGTATCGCGGCGCACTGATGATGGTCACGCATGACCGATACTTCCTTGACCGCGTGTGCAGCCGCATTGCGGAGCTGAGCCAAGGCGGTCTGTATGTCCACGACGGCAATTTCTCGTATTATCTGGAACAGAAGGCGGCGCGGCTGGATATGGAGAACGCCGCCGCACGCAAGCGGAGCGCCATTCTGCGCCGGGAGCTGGAATGGATTCAGCGCGGCGCACAGGCCAGAAGCACCAAGCAGAAGGCGCGCATTCAGCGCTTTGAGGAGATGAGCGCCGTCAAGGGGCCGCAGGCGGAGGCGAAGCTGTCGCTGACCTCCACCGGTTCACGGCTGGGGCGGCGCATCATCGAGTGTGAGCGCGTGGGCAAGGCGATGGGCGGCAAAACGCTGCTGCGGGACTTTACCTATACGATCCTGCGCGATGAGCGCATGGCCATCGTCGGGCCGAATGGATGCGGCAAGACGACGCTGCTGCGTATGCTGGCTGGAGAGCTTCCGCCGGACGAGGGCGTGATTGCGCTGGGCGAGACGGTGAAGGTGGGCTTTTTCCGGCAGGAGTTTCCAGAGGTGCGCGAGGATGTGCGGCTGATTGACTTCATGCGCGATGTGGCGGAATATGTGCAGACGCCGGAAGGACGCTTTTCGGCCAGCCAGATGCTGGAGCAGTTCCTCTTCCCGCCGGATGTGCAGCTTACGCCGGTCAGCCGCCTTTCTGGCGGCGAAAAGCGCAGGCTGCATCTGGCCAGTATGCTGATGGGTGCGCCCAACGTGCTGCTGCTGGATGAACCGACGAACGATTTGGATATTGCGACGCTGGAAATCCTAGAGGACTACCTCGCCTCGTTCAGCGGCGCGGTGGTGGTTGTCTCGCACGATCGGTACTTCCTTGACCGCGTGACGGACAGGCTGTTTGCCTTTGAGCAGGACGGCGAAATCACGCAGTATATCTGCTCATTCTCCGACTATCTGGATATGTGCGCGGCGGAAGCGCAGAGGGCAGATAAGCCGGAAAAGGCGGAGCATACGCCGTCTGCATCCCGCAGGGAACGCCCGCGCGAGCTGCGCATGAGCTTCAAGGAGCAGCGGGAATACGAGACGATCGACGCGCGGATGGAGGCGCTTGCACAAGAACTCGAGGAGATCGACAAGGAGATCGAGCGGAACGCAAGCGACTTTGTGAAGCTGACAGAGCTGGCGAAGCGCAAGGAAGAGACGGAGCAGGCGATGGCTGAGGCGGAGGAACGCTGGCTGTACCTGACCGATTTGGCCGAACGCATTGAAGCGCAGAAGCGATAACGCATGGCAAAGGAGGCCGTAGCATGAAAAGGTGGATAGGTGCGCTGCTGGGACTGGCGCTGACAATGAGCACGGCAATGGCCGAAGCGGAGAGCGTACAGGCGATGACCGAGCAGACGGCGCACCAGATGATGGAGGGAAATTTTGTCGCCATCGAGGCGCAGCTCGATGACACGATGCGCACGGCGGTGGATGAGCAGACGCTGGCCTCCGGCTGGGCGATGATGACCGAGCAGCTTGGCGTATGCACAGGGCTGACGGCGGTGCAGGCGGATGAAACGGCGCGTGCGGGTGCGGCGGTGCTGGCGCATGAGCGCGGCACATCGCTGCTGTCCGTGGCCTATGATGCACAGGGGCGCATCAGCTCCCTATTTCTTGCCCCGCGTGCGGAGCAGCCGCTGGCGCTGGAACGCTCGCTGCCCGACGGCGCACAGGCGCTGTACGTGACGCTGTTTGCGGGTACCGACCATGAGATGACGGGTGAGGTGATTGTGCCGGCTGGCGCTGATGCGGATACGCCTTACATCGTCATGGCGCAGGGCTCCGGCCCCAGCGACATGGATGAGACGATCGGCGGCAACAAGCCCTTCCGCGATCTGGCCTACGATCTGGCGGCGCTGGGCGTGGGCAGCATCCGGCACGACAAGATCACCTATGCGCATCCGACGCGCCCCTGTGAGACGGTCGATCAGGAGTATCTGGAGCCGGTGCGTGAGGCGCTGACCGTGCTGCGTGCGCAGACGGATGCCCGGCGCGTGTACCTGCTGGGACACAGCGAAGGCGGCATGATTACGCCGTATCTGGTGCAGGCGTGCGGCTTTGACGGCGGCATTTGTGTGGCGGGCACGCCGCTGACGCTCTGGGAGATTGCGCTGATGCAGAACCGTGCGGTTTTGCAGGTGCTGGAAGGGCCGCAGCGTGGCGCGATGATGGCGCAGCTTGAAGCGGAGGAGGCCAAGGGCAGGCGCTTGCCGGAGATGAACGACGAGGAGACCGCGGGAGAGACGGTGCTGGGCATCAGCGCGGTGTATCTGCGGCACATGGCACGCATGGATCAGGCACAGATGGCGAAGGACTGCGGCAAACCCTTCCTGTTCCTCTGGGGCGAGCGGGATTTTCAGGTGGAGCGCACCGCGTTTGAGGCGTGGCAGGAGCGGCTGTGCGATGATCCGCGCTTTACTTACCGGACGTATCCGGGGCTGAACCACCTGATGATGCCTGCGGGCGAACAGGACTCCATCCTCAACGCGCAGGCGGCTTATCTGGAACCCAAGGCGGTGGATGCGCAGGTGGCGGCCGATATCGCCGCATGGATGATGGCGCAGTAACCGCGCGTGTATAATCGTCCGGCAGGCGGCATATCCTTGATATCGAGCTGAGGAAGCGACGATCTTGAGGAGGAGCATGGATATGCGTGTTCGGAAAAGAATGTGGCTCGCTGTGGGGCTGATGACGGGCGCGGCAGCGCTCACCGGCTGCGCGGCGAACACCCGCAGCGTGGTTACGCCGACCCCGGCGGCGGCCCAGAAGGCAACGGCAGAACCGGCATCGCCTTCCCCGGAGGCAGAGGCGGACAGCAAGGAGCGGCTGCTAGCCTTGACGGTGGACGGGGAGGAGCTTGACGCACAGGCGGTTATGGAGCGCGACGATCTGCTTCTGCCGCTGGAGGCAACGGCGGAGGCGCTGGGCTGGAAGGCGGACAGCCAAGAGGCGCAGGAGGAGACGCAGACGCGGCGAAATGTTACACTGGAGAAAGAGGACAGCCGCATCACCGTTTCGTGGACGGTGAGCGACAATACGGCGAAAAACGTTTCGTGGCAGAAGGATGGGCTGCTCATCCCGGTGGATGCGCGTGTGACGACGCTGGAAGAGGCGGTGTATGTCCCGTCGGCCTTTTTTGAGGAGGCGATGGACGTAACCGTGACGGCGGGCGATGCGGGCGTATCGGTGAAGCGCAGGGAACCGGCCTCCACGCCGCCAGCAGATTCCTCCGGGGAAAACGGCTGAAACCCGTTGACACACATCGGGGTGGCTGATATAATATTTTCAGAGACCGGCAGGGCCTTACCGCCGGATCAGATGTCCTGGGGTGTGCGCCAGTCGTCTGTATTTTCTCCTACATTTTCATAACAGGAGCCCGGATGTTGATTCGTGGATGTCATGCCCCCGTTTTTGAAACGCCAGGGGACGGCAGAAGCGCGTCACAGGGCACCGACCTACCGCGAGCGGTGGGTGAAAAACGACGGCAGCGGCACTTTGGGATCTTTTGGCGAACAGCGCAGTCCAGGCAACTGGGCTGCGTTTTTTCGGTTTGTTTTCCTGTTTCTATACGAAAACACTTGTAAAGATATTTCATACAGCGCGAAGCGAAGAAGGAGCAAGACGGGTTCGATTTGAGCGGAAGGTTTTAGGCCGTATTGCGAACCGGAACGGGCGGCAAAAAAGCCCTTCCCCGGAAAGGGAAGGGCTGAAGGATCAGCGGTTGGTTGCGCCGCGGGATTTGGCCAGCTTGGCTGCGCCATCGGTCATCTCCTTGGTGCCGTCGGGGAAGAGCCAGATGGCGTCCACACCGTCCAGCGATTCGATGAATGCGCGGGATTCCTCGTAGGGCATCAGGTAGGCGGCGGTGGAGAGCATATCCGCAAAGCCAGAATCCTTGGTGATGATGGATACGGAGCGGAAGTGTGTGGCGGGCATCAGCGTATCCGGGTCGATCAGATGGTGATAGTTGACGCCATCCACCGTGTAAAAGCGCTGGTAGTCGCCAGAGGTGACGATGGAGCGGTTGGCGGCAAAGATCGTCTCGACGATGTCCGAAAGGCCGAGCACCGCACCATCTGGGTCCTGAATGCCTACGCCCCAGCCTCTGCGGCCATCCATCGGCGGGCGGCCCAGACGCACATTGCCTCCAGCACTGATGATGAAGGAATTCATCTCACCATCCAGCAGCATCTGCGCGACAATTTCCGTCGCATAGCCCTTGGCCACGGCGCCCACGTCGAGCTTGAGCTCCGGGTCGGCGTAATAGACCGTCATCGCCGTATCGTCCAGAATCAGATCGTTGATGTCGGTGTGCGCCATTGCAGCTTCGAGCGCGTCCATCGGCGGGAGCTGCGCGTGGAGCAGATCGTCAAGTCCGGCTTCGCGGTAATCGTGCCAGATGGACAGCACGCTGCCCATCGCCACGTTTGTCTGCCCGCGGCACAGCTCATAGTTGCTCTTGCAGAACTTGAGCAGCCCGTAGAGGATGGGATCAACAGCAACAGGCTCCTTCGCGGCGCGCTGATTGAGCGTATACACGCTGATGATGCCCTCGTCCTCATAGCTGTTGTAGTTATCAAAGAACTTGTGCATATGGATGTACTGGTCATGGACAAGATCGGACCAGCGGTCAAACGTCTCCTGATCCTCGGCAAAGCCGATCATGGAGATGACCGTGTCGAATGTATCCATAAAGACCGTGCTGTATCGGTTCATGTCCGCTTGACCGGGAAGGACGAGCGCGAAGCACAGCGCACACAGCAGAAGCGCGGCAGCCAGTTTTTTCATGATGATCTGCGACCTCCATGCAAGATGATGGAGCTATTATATCAGAAAAGCGCGGCGGCAACAAGCCGCGCCGGCTGGAAATGTCATCAAGCGGGAAGCGGAATGACAGGCATTGACAGCCCCAATGCAATTTACAAACGGGGAAGCGGTGTGATACAATGCGATTGCTTTTGTGAAATGTGCGTGCAAAAGCTGTAGATTATGGACGAAAGAGGGACGTGACCATGGTACAGACAAAGAGGCTTGCTGCGCTGCTGCTTACGCTGCTTGCGCTTTTGCCGGTTCCAGCGGCTTGGGCAGAGAGCGGCGTGGTGAGCGGGACAACGGTGTCCGGCACGGTGCGCGTGTATCTGTCCTCCATCGGTTCCCTGACGTCGGTGGATGTGACGGTATCGGGCAGCTATTCCATCGGCGGGGATACGGCGCGCGTGGTGCCGCGCGGCGCCGTGCTGACGGTGCGCAACGAGGGCGGTTCGCTGCTCATGTCCATGAACGGGCAGACGCAGACCATGGGCAGCCGCTTCAAGCTCCGCCGCCATGAGAGCGCCGGGCAGAACGGCGTGTACATCGCGCAGGCCCGAAAGCCCAAGAGCCTGTATCCGGGCGATATAGAGTTTATCGCCAAGGGCGGCAACGTGCAGATTGTGACGCACGTGTTTATGGAGGACTATATGCGCGGCGTGCTCCCGTATGAGATGGACAACGGCTTCCCGCTGGAGGCGCTCAAGGCACAGGCTGTGGCCGCGCGAACCTATGCGCTCAAGAAGATGAGTGCGCAGTCCGCGACTTACGACGTGGTGGATACCACGAGCGATCAGGTGTACAACGGTACGCCGACTGGGAACGCGCGATGTGAGCAGGCGGTTCAGGAGACCAGCGGCATCGTTGGCACGGTCAATGGCGAGTACATGGCCAGCTATTATACCGCTTCCAACGGCGGTCAGACGGAGTCTGTGGGCAACGCATGGGGCAGCGGCTCGTACAGCTATCTGACCATCCGGGATGATCCCTACGATTTGAGAAACAGTATGTCCATCGCCAAGTCGGTTACGCTGTACCGGGATGGTGATACCAGCGTCAGTGCGCTCACAGAGCTGCTGCGCACGGAGGCCGCCGCGCTGATGGGCGTGGATTCGGTGCAGATTGCGTCCATCAACGGCGTATACCCGCATACGCCCAAGTATGGCGAGCCGTCGCGTGTGTACAAGAATGTGGATGTATCCATGACGCTGGCGGGCTATGGCGATGTGACGGTGACGCTGGATTACTTCGGTCAGGTGGAGAGCCTATGCGGGATGTCCATCAATGTGCTGAAAAACGAGACCCTCGGCGTGACGGAGACGGCGGATGGCTTCAAGCTGACTGCCCGGCGCTATGGTCACGGCGTGGGCATGAGCCAGCGCGGCGCACAGCAGATGGCCAAGGAGGGCATGACCTATGACCAGATTTTGGCGTTTTACTATCCGGGTTTGGTGCGCACGCGCTATACGATGACCCGAACCATCCTGCCGTCGCTCGATGGCACGAGCAGCCCGGAGAGCAGCGGCCCGGTGGCGGACGCGAAGAGCGCCGTGGTGACGCTCTCCAATCCGCTGGACAGCCTGAACCTGCGCAGCGAGGCCAGCACATCGTCGGCCATTCTGGCGACGATGGCGCACGGCACGCAGGTGACGCTGCTGGAGCAAGGCAGTGCGTGGAGCCGCGTGCAGTACGGCACGCTCAGCGGCTATGTGAAAAACGAGTACATCACCGTGGTGGACGATGAGGTGGACGAAACGCCGGACGGCGTGGTCAGCATCGGCACGGCGGTGGTCTCCCTCTCCGATGAGAGCCAGACGCTGAACCTGCGTGCTGCGCCGACGGTCAACAGCGCGGTACTTTCGCACCTGCGCCACGGGCAGACCCTGACTGTGCTGGAGCGCTATGCGCGGTGGACGTATGTGCAGATGGGCTCGCTGACGGGCTATGTCTCCAACGACTACATTCTTTACACCCCGACGCAGACACCTGCCCCAAGCCCCACGCCGCAGGTTACGCCTGCGCCGGTGACGGAGAAGCGCACGGCGATTGTGCTGCCCCAGAGCGGCGTGAACCTGCGCGCACGCGCCGACCGCGGCTCGGGCGTCATCATGACGCTGCCGCAGGGGACGATGCTGCGCGTATCCGGCGGGATGATCGGCGATATGCTTCCGGTGACGCTGGGCGGCCTATCGGGCTATGTGGCGGCGGAATATGTGTTTACCGTGGCGGATGAGACGCTGGAGCAGTTCTCCACAACGCCGACCCCTGCGCCGACTGCCGCTCCCACCGCCGCACCTGCGCCGGGCGCGGTGCAGGCAACGGTGACGGCGCGAAGCGGTCTCAAGCTGCGCAGTGCAGCCGATACGCAGAGCGGTGTGGTGACGACGATGCCGTATATGGCGCGCGTGAGCGTGCTGGGCGCACCGGTGAACGGCTTCTATCCGGTGCGTTACGGCGAGGTGCAGGGCTATGCCAGCGCATCGTACCTGAGCTTGGACGGCGAAGCGACCACGCCCATACCGGCGCCCACGCCGTCCCCGACGGCTGTGCCGACGAGCGCACCGCCGCCCTCTAAGCCGGTGGCCGGGCGCACGGCGACGGTAACGGCAGCCAGCGGACTGAACTTGCGTGCAGACTCCAACACCTATTCCGATGTGGTGGCCATGCTGGCCTATGGCGTGGAGGTGGTCGTCACGGGTGAGGCTGTCAACGGCTTCTATCCGGTGCGCGTGGGAACGCTGAGCGGCTATGTGAGCGCGGACTACCTGCGCTTTGGCGAGCAGGCGGCGCAGCCTACGCCCGTCCCGACGGCGAAGCCGCAGACGGACGCTTACCGCGTGGTGGTGGAGAGCGACAACGGGCTGAACCTGCGTGCCGCGCCGGATACAGCCAGCGATGTGGTCTATGTCCTGCCTTACGGCATGGTACTGACCGTGCTGGGCGAGAGTGAGAACGGATTCCTGTACGTGCAGTGGGCGAACTATACGGGTTATGTGTCCAGAGCATTTGTTTCGCCGCTGGGCGCACAGTGAGGAAAACATGACAGATCATCCGCAGAGGAGACGCCGGCGATGCCGGTATGCTTCTCTGCGGATGCTGTGCATCCGGGAAAGAATGGAGAATGGGATGGAAGGCAACGAAATGATGTGGGTTCGCCCCGGCGAGCGGCTGGACGATTTGCAGCGCGGGGGTCTGCGTATCCTGCAAAGGCCGGACGGCTTTCGCTTTGGCACGGACGCGGTGCTGCTGGCGGATTTTGCCGGGGTAAAGCGCGGCGAACGTGTGGCGGACATGGGAACAGGGACGGGCGTTCTGCCGCTGCTGCTGAGTGCGCGGGCGGCGGATACGACGTTTGACGCATTTGAGATTCAGCCACAGATGGCGGACATGGCCGCGCGAAGCGTGGCGCTCAACGGCCTGTCGGATCGCATTCGGGTGCATTGCGCGGACTGCCGCGAGGCGGCGGAGCGGATTGGGTACGAGTGCTGCCGTCTGGTGGTGACCAACCCGCCCTATACGAAGGATGGCGCAGGTCTGGTCAGCCCGCATCCCGAACGCGCTCTGGCGCGAAGCGACGCAGACTGCACGCTGGAGGCATGGATAGCGGCGTGCGGCCGCGTGCTGCAAAACGGCGGCAGGCTGTGTTGTGTGTTCCCCGCGCCGCGCTTTCTGGCGCTGTGCGACGCGATGCGTGCGGTACGGGTAGAGCCCAAGCGGGTGCGCTTTGTAGCGGCACGTGTGGAAAGTGCACCCAAGCTGGTGCTGGTGGAGGGCCTCAAGGGCGGACGCCCCGGACTGCATATGCAGCCGCTGCTCGTCACGCGCGATGCACAGGGGGAATTGACCGAGGAAATGCGCCGCATTTACGGCGAGATCACAGGGTAAAGCTGCGCCGGTTTTCCCGCGCAGTGAGCAGAGCAAGCAGGAAGGACAGCAGGCTGGCCCAGAGGGCGGCGAGGGAGTCTGAAGCTGCATAGTATGCCAGCAATAGAACGGCGCACAGCAGATAGCGGCGCAGCTTGGCGGGGGAGAGCGCCAGCGCACGAATGCGCTGCCATGAAAAGGGCTTGCGCTGGCGGGCTGCATGACGGGCGATTTCTTCGTCCGTCGCCGGATGCAGGCGGCCAAAGAGCAGCGCGAGCTGCCGCCCGGAGATGAGACGCACGGGTGGATCAGCCCATTCTGCGGCGCGGGTGGCTTCCGGTGAGAGCGAAGCGGTGCAGACGAGGGCCACCTTGTCCGCGCCGCATTCCACACGTGCGCGGTGTGCGCCCAGCACATCGCTTTGCGAGGCGCTTGCACCCGGCAGGCATTGCACACAGCGCACGAGCCAGCACTCATCCCCATAGCGCATGAGGGCGCTGCCCAGCGGCTCGGCACAGAGCGTTTGGCAGAGCAGGTCGCATACGCGCTCACAGGCTGCCTGCGAGGGGAGCATGAGCAGCTCCTCCAGCGCGATCATGCCGCCGACGCGCTCGCGAAGCATACGGTCGCGCCGATGAAGCGTGCGGCGCTCCACCAGCATCAGCGAGAGCATGACGAGAAGGAACAGCGCACCGCCGCCCAGCAGGCTGATCGGGCCGCTGCGCCAGAGCAGAAAGAAGTAGCCTATGCACAGCGCTAGCACAAGCGCACATAGCGCATAGCGGTCCAGCGCGGTGGCCAGTTTATTCTTCCGGTCAAAAGGGGACATCATGCGGCGTTCACCTCATTTTCTGGGGAATATAAGGCTAGAATTCACAGGAATTTCAAAATGTATCCGGGTTTACCCCCTTTGAAAACGGACGAGAGTTTGCTATAATGTCTAGTTGTGTGTCAAATGTCAAAAAGAGGTGATACGGCTGTGCGGCAAATCGGCCTGATGGGCGGCAGTTTCAATCCCGTGCACTTCGGTCATCTGGAGATGGCGCGTGCAGCGCTGCACGCCGGGATGGTGGAGCAGGTGCTGTTTCTGCCGTCGGGCAATCCGCCGCACAAGCGCGAAGGGCTGGCGGATAAGCGGGATCGTCTGGCCATGGTTCGCCTTGCGCTGGAGGGCGAGCAGGGCATGGCGCTGTGTACGGAGGAGATGGAGCGCAGCGGCGTGATCTACACGGTCGATACGCTGCACATTCTGCGCGACAGTATGCCGGACTGCACGTTTCACTATCTGATTGGCGCGGATACGCTGGCACAGCTGCACACATGGCGGCGAATTGACGAGGTCATTCGCCTGTGCGCGTTCTGTGTAGCCATGCGCCCCGGCGAGGATGACGCGCTGACGCGGAGCTTGGCCGATGATTGGCGCACACGCGGCGCACAGGTGGCATTTTTGCCAGCAGCGCGGATGGACGTTTCTTCCACGGCGATCCGTGAGCGGCTTGCTGCGGGGGAAACCCTTGCGGGGCTGACGTCTGCGTGCGTAGAGCGGTATATCCGCGAACATGGATTATATGGGACGGGATTGGATGAAGCGTGAAAAAATGCTGTATAGGCTGAAAAAAGAGCTGGATCGTGCGCGGTTTGAGCATACGCTCGGCGTGGAAAAGACCGCAAGAGAGATGGCTCAAATTTTCGGCGAGGACGAGGAGCAGGCGGCGCTGGCTGGGCTTTTGCACGACTGCGCGAAGTGTATGCCGCTTTCCCAGATGGTGAAGGCGGCGGGTGCAATGCCGCTTGACCCGGTGATGAAGACCTCCAAGGCGCTCATGCACGCCGTAGCTGGAAGCTGCGTGGCGCGGGATGTATACGGTGTGCAGGATGAGGCTGTGCTCAGTGCCATCCGCTGGCACACTACCGGATGTGCGGACATGACGCGGCTGGATAAGATTATCTATCTGGCGGACATGATCGAGCCGGGCAGAAAGCCTTATCCGGGGCTGGAGGCGCTTCGCGCATCCTGTATGCGCGATTTGGACGAGGCGATGCACACCGCACTGCGGATGAGCCTTGACCATGTGAAGGAGCAGGGCAAGACGCTGCATCCCGACACGATGGCGGCATTAGCCGCGTATGAACCCGATGTGACAGAGAACGAAAACCTTTGAAATGAAGCAGGAGGAAAACACAATGGAAAGCAGAGAAGTTGCGCTGCTGGCGGCAAAAGCGCTGGACGATAAGCGTGCGCAGGACGTGGTTGTGCTGAAGGTGGACGAGATGACCGTCATCACTGAGTATATGGTTATCGCAACGGGCCGAAGCGTGCCGCAGGTGAAGGCGCTGGCGGAGAACGTGGAGGAGGAGCTGGCCAAGGAGGACATTCTGGCCAAGCGCCGCGAGGGCTATACCGAGGGCCGCTGGTGCGTACTGGACTACGGCGATGTGATGGTTCACGTGTTCCACGAGCAGGATCGGGAATACTATCAGCTTGAGCGCCTGTGGGCGGACGGCACCAATGAGGTGGAGCTGTCCTTCGACCAGGAAGCGTAAGCGCAGGAGGCTTGCCCGATGCCGAAAAGGAAAGATGGACTGCTGATTGTGCTGGTGCTGGTGGCTGCACTGGCGCTGCTGGGCATATCGAAACTGATGCCCAAGACGGATTTGGACGCCAAGACTGCGGATGCGACGCTTGCGCCGGATGCAATCGAGTATCTGGATGCGACACCCTCGCCGGAGGCGACAGACGAACCGGAGACACCGGAAGCCACAGAGGTTCCGGCGGCACAGGAGACGAATGCAGCGACGGCTGCGCCGAGCGAAGCGCCGGAGAAGCCTGCGGAGGCGGCAATGGTCGGTCCGATGCCGCCCAAGAAGGCGGAAAAGGTGCGCGGACATGTGGTGCTGACCGTGGGCGGCCGCCAGTACGGCGATCCGATTCCCATGGACAGGGACAAGATCATCACCCTGCGCCAAGATGATGGCAAGGAAAACAAGGTGCATATCACGCCTGAGAAGGTGTATATGGAGTCCTCCACCTGCGAAAATCAGGACTGCGTGGGGCAGGGCGAAATCCATGTGGATACCTACAAGGATAGGCTGCTGGGGACGTACATCATCTGTCTGCCCAACAACGTGAGCATCGAAATGGTGCCGGCCGAGGATTGAATGCCCAAAGAGAGGATGGAATTCCATGCGAAATAAGCGCGCGCAGCGCATTGCGCTCTCCGGCCTGCTGACCAGCCTGATGCTGGTATTCGGCCTGATTGAGCGGCAGTTCCCGCTGACGGCGGCCATTCCCGGCGTGAAGCTGGGTTTGGCGAACTCGGTGCTGCTGTACAGCCTGTATATGCTGGGTGTGCGGCAGTCCTTTGTGCTGATGCTGCTCAAGGCGCTGATGAGCTGGCTGATCTACACCAACCTCAACGCGATGTTTTATTCGCTGGGCGGCGGTTTGCTGTCGCTGCTGGCGATGATTCTCGTCAGCCGTATCAAGGGCGTGAGCGTTATCGGTGTGAGCGCTCTGGGCGCGGTGTTCTTTAACATCGGTCAGATTCTGGTGGCGGTGCTGATGCTGAATACGCCGCAGCTCATTGTCACCTATCTGCCGATCCTGATGCTTTCGGGCGTTGTGACGGGTGTGCTCACCGGCGTGGTGGCCCAGATGGTGATGAAGCACCTCAAGGTGATGCGGACGTAACGCGGTGTATGGGTAGGGGGAAATTCCCAGCGGATTTTAGAGACTGAAGCCTGCCGCCGCCAGTGGCGGAAACAGGCAGGTGGAACGTCGGAAATCGCAGCCCTAACGCATCATGCTGTTTTGCATCTGAAACCTTCCGCTCAAATTGAACCCGTTTCAATCGTAGACCGCTTTGCGTCCTGAACCCTGAATACGCCAAAGCCTGCCGCACCCAAGGGTACGGCAGGCCATTTCGTTACAGCAGTGTGCTGAAAATATGATTGTCCTCCGCAGAGCAATCCTCGCTGTGAGCAAACTGCACGATTCCCTCATAGCGCTCGCCATAGATGGGGCTTTCCATGGTGCTTGAGCCGTAGCACGGCAGGCTCAGGTCCATCTGCCCGGCGTTGATGACGGCATTGTGATGGAAGCGCACGTTCCGGCAGGAGGAGAAGAACCCCGCCAGCCGCGGACAGTCCACAATGGTATTATAACACAGTTCAATGTCAGTAAACACCGGATAATCTGTTCGGCCGCCAGGCAGATACACGCCCATGTAGATCACCGCCATCTGCCATGCGTTGAGGTCGCAATGCCGGATGACGTTGCCGCGGATGAGCAGGTCATGAACCCCCTGCCCCTCGCTCCATCGGCTCTCGCAGCCCGTCTCAATCTGAATCGCCGCGCCCTGTATGTTCTCAAACAGGTTGTTCTCCACCAGACCATAGCTGCCCTGAAGCAGCGCACCGCGTGCGCGGTTGTTGGTAAAGCGGCAGTTGCGGATGATGTAGTGGTCGGTGTGGAAGCTGCGGTGGAAAATCACGCTCTCCCCATCGAGCGCTTCGGGCAGGGGCTGCTCCAGCGTCAGCTCACAGGTGCGTTCCTCCGGGTGGTACAGCACGCCCTCCACGCGGGAGGTGTAGCCGGTCGGCGAAAGATCGGGATTGCGCAGTTCGATCACACTGCCCGCCTCCAGCTGCATCGCGCTCTGTGCCACGCGCAGCGCCAGCAGACGATGCGCATCCAGCCGGCGCACGCCCATGCTGGAATTATCGTGCAGGTTGATGCAGTCGTCGCCCGCGCCGGAGAAGTCGCAGTCCTCGATGATGAAATGCCCCTGCGAATTGCCCACGTGCAGGCAGTCCACCGATACCGAGACGCTGCGCGCCGTGCCGGGGCGCGGCTGGATGCGGCAATGGTCAAAGTGCAGGTGATGCACGCCGCCGCTGCTCAGGAAACCGTGTCCCGGACAGCCGTAGAGGGTCAGCCGCTCCAGCGTGACGTGGCTGCTGTGCGCCGTGCGCACGGCCACACCGTCGTACTCGAAGTGGCGGAAATTATAGCATTGCCCCGCCTTGAAGTGCTGAGCCGCCCACGCCGGGTTCTTCGTATAGATGCGCAGCGTGTGCGGCGACAGCCGCTCCATGTCCGGCAGAAGGATGTTGCTCAGCTCCCGCACAAGGCGCTGCATCTCCTCGTCCGTCTTGGCGTCGTCCGCCAGATGCACATGGTCGTTCCGGTACGGCCTGAACTCGATTCCACCCGGACAGCCCGGCGTGTAGCGCTTGGGATCAAACGGCCCGACGATGCGGATCTCCATGTCCTGCGGCACCTGCTGTGCGCCGGGGAAATCCACATCCATAAACCGTCCATCCGGTGCAACCTGCGTCACCACGCCCACGGTGGCCAGCGGCGCATCCTCCCACGCCCAGTCCAGCGTCATGTTCCGCAGGTGTATGCGGGTGCAGTCCGCCACATCCCAGTACGCCACCGGCGTATGGAAGATCAGCTCGCTGCCGTGGCCGTCGATGAGGATATCCGTCAGCCCATACAACGGCATATGAACGCCGCCCGGTGCGCTGTAAAAGTGATACACGCCCTTGGGGATATCCAGCACCGTGCCGGGATTTTCGCGGCATACGTCGATGGCTGTGCGCAGCGCCGCCGTGCAGCATACGCCCTCGCGCGCGCCAAAGTCCGCCGCAGAGATGTGCGCACCGCTCAGCCGCGGGCGCTCAATGACGATTTCATGCTGATTCATAGCTTATCCTTTCACGCCCGAGGCCATGATGCTGGCCTTGAGCTGCTTGGAGAAGAGCAGCGAAACGAGCACCACCGGCAGGATGGTGACCAGTGCAATGCCCATGAGCGCGTTCTGCTTGGTGCTGGCGTTGTTGGAGATGTTGTACAGCGCCACATTCAGCGTCCACAGGTTCTGCTTTTCCGTAACCATCCACGCCCAGAAGAAGTCATTCCAGTTGCCCAAGAACGTTTGCAGCGCAATCAGCGCGATGATGGGCTTGCTCAGCGGCATACAGATGCTCGCATAGAGGTAGAAGTTGGACGCGCCGTCCAGCTTGGCCGCCTCAAAGTACGAGCCGGGGATGCGGTCGATAAAGCCCTTGAACAGATAGACGTAGAAGCCATAGGGGTACAGGAACGGGAGCAGCAGGCCCCAGTAATTGTTGTACGCGCCCATCTCGCGGTACATGATGAGCTGCGGCAGCATGATGCTCACGAACGGAATCATCATCGCGCCGAGGAAGAACATCAGCGCAAAGCGCGCCGCACGCGGCCCCAGCAGGCGGCTGATGACATAGCCGCAGATGGAATCCAGCAGCACCTGCGCCACGATGGCAAAGCCGATCACCAGCACCGTGTTGCCCACAAAGCTCATGAAGCCGTAGCGGGCAATGACGGGGTTGGAATCGTACATATACTGCGGCAGGCGCATATAGTGTACAAAGCTCTCCAGCAGCAGCCAGTTGTTGCGCGTCATGCGGCAGGCGGTCAGGCTGCCCCGCAGCGGGAATTTCTCGGCAAATACCTCGTCGAGCTTCTCCATCGTCTCCGCCTGAAGCACATCGGGCGCGGCATGGTCCTTCAGCCCCGCAGGATCGAACGAATAGCCGAGGATCTTGGATACGCGCTGTGCGCGATCCTTGTACAGCAGCGTCTTTTCCTTGAGTACGGTACCCTCGTACACGCCGTAATCCTTTTCAAGCTGAAGCTCAATCTGGTGCGCACGGGAATAGAAGATGGTCTTGCCGTCCTTCACGCCGTAGAACTTGGTTTCAAAGATGGACTCGCGGTCGAGCTTGGTGTACACGCCGAACATCGCCATGACCACATCCGCCTGAAGCGCGGCCTCCAGTTCCTCATCCGTCCCCTCAAAGCCCGTGTAATCCACCGTCAGGCTCAGGGCGTTGGCAGGATCGGGCAGCAGCTTGGGCGGCACATCGTAGATCTTGACATTGTCCTTCATGGCGTTGCTGATGGTCAGCGCAAACGGGAAGAGAATCAGCAGCACGGATACCGTCGTCACGAGGATGGCGACAATGCGCAGCGAGAGGTCGCTGCCCGAAAGGCGAACCCGGTTGTTCTTTCTTTTCTTCTTCATGCCGCTCACTCCCTTTCCGCGTTCTCAAAGTGCATCTGGATCATCGTCATCACCATGACCACCAGCATCAGCACCACCGATGCCGCCGAGCCGCGCCCGTAGTTGTAATCCTTGTTGAAGGCGTTGTAGATGAAGATGCCCTGCGTGGTCGATGCGCCGCTGGGGCCGCCGGAGGCAAACATATACGGCGCATCCAGAAGCTGCATGGCTGTGGAAACCGCCATCACCATCTGAATGAAGATGATGAAGCGGATGTTGGGCAGCACGATGTACCAGATGCGCTTCCATCCGGTGCAGCCGTCCAGCGAGGCCGACTCGATGATGTCCGGTGAAATGCCCTGAATAGCGGACAGGTACAGCAGCACCGCCACGCCGCCGCCAATCACGCCCGGAAAGACGATGCAGAACTTGACAAGGTTTGGATCGCTCAGCCAAAGCTGCGGCTCGCCGCCGAAAAAGCGCAGGATCTGGTTGGCTAAACCGTAGTTGGGGTGCCACACCCAGCGCCAGATGATGACGTTGATGGTGGTGGGAATGAGTGCAGGCAGCACATACATGGTGGAAATGCCGCTCTTGGCGCGGCGCAGCTCGTTGAGGAAGATCGCCTGAATGATGGGGATGAAGAACGTCATGGCGATTTGCAGCAGCAGAAAGACAAACGTGTTCTGCCACGCCTCCCAGTAATACTTGGTATTGAACATATTGATGTAATTATCCAGCCCCACAAACCGACCCGGCTGATTGATCGGGTCATAGTCAAAGAAGGAGATATACACCGCCTTCAGGATGGGATAATACTTGAGCCATACGGTAAATACCATCGGGATCAGCAGGATCAGCCAAGGGGTGATCTTCTGGCGCAGAAAATAGCCCCGGCGTAGCGGTTTGTTCATACAGCAAGCTCCTCCTTTCCATGGTCGTCCATGGTCGGCTTTATTGTATCAAATCCGCCTTCAAAAGAAGATGCACAAAATCAACCTCTTGCGTCACTTATTTTGACCGTCTGCCCAGCCGCTCAAGGGACTGCCGCCAACAGGTTAAGAATTTTGCCCCGAAAGTCAATTTTACTGCATTTACTTTCACCCCGCCAAACGCTACACTAAAACCAAGCTGTGAGGCCGGTTTTGAGCCGCACATATCAACGCGCAAAAGGAGGACTTTCTGCATGAAAAAGAGTTGGATCGCCCTGCTGACCTGTATGGTCATGGCCCTGTCCCTGCTGCTGGGCGTGGCCGTCGCCGTCGCTGAGCCGGAGCCCGTGGAGCTGACGCTGTGGGTCACCAGCCGCAATCAGGATGAGTTTGAAGAGGAAATGGAAGCCGCGTTCCTGGCGGAGCATCCGTGGATCACGCTGAACAAGGTGGTCAAGGAAGGCGACCCGGGCAACGAGTTCTATCAGGGCGTCGCCGCCGGCGTCGCGCCGGACTGCGTGGTGGGCTCCTTCACGATGATGGATCAGTACATCGCCTCCGGCATCGTCAAGCCGCTCAACGAGTATCTGGATGCGTGGGAGGACACCCCGTATCTGGACAAGGCGTATCTGGATATGTTCACCCGCGACGGCAACATCTACGGCCTGCCCAGCGAAGTGACCCCGATGCTCTTTGGCTACAACAAGGCGCTGTTCAAGGAAGCCGGTTTTGACGCCGCCCCCGCCACTTGGGATGAGGCGCTTGAAATCGCCAAGAAGATCAACAACCCCGATGCGCAGATCGCGGGCTATGCCACGCTGGCTGCGGAGTGGACCGAGTGGTTCTTCCAGTACTACGTCTGGCAGGCTGGCGGCGACCTGACCCGCGAGAATGCCGACGGCACGGTGGAGCTGACGTTCACCGATCCGGCTGTGATCGAAGCCGCGAAGTACTATCAGAAGCTGTCCGCCGAGAAGGTGCTCCAGAGCGACCGCACCCTCAAGTTCGGCGACCTGACCGACCTGTTCGCCCGCGGCAAGATCGCCATGATGCCGTTTGCGACCGACTGGGTCATGGACGCAGCCAACAAGGGCATGGATCTGGACGATCTGGGCCTGTGCCTGCCGCCCGCCGGCCCCTCCGGCAAGAGCTCGACCGCCATTGCCGGCGCGTGCTGGGTCATCAACGCGAAGAGCTCCCCCGAAAAGCAGGCTGCCGCTTGGGAGTACATCAGCTTCAAGATGGGCAAGGAATGGCGCAGCAAGTACTTTGAGAACCTCGCCAGCAAGGGCGCTATCGCCCCGATCACCATCCCGCGCACCGACATGAGCATCACCGATTTCTCCGACTTCCCGGAGGAGTGGTCTCCTGTCCTCGCCGCCGTGGGTGAGGTTGGCCGTCTGGAGTTCTATGGCAAGGCCACCTTCGGCAGCTATGTCGATCGCGCCGTGCAGAAGATCCTCTCCGATCCGAACGCCGACCCGGAGAAGGAATTCGCCGATGCGCAGGCGCTCGCCGAGAAGGAAGCGCTGGAAGGCTTCAACGCCGCCAACAAGAAGTAAGCCCTTTATCCCCCTCGCCCGCCGCAGACGTTTCGCCTGCGGCGGGCATTTTGGATTGCCCTGCGCACCGGCAGATGGTACAATAGAAGCATGATTTTGCTTCCTTCCGGCACAGCCGGAGAAAGGCGGCCATCCATGAAACAACGCAGCCGATTGATTCGCGCCCTCATTTCCCGCCTGCGCCGGGTGAACATCTTTCCCCGGCTGCTTTTGGTGTTCTGCGTGCTGCTGATTGTCTCCACGCTGTTCATCACGCTGTTCAATCAGGGCAGCTACGGGCGCGAGGTGGAAACCAATGTCTCCCGCTATCTCGGCGTGCTGGTGCAGAACGCTGCCATGAAGCTGGGGCAGGAACGCGATAGCTTTGAAGCCTTCCTGCTGAGCGTAACGCAGAATGAAACCGTCATCGCCGCCGCCGCCCAGAACGAGCGCCTGCTGCAAGCCGGCGTGCAGGCCGGCACGGCACAGGCCAAGCGGCTGGATGAAAATACCCGGCGCATGGAACAGACGCTCCGGCGTGTCGGGCGGCAGATGGAGGGCATCAAGGCGCTGGCGCTGATTACAGAACACACGCAGTACCGCATGGCCGCCGGACCGGATTCCCCGCCGGGCGCTTATGTGCGCGACCTCGACGCCTTCCGCACGCACGAGCTGTACACCGAGGCCGTCGCAGCCAACGGCTACCCCGTCTGGCGGGATTCCACCGCGGACACCTCCTGCCTGTTCTATGAATCCGAGACGGACAGGCTGGGCATCGTCGGCTGCGTCACGCTCTCCTGCCTGCTCATCCATCCCGTCCGCCGCGAGCCGCTGGGCGTGCTGGTGTGCTGCATCTATCCCCAGCACTTCACCAACCTGCTGAGCGAGTATTCCAGTCAGGACGGCGGCAACACCTTTCTCGTGGGCAACGGCGGCATGGTGGAGGGCATCGCCGCCGGGCTGGACGCACCGCCCTTCCTTCGTCAGCGTGCCAATCTGCTGCGCCGCGTGTTCGCCCAGCACGAGGGCAGTCTGCTGCTGGAAGCCGACGGGCGGGAGCTGCTGGTCAGCTTTTCCGGCGACGCAGATTTCCCGCTTCACATCGTCAACCTCACCTATCGGGACTGGGCGCTGCGTCAGGTGAAGCGCATGGGGCGGCTGAATCTGCTGATCTGCTGCGCGGTCATCCTCGTGGGCAGCTTCGGCTGCTATCTGGCGGCTGCCAGCATCTCGCGCCCCATCAACCGGCTGATTCGCTCCATGAAGCGCGTGGGCGCGGGCGACTTTTCCGCCATGTACCGCGCAGAGAGCCATGACGAGGTGGGCGTGCTGTGCAGCGAATTTGACCGGATGGTGACGGATATGCAGGCGCTGATCGACCGCGTCTATGTCTCCGAAATCCGCGAGAAAGCGCTCGCCCTCAATGAGAAAACTGCCCAGCTCGAAGCGCTGCAAATGCAGATCAATCCGCACTTCCTGTACAATACGCTGGACATGATCCGCTGGGAGTGTATGTATGAAAACGGCGCGGAAAGCCCCGCCTCGGACATGATCGAAACATTCTGCACGCTGCTGCGCATGACCATCCGCATGGACAAGAAGAAGGAGACCGTGGCAGAGAGCCTTCTGCACGCCTCCACCTATCTGGATGTGGTCAATTTCCGCCATACCCGCAAGATTCGGCTGGACACACAGCTCTCCTTTGATCCCTCGTCCTATCTGATTCCGCGCCTGTTCCTCCAGCCCATTCTGGAAAATGCCGTGCGTCACGGTTTTGCCATTGACTCGGGCGCAGCGTGCGTCATCCGCATCGCGGGCAGCTTAACGGACGACGGACGGATGATTCTGGATGTATCGGACAATGGCGCTGGGATGTCGGCGGAGCAGCTTCTGCACATCCGCAGTCATCTGGCCGGCAATGAGATCACGCAGGAGAGCATCGGCCTGCGCAATGTCAATCAGCGGTGCAGGCTGTGCTACGGCGAAGATTTTGGCCTGTCCATCGACAGTGCGCCCGGTGAAGGCACGTCCGTCCGGCTGACCATCCCCGCAGAGCCTGCGCTGCACGACGCGCAGGAGACCCCCGAAGGGAGGGAACCATATGTATAAGGTGCTGCTCGTCGATGACGAGGAGATGGTGACGCAGGGGCTGTCCCGCTTTGTCCCGTGGCAGGAGGAAGGCTATGTCGTCGCCGGCACAGCCACCAGCGTGGCACGTGCGCTGGCATTTCTGGAAAACGAGATGGTCGATCTGGTCATCACCGATGTGCTCATGCCCGTGCAGACCGGCATCGACCTCATCCGCATCCTTCGGGAGCAGTATCCCGCCGTCAAGACGGTCATCCTCTCCGGGTACAGCGAGTTTTCCTACGCCCAGCAGGCGCTCCGTCTCGGTGCGCTGGATTACCTGACCAAGCCCGTCAACTTTGCCGCGTTCAAGGCACTTCTGCAAAAGACTCGGGCGCTGCTGGACAGCGAGCGGCGCGAGAGCGGCGGGGACAGCCGTATGCGCGAAGCGCTGGCACACACGCTCATCATGAACTACGCCAATGGCTATCCCTTTGACCCGGCGTGCGCCTGCACCTGTCTGGATGTAACCTGCCCCATCACGGTGGTGCGCGCGGCTTCTCGCCTGCGTGCGCCGCTGGACGCTTCGCTCGCCGAGCGTTTCCGCAGCCGTTTCCCGCGCTGCCGCACGTTCTTCCCGCTCGCGGAGGAGATGATGGCCGTGCTGGAGGGCGATCAGCTTCAGGAGGCGCTCTATGCCGCGCTCGACGCCTTTGTGTGCGCGGAGGCCCCTTCTGTACCGCTGTGCGTCGGCGTATCCGATCCGCAGGCAGGATACGGCGGCCTGCGCACCGCCGCCCTGCAAGCCATCCGCGCCATGCGCTACCAAAGCGCACGCAGCAGCGCTGGCGTGATGCTCTATGCCCGCGTGCGCGATCTGTATCCCCATTTTGGCGAGGAGAGCGAGGCCGCCCTCCGCGAGATGACCGAGCTGCTGGCTGCGCCGGAAAAGCGCACCCAGCTCGCCCCCGCCTTCTCCGCAGCGCTCTCTGCGCTGGAAACGCAGCCCGGCTTTTCGCTGGCACAGGCGCAGCGCTTCTGCACCAAGGTGCTGGTGGAGCTGGATGCGCCGATTCAGCGTCTGGCGCTGCCCAACTACCCGCGCCATGCCCTGCTGAGCGAAGCGCTGATGGACGTGATGGGCGCCAAGAGTATGCCGGTACTCAGCGGCTATATGGCGCAATACCTGCGCCAGCTTACCGACCACATGGCGGGGCTGGATGAAACCGAGGCCGCGGGCGAGCTGATCGACCGCGTGCGGGACTACATTCAGGCGCATTTTGCCGAAAACCTGACGCTGTCGGTGCTCTCCGAGCTGTTCTACGTCAGCCCGGTCTACCTCAGCCGCCTCTTCAAGCGCAAAACCGGCACCAACTTCGTGGAATACCTGACCGACCTGCGCATCCGCAAGGCGAAGGAATACCTGAAAGACCCCTGGCTGAAGGTCTATCACGTCGCAGAAATGGTCGGCTATGAGAACCCCCGCTACTTCGCCCGCCTGTTCAAGGAGGCCACGGGCCTTTCCCCGCAGGAATACCGGGGAGAAAAATGAATCAAAATGACCGGCAAACCGCCCGAACCGCTGGAGCAACGATGTCCTGACGAGGTGTTTTTATGAGGAAACTCTTGCTGATCACGGGAGATTTGGCAACAGGAAAATCTACTTTTGCAAACATCCTGTCCCAGAGATACAGCGTCAATATGTTTTTCAAGGATTCGATTAAAGAAGTCCTCGGCGATACGATTGGTTTTTCAAACAGAGAAGAAAACAAAAAACTATCCCATGCAGCCATGGAATTGATGTTCTATATTTTTTCTGAGTTTGCCAAACTGAATAAAAGCCTGATTTTAGAATCAAATTTTCATACAGCTGAATTGGAAATGCTGCGAAAGCTAGCATTTGAGCATCAATATGAGGTGCTTGCCGTTGTTCTTCGTGGTGATGTTGAAATTCTGTACCCTAGATATTTGAATCGAATGCAAAACGAGAACAGACATCCCGTGCATTTAAGCACAGCACTGGATGTATTTGATAACTTCAAGGCTTGTACCGAGTATTTGAGGAGCGAAGAAATTCCCGTCCATACCCTAGTCGTCAATGCAGATGATTTCTCGTATCAAACAGACCCCGATATTTTAGAAAAAATTGATACGTTTATGCAAGCATGACCAATTCCAGAGAAACGCCGAATCAATCACGGCCCGCTGACATCGGCAGCTTATCCTTGCCGCTTTGTTGCTCGAATACGAAAAACCATAATCGGAAATCCCTGCCTTTTCATTCATCATTCTGAACACTTTATGGCAACAATGTGACACCTGTTTTTTACCTGCACTACACGGACGTATACGACCTGTACGGCCAGATCGAGGATGAGCTGTGCCAAGGTCTGTACCAGCTCTTTGAGTCCTGCTATCCGACCACGGACGCCGAAAACAGCCGCCGACTGGCCGAAGGGCTGACGCTGTATGTGGAGGAAAACAAGGATCTGTTTCTTCTGCTGGTGCGTTCAGAAAACAACCTCTCCCTGCAAAAGCTGCTCGCCGTTTTCCACGAAAAGGTGATTATGGAGAGCCGAAAGCTCCATCCCGAAGCCAATCTGGAATACGAAGCCATCGAGGCGATCTTCGCCGTTTCCGGCATCGTAGGCGTGCTGGAGCAATGGCTGCGCGGCGGTATGCGCTATCCCCGCGCCGCCATCGCCGGGATGCTCAATGCCATCATGTGCAAGCTCAATGCTCGACCTGAAGTCAACAGCGCCGCACAATAATGCCAAAGGCCGCCGGACAGCATATGCCCGGCGGCCTTTTGAATCATTCACTTTAGAGAAAGCGCAGTTATCGGCCTTTCATCGCCCTGCCGGCAAAGCGCCTCTCTTTCCTCGCACTTATGGCGCATTGTTTACCAGAAGTGCTTTTTCTTAAAATACACGATACACCCTAGAACCATCAGCACGCAGAACACGATGACCGCCGGATAGCCGTATGCCCATTCCAGCAACAGCATATGCGGAAAATTCATGCCATACCAGCCCACCACCAGCGTCAGCGGAAGAAAGATCGTGGTCACGATGGTCAATAGCTTCATGATGTGATTCTGCGCAATATCCACCTGCGCCTGATATTCGCTGCTCACCTGCGATGCATACTCCCGCAGCATCTGCGTCTCCTCGCGCAGGGTATTCACCCTGCGCAGAAATGCACGAAGCCGCTGAGCACTGTGTCCCCTGAACAGGTCATTCTCCTCCAGCGTCTCAGCCAGATCCCCCAACTGGGCATAGTAGCGGTTGCTTCTGTCCAGCTCACGGCGCACAATGCTCATCCGCTCGATAAAACCTGCCGTCTGGTTTTGCAGCACGCCCTGCTCCAGATCGGCACACCGCGTCTCAAGCTGCTGGATATACGCCAGATCGTCCGCCACCAGCAAAAGCAGCAGATCGGCCATGAACCCATCCGCACCGTCCGCACATGGGCTGCGCATCTCCCGGATGCGCTGAATATACCCTTCTATCACATGACCGGCATCGACAATCAGCAGGCTGCTCTTCCACCAGACAAAATGCAGCCGTATCGCCCCTCGTCCGGCGCGCGCAGGCGTATGCAGAAAACCGCTGACCTGATCCTGATGCACGCTCAGCCTGCAATACAGCCGCTCATGCGGCTCCTCTTCCGGGAGGCTGAATGGCAGCGCGGTCGTTTGCACCTCTTCAGGCGAAAGCACCGCCAGTATATGCTCCCATGTCTCGGGTGCGCCGTTTTCCAGCGGCTCCATGCCGTGCAGCAGATGATAATACACGCCCTAGCCCCCTTCTCCGGCTCATTCCTCATTCAGAAAGCGGCGTTACGCCTCCTCCAGCTCATCCAAGCCAAATGCGTAAATCGTCGTGGTATCGTATTTTTCACCGGGGCGAAGCAGCGTCGTGCCGGTAAACTGCGGGTTGTTCGGCGAATCCGGGAAGTGCTGGGTTTCCAGACACAGGCCGGCGTACTTGCCGTAGTGCACGCCGCCCTTGCCGCCGGAAAGATCGGTCTGGCAGGCAGAATAGAACTGCACGCCCGGCTGATCGGTGATGACCTCCATCGAGCGCCCGGTGTTCGGATCGACCCAGTACGCCGCCGTGCCGAACGCCTCGCCCTTGCGCAGCACAAAGTTGTGGTCATAGCCGCCGGCATAGCGGAGCTGTGCGCAGTCCTCCAGCTCATCCAATCCCGCGCCGATCAGCAGACCGCCGCGCAGGTCAAACGGCGTACCCGCCACAGCCATGTACTCGCCCGTGGGAATCAGCCCGCCATCCGCCACCGGCGTAATCGCATCCGCTTCAATGCACAGCACCTGATCGCAGATTGTGCCGTGGTCATGCCCCGCCAGATTGAAGTAGGTGTGGTTGGTCATGTTGCAATGGGTGGTCTTGTCCGTGGTCGCCTCGTAGCGGATGGCGAGGTGATTGTCCGCGCTCCAGCTATACGTCACGGTCACGTCCAGCGTGCCGGGGTAGTTCTCCTCGCCGTCCGGGCTGACGCAGTGAAACTTCAGGCAGTCGCGTCCTTCCTCCTCCGTCGCCGTCACATCCCAGAGCTTCTTGTTGAAGCCCACATTGCCGCCGTGCAGGTGGTTTTTGCCGTTGTTGCACGCAAGCTGGTATGTCACGCCGTCGATCGTGAAGCGGCCTGCGGCAATGCGGTTGCCGTATCGGCCGATGGTATCGCCCATGCAGCCGTGGTCGGCCAGATATCCCGCCAAGCTGTCAAAGCCGAGCGCCACATCGCCGAGCTTGCCGTCCCTGTCCGGCACGAGGATGTTGGTGACGATGCCGCCGTAATCAATCATGCTGACGCTCGCACCGCTGGCGTTGGTCATGGTGTACTGCGTCACGGCCCGTCCGTCGGGCAGCGTACCGAAGGGTTTGGTCGTAATCATAGCAAACACTCCTTTGTTTGTGCTTTTCTGATTTCTATTCTACGCCGGATACGCCGGAAGTCAAGCGCTTTTTGCGCACATGAGATACGCCTTGCCGCCGTGCTCCAAAAGGTGTATAATCATATCAAAATCTTCTTCAGGAGGTCTATCCATGAAAGACTGCAACTGCGGCTACTGCATGAAAGGCGAGCTGCTGGACGCTTTCGGCATCTATATCTGTGATCTGAGCGTCAGCCAGCTCATTCTCTTCAAGGAGCAGAGCCATCCGGGCCGCTGCATCGTCGCCTACAAGGATCATGTGAGCGAGATTGTTAACCTCACCGACGAGGAGCGCAACGCCTTCTTTGCCGACGTCAACCGTGCCGCCAAGGCCATCCACGCCGCCTTTGCCCCCAAGAAGGTCAACTACGGCGCGTATGGCGATACCGGCTGCCACCTGCACTTCCACCTTGTGCCTAAGTACGAAGGTGAGTTTGAGTACGGCGGCGTGTTCGCCATGAACCCCGGCAAAACCTACCTCACCGATGAACAGTATGCTGAGATGATCGAAAAGATCAAGGCCAACCTGTAAATTTCCAAAAAGGGATGGCTGCCTGTTTAGGCAGCCATCCTTTTTCTATACTGTTTTGCATCTAAAACCTTTTACGCAATTTGCGCAAATGGAACCCTTTTCAATCGCAGACCGGTTCGCGCTGTATGAGACCGTCTTCCCGCCAGAGAGGCACGCCGGTTTATTCCTCCATCTTTTCCAGCAGGTACGCGAGTGCCTCCGCCGCCGTGCCGAAGTTCCGATCAACCCGCGCCGCATCCGGCAAGCCAATGCCCAGCGCCAGCCCCACGGCCTCAAACATGGGATAATCATTCACGCCGTCGCCCATGGCGGCAGCCTCCTGCGGCGCAACGCCCAGCATCGCGCACAGCCGCTCAACCCCGCTCTTTTTGGTGATGCCCTCCGGCGTAATGTCAAAGCAGTCCCCATGCCGGTAGACGATCACATCCCGCAGCTTCGGCGCAAGCGCGTCGATGCAGCCCTGAAGCACATCGAGCTGCGCTTCCTCCTGCGGGAACGGGGTCAGCCCCACCTCGTTGGGCTGATACCACATCCCCGGCACAGCTGCGTCAAACGCCGCCCGCAGCAGGCGAATCGATTCCCGCGCCGCCCCGGAATACAGCGCGACGCAATACGTCCGCGGCGGCAGATCCACGCCAAACTGGATCACCGCGCCGTTCTCGCCCACCAGCACCGGCGCACGCAGCCCCACCTGACGCATCATGCCGCACAGGTAATACGTCGGCTTGCCGGAGCAGATGGCAATGCGCACACCGTGCGCCTCCAGCGCCCGCAGCAGCTCGATACTCTCCGCCGGAATCCCGCGGCCGATCTGCGCCAGCGTTCCATCCAGATCACACACAACCAGCTTGATCATCGCGCACCTCACAGCATCATCATCTCGGTCACAAACACCACCGCGCAGGAAGCCATGGCCACCGTCAGCAGACTGCGCCCGCTCCATGCCAGCGCCGCGCCCGCCGCCAGCGCCAGCAGCCCCGCCACGGGCGAGGCCGTCGCCTGCACGATATCCGGGAAGGTCATCACCGCCAGCGTCACATACGGAACATAATACAGGAACGAACGGATGAAGCGGCTGCGGATCGGCCTGCGGATCAGCGTCAGCGGCAGCACGCGGATCAGGTAGGTGACGGCAAACATCACCAGGATATACACATAGACGTTACGCCGCATCGCCGTCCACCTCCTTGACTGGGAACAGCAGCGCCGCGCCCGCAGAAATCGCCGCCGTGAGCAGAATGACGCGCGTGCCTGCGGAAATGCCGGAAAGCACCGGCAGATAGGCAAACGCGCAGCTCGCCGCCATCGAGAGCAGCACCAGCCCGGCAATCACCCGGCTGCGCCGCGCCGGGGGAATGATGATCGCCAAGAACATCCCGTACAGCCCTACGCTCAGTGCGCTGACCACATTGGGCGGCAGCACGTTGCCCATGACCACGCCGAAATACGTGCCGAGCGACCAGCCCGGCAGCGCCACCGCAATCACGCCGTAGGTATACCACGGGCAGATCATGCCCGGCAGCGCCATCTGCACGCCGAAGATCTCGTCCGTCACCTCAAAGCCGATGATGAGGCGCGGGATCAGCCCCGTATCGGGCGAGAGCTTCTGGCTCAGTGCGCAGGACATGAGCAGATACCGCGCATTGACGATGAGCGTCATCACCGCCATCGCCAGATAGGTCTCGTTCGCCTGAATGACCGTGAAGCCGGCCTTTTCGCCTGCGGAGGCATTGTTGAGCAAGCTGGTCAGAAACGCCTGCGAGGCCGTCAGCCCTGCATTGCGTGCCGCAATGCCCAGCGTGAACGCCACAGCTGCATACCCCAGCATGATCGGCGTGCCATCGTGCATTCCACGCAGAAAGCAAGCCTTGTTTTCCTGTTTCGTTTGCATCTCCATTTTCTCCTTGGTAGCTTTGCGATGTCCATCATACCCCTTTTCCCCGGATTCGTCCAGCCCCGCGCACAAAACCATCTGCCAATTCCGCCATGTTGTTTTCATGTACTTTTCCCAATTCGCTCTTGACCCCTTCCCCGCGCATATGCGACAATAAGGCATACCCCATACACCCACTGTCCGCTTGATACAGGGAGGTTTGACCATGCCAATTACCTGCGATTCGACCTGCTTTCATCTGTTTAATGACCGCGTCAGCTACATCTTCCGCCTTGCCGGAGGGCGCTATCCCCTCCACGTCTATTGGGGCCGCCGCGTGCGCCACGTTCACGATGAGCTGATTGAGCGGCGCACCATCTGGAACGAGGAGCATTTCTCGCTCAACGAGACAGCGCTGGACTTTCTGCCGCTGGAATGTCCCACATTCACCGGCGATATGCGCGCAGGCATGGTGCATCTGCGCAGCGCTGAAGGCTGCACCGCCTTCCTGCCGCAGTATGAAAGCCACCGCATTGTGGACGGCAAGCCCTCCTTGGGCGGGCTGCCCAGCGCGCGCGGAGAAAACGCACAGTCCCTGCTGCTGACCCTGCGCGATCCGGTCAGCGGCGCAGCGGTGGAGCTGTGCTACACCATCTACACCGATACGGATGTCATCGCCCGCAGCGCCCGCATCATCAACGGCGGTCATTCGCCCCTCGACGTCACCCGCGCGATGAGCGCCTGCGTGGACTTTGAGGGCTGCGATTACGACCTGACGACACTCAGCGGCGCGTGGGCACGCGAACGCCGCCCCTACACCCGTCCGCTCGTGCCGGGCGATCAGGGGACAAGCTCTGCGCGCGGCGCATCCAGCGTGCAGACTAGCCCCTTCATGATGCTCACCAGCAAGGGTGCAACGGAGACGGACGGCGAGGCTTACGGCTTTGCCCTGTGCTACTCCGGCGGCTTTGAAGCAAACGTTCACGTCGATCACCACTTCATCGCCCGCGCGATGATCGGCATTCAGCCGCTGACCTTCTCCTGGCGGCTCCAGCCGGGCGAAGCGTTCCAGACCCCGGAGGCGTACCTGTGCTATTCCTGCGAGGGAATCGGCGGCATGAGCCGCAGCTTCCACCGTCTCGTCCATGCGCACATCACCACGGGGCGCTATGCCCGCGCACCGCGCCCCCTGCTGGTCAACAACTGGGAAGCGACCTACTTTTCCTTCGATGAGGAGAAGCTGCTCGCGCTCGCCCGCCGCGCCAAGGAGGCCGATATCGACCTGCTGGTGCTGGATGACGGCTGGTTCGGTCATCGGGACGACGACCATTCCTCGCTGGGCGACTGGACGGACGACACGCGCAAGCTGCCCGGCGGGCTGTCCGGGCTGAGCGAAAAGATCCATGCGATGGGCCTCCAGTTTGGCCTGTGGGTGGAGCCGGAGATGGTCTCCCCGGACAGCGAGCTGTACCGCGCCCACCCGGACTGGTGCATCCATGCGCCGGGCTATCCGCGCATCGAGTCGCGCAACCAGCTCGTTCTGGATCTCTCCCGCGCCGAGGTGCGTGATTACATCGTGAACGCCATCTCCGATGCGCTTCGCCGCGCCCGCGTCGATTACGTCAAGTGGGATATGAACCGCTTTATCACTCCATGGGGCAGTGCAGCGCTCCCGCCGGAGCGGCAGCAGGAGCAGGCGCACCGGCACATTCTCGGCGTGTACGACCTCATGCGCCGCATCACCGCCCAGTTCCCGGACGTGCTGTTTGAAAGCTGCGCGGGCGGCGGCGGCCGGTTTGATCTGGGCATGATGTGCTTCATGCCGCAGGCGTGGTGTACGGACGATACCGACGCTTGGATGCGCTGCGGCATCCAGCACGCCACCTCGCTGGTGTTCCCGCCCAGCACCATGGGCGCACACGTCTCCGCCGTCCCCAATCACCAGACGGGGCGCTGCACACCGCTCGCCACCCGTGCCGCCGTTGCCATGGGCGGCACATACGGCTATGAGCTGGACCTGACCCGGCTCTCGGACGAGGACATCGCCGCCATCCGCACGCTCAACCGCCGCGTGCGCGAGATGCAGCCCCTGCTGCTCTACGGCGAATACTACCGCCTGCGTTCTCCCTTCGCCGGCAATGAAGCCGCATGGATGTGCGTCTCCGCCGACCGGCGCGAGGCCGTGGTCACGCACGTCTTTGCGCAGGCCATGCCCAACTCGAAGGACGGCCTCCTGCGTCTGTCCGGGCTTGACAAAACGCTTACCTATCGTGACCTCGATACCGGGCGAACCTATGGCGGCGACGAACTGATGTATTATGGCCTGCGTGTCCCGCACGCATGGGGAGACTACGCCAGCCATCAATGGTTCCTGCGTGCGCTGTAACAGGCCGCAGCATCCGTTATTTTCCCCCGTTTCGACGGCGCAGGTTGACAAAAATGCTATTTTTCCGCTTTTTTGCGGCTAAAACAATTGACTTTTGCCGTTCATTCTGCTAAAGTTTGCACATATACGGTTCCAACCGTTTGAACAAAGGAGAATGAACATGAAACGCGACAGCTTCCAATCCCGTCTCGGTTTCCTGCTGGTAAGCGCCGGATGCGCCATTGGCATCGGCAATGTCTGGCGCTTTCCCTATGTCGCCGGTCAAAACGGCGGCGGCCTGTTTGTGGTGTTCTACCTGCTCTTCCTGCTGGTCATGGGCGTGCCGGTGCTCACCATGGAGCTGGCTGTTGGACGCGCCAGCCGCAAGGGCGCCGTTCAGGGCTATCAGGCGCTTGAAAAGCCGGGCAGCAAGTGGCACATTCACGGCTGGTTCTGCATTGCCGGCTGCTACCTGCTGATGATGTACTATACGACCGTAGCCGGATGGATGCTCGATTACTTCTTCCGCTTTCTCACCGGCGCGTTCTCCGGGCTGGAGGGCGAGGCCGTCAGCGGCGTGTTCGGTCAGATGCTGCAAAACCCGGTGGAGATGACCGTGTTCATGGTCGCCATCGTGCTGCTGGGCTTTGCCGTGGTCAGCTTCGGCCTGCGCAAGGGACTTGAGCGCATCTCCAAGTTCATGATGGCGTCGCTGCTGCTGCTCATCATCATGCTGGCTGTCAATAGCTGTCTGCTGCCGGGCGCGGGCGAAGGCATCAAGTTCTACCTGCTGCCCGATCTGGCGCGTGCGAAGGAACAGGGCTTCTTCTCCGTCATCACCGCCGCGATGAACCAGTCCTTCTTCACGCTGAGTCTGGGCATTGCCGCCATGGAGATCTTCGGCTCCTACATGACGCGCGAGAACACGCTGCCCGGCGAGGCCGTGCGCATCTGCCTGCTGGATACCTTTGTGGCGCTGATGAGCGGCCTGATTATCTTCCCGGCCAGCTTCTCCTTCGGCGTGCAGCCGGATTCCGGCCCCTCGCTGATCTTCGTCACCCTGCCCAACGTCTTTGCCAACATGGCAGGCGGCCGCCTCTGGGGCACGCTGTTCTTCCTGTTCATGACGTTTGCCAGCTTCACCACGGTCATCGCCGTGTTTGAAAACCTGCTCTCCAACTGCATCGATATGTTCGGCTGGAGCCGCCGCAAGGCCGTCGTCATCAACTGCCTGTTTGTGCTGGTCGCCTCCATGCCGTGCCTGCTGGGCTACAACGTGCTCTCCGATCTGCGCCTCATCGGCGGCCGCGACGTGCTGGATACCGAGGATTTCCTCGTGAGCAACCTGCTGCTGCCGCTGGGCTCGCTGGTCTACCTGCTCTTCTGCACCACCAAGTGGGGCTGGGGCTTTGACAACTATCTGGCTGAAGCCAACACGGGCAAGGGCCTCAAGCTCTCCCCCAAGCTCAAGCCGTTCTTCCAGTTCGTGCTGCCGGTGCTGATCCTTGTGATCTTCCTCTCCGGCATCCTCTAAGCCTGTTTTCATTCCAACACACCTTATACCGCGCAAAGCCAAGAATGGAACCCGAGGGACGCTGTCCCTCGGGTTCCATTTTTTGTTTCGCGCTTATCAACCCGCTTCGTCTGGAAACAGCGTCAGCTCCGCACATCGCGCCGGGTCAGCCACACCTGCGCCAGCAGCGTGAAGAGCGCCGCAAAGCCCAGACACACCAGCACATATGCCCCTGCATCCCCGGCGAGCTGATCCTCCGCGTGATTGGCATTCATGCCCAGCAGCACCAGCGCATACGGCCAGCATAGCCCCACATCCTTCGCCACGAACATCATGCCCGCCACGCCGCCAACCAGCGCCGCCAGCACCGGCGCGGCAAAGCTGCGGATCACCATGGACAGCAGAAGCTGCAAGGCAATGATGGGCAATGCGCCCAGCAGCCCACGCGCCATGTACAACAGAATCTGCGCCGGCGGCCAGCCCGGCAGACCGCAAATCACCCTGCCGCAAAGCGCATACAGCCCATACACCCATACCTGTGTTGCTGCCGTCAGGACGAGCATGGCGACGCCCTTGGCGGCAAACAGGCACAGCGGCGGCACCGGCATGGTCATGAGCATATGCATACCGCCCAAATGCTCCAGCCGCCACAGGTACGCCGCATATACACCCACCATCGGCGAGAAGAAGAACAGCGCATAAAACAGCGTATGCTGCGTGAACAGGCTGTACCAGCCTTCCGTCAGGATCTCCTGATTCGCCATAAAATTGAATGTTCCGTAGGCCGCCGAGATCAGCGGCAGCAGCGCGAACACCCACCAGATTTTCGCGCCGCGCAGCTTGTCCATCTCCGCGCGGATGCATCGCATCACCATGGCTCACACCTCCTGACGGCGCACGGCACGCCAAGCCAGCGCATAAGCCGCCGCCGCACACAGCACCGTCACCGCCAGCAGCCCCACGGGCAGCGGAAGCGGCTCAAATGTGGCGATGCGCACCGCCTTATCGTAGTGCATACGCATTGCTGCCATCGGCACATAGTACGCCCACGGCAGGCAGTACGCTATCCTTTCCGGCATATAGGCCGTGAACACGCCCAGCAGGCTTCCACCCAGCCCAACAGCCAGCGGCGCGACCTGCGTGCCTGAGCGCACGGACAAAAACAGCAGCGCAAAGAACAGCAGCGCGTTGACTGCGAACGTGGAACCCAGAAGCCACAGCGTGCGCAAGGCATCCAGCGCCTGCGTAAAGCCCCACAGGCGTCCCGCGAGCAGGAACACCGCGCCTTCCGTCAGGCACAGCACGACATTCAGCCCCATGCCCCACAGCGCCTTGGCGGCAAACAGGCTTTCCCGGCTTTGCAGCGTGTACAGCAGGCGGCAGCCATTGCCCTTCGTCTCCACGTCCCAGAGCCTGCTGGCCACAGCCGCCATCGTCAGCGGCATGACCACCGCGTTCATCAGCGCCAGATTGAGCGTCATGGCCGAATAGCCCGCGGCAAACTGCCACTCGCTCTGGGGCCTTCCGCCCGCGCTCAGCGCCGTCAGCAGCCCCACACCCACCGCCAGCAGCAGGTCGCCGCGGCGCTTCGCCTTGATGCGTTCCACATAGATGGCTGTTTTCATGCCCGCTTCTCCTCCTCCCGCTCGCGGATCAGCTCCAGAAAGATCTCCTCCAGCGTCCGACTGCGCCGCGTGACGATCACCTCGCCGCCGCGCTCCGCCTGAAGCCTCGACAGCGACCCCTGCCACAGCAGCCTGCCGTGGTCGATGATGCCCACATGATCGACAAACAGCTCCATCTCGCCCAGCAAATGGCTGGATACCAGCACCGTCGTCCCCGTCTCCCGCGGCAGGCTGCGCAGCATATCGCGCATCTCATGGATGCCCTCCGGGTCGAGCCCGTTTGTCGGCTCATCGAGGATGAGCAGCCGGGGCTGCCCCAGCATCGCCTGTGCAATGCCCAGCCGCTGGCGCATACCCAGCGAATATGCACGCACCTTGCGCTGTTCCTTGTCCAGATGCACGATGCGCAGCACGCGCTCGATGTCCTTTTCCGGCACATCCTTGAGCCGCGTCACGATGCGCAGGTTCTCCCGCGCCGTCAGGTGTCCATAACAGGAAGGCGACTCGATCAGCGAGCCGGTCTGGCGCAGCAGCGTCAGCCGGTTGCCCTCGTTCATCTCCATGCCCATCATGCGGATGCTGCCGCCGCTCGCCTTCGCCAGCCCCAGCAGCATCTTCATCGTCGTCGTCTTGCCCGCGCCGTTGGGGCCGATAAAGCCGTATACGCTGCCCTGCGGCACCGCAAGGCTCACCCCGTTCACCACCGTCACGCCGCCATAGCGCTTGGTCAGGGCGTTCGTTTCCAGAATGTTCTCCATAAGCCTGTCCTCCTTTGATGCTCCCATCATAGCGCACCAAGCTTATGCTCTCCTGTCGTTCAGCTTAAGATTGCCTTAATCTGCACGGTACGCGCTCCAGCCCCCGCCGCCATGTGCTATAATGAACGCAGCGATTGACAAGGAGGCCTGCCCCATGCACACCCCAGAGGAAGCCCGCGTCCTGCTGGTGGACGACAACCACGAGCTGCTGACGATGATTCAGTCCGCGCTGCACGGCGCGGGCTTTGCCGATGTGACCTGCGCGGACTGTGTGCGTGCGGCGCGGGAAGCCTTTGCCCGCAGACAGCCGGACATCATGGTGCTGGACGTCAACCTGCCCGATGGCGACGGCTTTGCGCTCTTTCAGGAGCTGCACGCCCGCTGCGATGTACCCGCCCTGTTCTTATCCGCGCGCGATGCGGACGGCGACCGTCTCTTCGGGCTGGGGCTGGGCGCAGACGATTACCTCACCAAGCCCTTTCTCACACAGGAGCTTCTTCTGCGTATGCGCACCATCCTGCGCCGCGCCTATCGCGCGGAGCTTTCCGCGCCCGCGCCCGTCCGTCTGGGCGATACCCTGCTGCGGATGGATGACTCCACCCTCGTGCGCGCAGATGGGCAGACGATGGCGCTGACCGCCACCGAGCGCCAGCTCCTCGCCGTGCTGGTGCAGAACCGGGGCCGTGTCGTCACCTATGATGCGCTGTGCGAGCGCGTCTGGGGCGTGGGCTACTACGGCTGTGAAAACAGCCTGAACGTCCACATCCGCCATCTGCGCGAAAAAATCGAGGCCCAGCCCTCCCAGCCGCGCCTTCTGCTCACCGTGCGCGGTCTGGGCTACCGTCTCGCCCCGGAGGACACGCCATGAAAACCCTCTCCCGCCTCATCCGCCGCCATGTCGCGGCCGCCTTCGCCATCGTGACCGCGCTGCTGCTCGTCAACGCCGCCACGCTGCTGGGCGTGGTCATCCACTACGGCAGCCGGCAGAGCGGCGGCCCGTATCAGATCGGCCGCTTTGCCGAATCCTTTTCGCAGACCGCAGACGGACGCATCCTGCCCGATGAAACGCGGCTGGAGGACTGGATGGCGCACTACGCCTTTGCCATGCTGCTGGATGATGAGGGGCGCGTCATCTGGTCGCACGATCTGCCGCCCCACCTCAACCACCGCTACACCAGCGGGCAAATTGCCGCGTTCACCCGCTGGTATCTGGACGATCACCCCATCTTCGTCTACCGCAACGATTTCGGCCTGCTGGTGACGGGTATGCCCAAGGGCAGCATCACCCGGCTGGATCTGTACATGGACAGCAATCTCATGCGCTCCCTGATCGGGCTGTGTTTCCCGCTCCTGCTGCTGGATGGCGTGCTCATCCTCGCCGCCTGCCTGTACCTCAGCTTCCGCGCGGGGCGCAGCCTGCTGGGCATCGGGCAGGGGCTGGATACGCTGGCCGAAGGGGGCATGGTATCGCTCGATACGCGCGGGCTGTCCGGCGAGCTGGCGGAAAAGCTCAACGCCCTCAGCGACCGGCTGGCCGCCCAGAGCGCCCAGCTTGCCCGCAGGGACAATGCACGCACGCAGTGGATTGCCGGCGTTTCGCACGATATCCGCACGCCGCTGGCGCTGATCTTGGGCTATGCCGAGCAGATTGGCGGAGACCCGCACGCCACGCCCGCCCAGCGGGAGAAGGCGAGCACCATCGCGCGGCAGAGCCGCCGAATCGGCACGCTGATCGAGGATCTGAACCTCACCTCCAAATTGCAGTATGACGCGCAGCCCCTGCGCGCACAGGCGCTTGCCGTCGGGCCGTTCCTGCGCCAGTGCGCTGCCGACTTCGTCAACAGCGGCGCGGCAAACCGCTGCACGCTGACCCTCTCGCTGGATGCCGAAGCCGAGCATATGCAGCTCGTCGCAGACGGTGCGCTGCTGCACCGCGCCCTCACCAACCTGCTGCTCAACAGCGCACGCCACAACCCCGAGGGCTGCACCATCACGCTCTCCGCCGCATACGACAAAAGCCGCCTGACGCTGTGCGTGCAGGACGATGGCGCGGGCTATCCGCCCGCCGTGCTGCGCATCCTGCACGGAGAAGCGCCCGGTGAAAACGCGCCGCACATTCTGGGGCTTCATCTCGTCGAGCAAATTGCACGGGCGCACGGGGCCACCGCCGCATTCTGCAATCAAGGCGGCGCTTGCTGCCGCCTCGTATTTGACATGGACACGCCCCTGCATATATAATGTCCCTATCGAATCATACAGGAGGGTTTTCCATGGCCGATCATGTGCAGTCCTTTCTTCACTTCATTCAGCAGTCCCCCAGCGCGTTCCACGCCGTTCGCTCCATCTGCGATGCGCTCGACGCGCAGGGCTTCACCCCGCTTTCCGAAACCCAGCCGTGGATGGTTGTGCCCGGCGGGCGATACTATGTGACGCGCAATCTCTCCAGCGTCATCGCCTTTGCGGTGCCGGAGAGCGGCTTTGCGCACTTCCAAATCGTCTCCTCCCACAGCGATTCTCCGACATTCAAGCTCAAGCACCTGTGCGAGGATGAGTCCGCAGGCTGCATCCGCCTGAACGTGGAGCGCTACGGCGGCATGATTATGTCCTCGTGGCTGGATCGTCCGCTTTCCATCGCTGGCCGTGTACTCGTGCGCGAGGGGAACGCGCTGAAGGCGAAGCTGATTGATCTCGACCGCGATGCAGTCCTCATCCCCAATATGCCCATCCACTTCAACCGCGAAATCAACGACGGCTACAAGTACAATCCGCAGGTGGATCTGCTGCCGGTCTACGGCGATGCGCAGAGCCGCGGTCAGCTCAAGGCCGAAATCGCCCGTGCGGCAGGCGTAAGCGAGGAAGCCGTCTGTGCGCAGGATCTGTTCCTGTATACGCGGATGCCAGGCACGGTCTGGGGTGCGAACAATGAGTTCTTCTCCTGCCCGCGCATCGACGACCTCGAGTGCGCCTATACCTCCATGCAGGCCTTCCTCGCCGCCAAGGCCGAAGGCCATATCAACGTGCTAGCTGTGTTTGACAACGAGGAAGTGGGCAGCGGCTCCAAGCAGGGCGCGGATTCCACCTTCCTGACCGACGTGCTCATGCGCACAGGTGCTGCGCTGGGCGCTTCGGACAGCGAGCTGCGCGCCGCGCTGGCTGCCAGCTTCATGGTCTCCGCCGACAACGCGCACGCCGTCCATCCCAACCATCCCGAAAAATACGATGCGCAGAACCGCACGATGATGAACGGCGGCGTGGTCATCAAGCATAACGCCAATCAGAAGTACACCACCGACGCGGTTTCCTGCGCGGTCTTTGCGGCGCTGTGCGGCATGGCGGATGTGCCGGTGCAGCACTTTGCCAACCGCTCCGATATGCTGGGCGGCTCCACGCTGGGCAATATCGCCAACAAGCACGCCTCCATGAACACCGTGGATATCGGTCTGGCGCAGCTTGCCATGCACTCCAGCTACGAAACCGCCGGATGTGCGGATGTGGCGTACATGATCCGTGCGCTGGAGTCGTTCTATACCCATAGCATTGTCATGCAGGCTGATGGCGCGCTGACGATCGTGTAATGCTGTTATAAAGCTTTATTCGGCTCTAAGTCGTTTAGAACAAGATCAAGCGCCCCATGCGCACAGCAAAAACGAGCCGCCCCGGTTGGATCGGGGCGGCTCGCGCTTTATCGTCTGATTCAGTTTTACAGATCCTCCGCCATGCTGCGGATGCCCTTCACGGTCATCTTCTGCGTGTCGGCAATCATCTTCGCCATGGTCTCCGGCGTAAAGTCGGCGTGCTTGGCGGCGCTCACCACGGCCAGACCGTGGATGTAGATGGACATCTGCATACAGAGCAGCTCAGTCTGCTCCCTCGTCAACCCGGTGTACTCCGCCTCGCGGCTCACCATCTGGTTGTGCAGGTCTTCATTGCTGTAGGGATAGAGCAGATCGTCCTGACGCATCATGAACAGATACTCAAACAGCTTCGGCTGCTCGCAGGCAAAGCGCGTATACGCGCAGCCCACGTTGACCAGCGGATCACCCGACTGATCTTCCACATGAACGGCGGACAAAAGCTGCGCTTTCGCCTTGTCCTCCAGCGTCGTCTTGAGATCCTGCATACCGGCAAAGTAGCTGAAGATCGGCTGCGTCGAGCAGTTCAGCGCCTTGGCCACAGAACGCGCATTGACCACGTCCATACCATCGCGGCAGAACATCTCAAACGATTTTTCCAGAATCATTTCCCTTGTGATTCTCTGTTTCGGCGGCATATTTCCACTCCTGTCTTGTTATGATAGATAATAGAATATTTCGGCACACAATTTGAGTATATACTAGCATATTACCATTTTACAGTCAACTGATAGGGCTATTCTTTCCTGTCAGGTTAAGCGATCAACCCTTGGCTCAGCACACAAAAAACTGTGTACAAATTGAGGTGCAGACTGCTTTTTCCTCATTCTTCGCACACACCCATTGTGTGTATTTCAGACAAATTTATCATAAATTTTTTTAATCTTGAATTGTCAAGTCAAGTGCAACAGCGTATTGAAGAACACCTCAAAGGGAGACTTCCAGTCGAGGCATTTGCGTGGACGTCGATTGAGTTTGGC
>JAXJLD010000033.1:0-19621 GCA_036297385.1 Christensenellales bacterium | reverse complement strand
AAGAAGGGGTTTGGGGATGAAATCCCCAAGCAGGGTTTGGGACGGCAGTCCCAACGTAGCCTCCTCATAAGAGAAAAAGGAGTTTCAGAGCAGACCGCGGAGCGGTCTACGATTGAAACGGGTTTGATTTGCGAGAATAAGTTCAATGAATAAACGGCGTGCTTACCGTGCGTTCTCATCAGAAAAAATATAATGCTGTTTCTGAATTAAAAAAAGCCATGTGCAAAACCCTCGTCAGGAACGCTTCGCGCCTTAACGGCCTTGTTTGCATGACTTCACGATGGAGAGAACTGTGCGATTCGGGAAACTCGCATCGTCGCGCGCTCAAAAACAATGAATTGCTCTGAGATGTACAGGAAAAAGCAACTTGTTCGGGGGCAGGTAACGCTTCGCTCCCTGCCCCTTGGAACCCGTGCTGCGCACGAATAGACGTTAGGGCTGCCGCCCTAAAACCCGCCTGAGGGACACTGTCCCTCAGACTCCCTCCTTCGCTTCGCGCGTATCATGCGTTCTCATCAGACAATAAGATTTACAGCTTCGCCGCACGCAGTGCTTGACGGGAATAGACATAGGGGCGCACGAAGGGCAGGCGCGAAAAGCGCACAAAGACGGCGTCGCCGCTGATGCGCACGGAGAGCTGCGTGGGATGCAGACGCTGTGCGCCCACTCGGTCGGAGACAAAGACGGACAGCGGGCCGTCATCGCCCCGCAGGGAGCCGCTCTGTTCCAGCTTTGCCATCACAAGAAATACATTTTCTCTGCTGGGCTTCATGGCGGACATTCTCCTTTCCGACAAGATTGATGATTTTTCTTATTCGCGCCGCTTCGGCGTTTTTCCTGCACGGGTCAATCGCCACTTTTGGCGCAATTCCGGGAAATTACTTGTATTGCAATGAAAAGTGGTGTACAATATACAGTTGGAATCCTATTTTCCAACTGTTTTTCTTTTTGTGCGTTTGAACCTGAAAAGGAGCGATAGACATGACGAAGATTGATATTTTTTCCGGCTTCCTCGGCGCGGGCAAGACCACGCTCATCAAGAAGCTGCTCAAGGAAGCCCTTTCTAATGAAAAGGTCGTCCTGATTGAGAACGAGTTTGGTGAGATCGGCATCGACGGCGGCTTCATGAAGGAGGCCGGCATTGAGGTGACGGAGATGAACTCCGGCTGCATCTGCTGCAGTCTGGTGGGCGATTTCGGCGTGGCGCTGCGCAAGGTGATCGAGCAGTACCACCCCGACCGCATCCTCATTGAGCCGTCCGGCGTGGGCAAGCTCTCCGACGTCATCCGCGCCGTCGAGGGTGTGGAGAAGGACATCGACGAGGCGCACATGGGCAGCTTTGTCACCGTCGCGGATGCGATGAAGTGCCGTATGTACATCAAGAACTTCGGCGAGTTCTTCCTCAACCAGATCGAATACGCGGGCACCATTCTGCTCTCCCGCACCGGCAAGATGAGCCAGAGCAAGCTGGAGGCGGCTGTGGCGCTGCTGCGCGAGCACAACGACAAGGCGCGCATCATCACCACGCCGTGGGACGAGCTGACCGGCGAACAGATTCTCGCCGCCATGGAGCAGGATCAGACGCTGGCGGAGGAGATGCTGGAGACGGTGATGCACGAGCATCATCACGATCATGAGCATCATCACGAGCATGACGAGCACTGCACCTGCGGCTGCCACGATCACGATCATGAACACGAGCATCATCATGAGCATGACGAGCATTGCACCTGCGGCTGCCACGATCACGATCATGAACACGAGCATCATCATGAGCATGACGAGCATTGCACCTGCGGCTGCCACGATCACGATCATGAGCACGATCATGAACATGAGCATCATCATGAGCATGACGAGCATTGCACCTGCGGCTGCCACGATCATGAGCATCATCACGACCATCACGGCCACCACCATGCGGACGAGGTGTTCACCTCTTGGGGCGTGGAGACGGTCAAGGCGTTCGGCGAGCAGGAGCTTTCGGACATCTTGACGGCGCTGGACGGCGAAGCCTACGGCGTGGTGCTGCGTGCCAAGGGCATCATTCCCTGCGCGGAGGGCGGCTGGCTGCACTTTGACTACACGCCGGGCGAGCAGAACATCCGCAAGGGCGCGGCGGACGTGACCGGCCGCCTGTGCGTGATCGGCAGCGGACTTAAGGAAGAGGGACTCAAGGAACTCTTCGGCGTGTAATCAGCGTTTTTCGGAGGGAAAGACATGGCGATTCCGGTATATATGTTCGCCGGCTTTTTGGAGAGCGGCAAGACCTCCTTCATCGCCAGCGTGCTGGCCGATCCGGGCTTTACCCGGGACGAAAGCACGCTGCTGATCCAGTGCGAGGAGGGCATGGAGGAGTTTGACCCGGCGTTCCTCAAGAAATACCACACCGTACTGGAGTGCATTGAGGACGAGGAGGAGTACAACGAGGATACGCTGCGCGCATTTGTGCGCAAGCATCATCCTGAGCGCGTCATCATCGAGATGAACGGTATGTGGGATCTGGATGCAGCCATCGGCCGCACGCCGAAGGTGCTGGAAATCTTCCAGATCATCACCACGGTGAATGCGGAGACGTTTGACCTGTACGCCAAGAACATGGGTCAGCGTATGCTTCAGCACATCACGGATGCGGATATGGTGGTGTTCAACCGCGCGACGGAGGAGACCCGTCAGCTCATCCGCGACCGCAACGTGCGCTCCATGAACCCGCAGGCGTCGCTCTATTTTGAGAATGACGACGGCACCAGCGAGGACTATGGCGCGGGTATGCCCCCGCCCTACGATATGGATGCGCCGATCATCGAGATCGAGGATCGGGACTTTGGCATCTTCTATCTGGATGCGAGCGAGAACCCGGAGAACTACGATGGCAAGACCGTCCGCTTCAAGGGCTATATCTACAAGGGACGCAACATCGGCCGGGACGAGTATGTGCCGGGCCGCATGGGCATGGTCTGCTGTGCGGATGACATCCGCTTCATCGGCTTCATCGCCAAGGCCAACGGTCTGCCCATTCCGGCGCAGAAGTCTTGGCAGATGGTGACGGCGCGCGTGCAGGCGGAGGAGCGCCGCCAGTACAAGGGCGTGGGCCCGGTGCTGTATGTGACAGCGCTGGAGCCGGCGCAGGAGCCGGAGGAAGAGGTCGTCACCTTCAACTGACGGCGACGGACGGCCACTGACGGAGGGGGACATCCTTCCGTCCGAACTTTTTGCTTTGGAGGAAACCCAATTTGGCCAGCTACGAAAAGAACAGGATCATTGCGAGCATGCTGTCCTATGCGTACCCCGACGCACAGAAGAACGCCGTCAACGGCGTGACCATGCGCGTGCGCAACGGCGAGTTCCTCGCCATTCTCGGCCACAACGGCAGCGGCAAGAGCACGCTGGCGAAGCTGTTCAACGCGCTGTATGTGCCCACGGGCGGCACGGTCTGGGTCTGCGGTCTGGATACGCGGGAGGATGATCTCGTCTTTGATATCCGCCAGCACGCGGGCATGGTGTTCCAGAATCCGGATAACCAGATCGTGGCGACGGTGGTGGAGGAGGACGTGGCCTTCGGGCTGGAGAACAACGGCGTGGAGCCCAAGGAGATCCGCGTGCGCATCGACGAGGCGCTCAAGGCGGTCAATATGACCCAGTACGCCAAGAAGGCGCCGCATATGCTCTCCGGCGGACAGAAGCAGCGCGTGGCCATCGCCGGGGTGCTGGCGATGAAGCCGGACGTCATCATTCTGGATGAATCGACCGCGATGCTCGACCCGAGCGGGCGCGCGGAGGTGATGAATACCGTACACCGCCTCAACAAAGAGGAGGGCATCTCCGTCGTCATCATCACGCACTACATGAGCGAGGCGGCGACGGCGGATTACGTCATCGTGATGGACGAGGGCAATATTGCCATGAACGGCTCGCCGCGCGAGGTGTTCACCAAGGTGGACGAGCTGCGTGCGCTGGGGCTGGACGTGCCGCCGATGACGGATTTGGCGCATATGCTCCGGAAGGACGGCCTGAATGTGCGTGCGGACGTGCTGACGGTGGACGAGATGGTGGAGGAAGTATGTCGATTGTCATCGAACACCTGAATTACGTATACATGGCCGGCGGGCCGTACGAGACGAAGGCGCTCTCCGATGTGAACCTGACCATTGAGGATGGCGAGTTCATCGGCCTCATCGGCCACACGGGCAGCGGCAAGAGCACGCTGGTGCAGCACCTCAACGGCCTGATTATGCCGACCTCCGGCCGCGTGCTGGTGGACGGCATGGATCTGGCAGACAAGGCCACCGACCGCCGGGCGATTCGCCAGCGGGTGGGTCTGGTGTTCCAGTACCCGGAAAACCAGCTCTTTGAGGAGACGGTGGAAAAGGACATCGCGTTCGGCCCGCGCAATCTGGGGCTGGAGGCGCAGGAGATTGAGCGCCGCGTGCGCGAGGCGATGCGCCGCGTATCGCTTGATTACGATAGCCTGCACGAGCGCTCGGTCTTTGAGCTGTCGGGCGGACAGATGCGCCGCGTGGCCATCGCCGGTGTGCTGGCGATGGAGCCGCAGGTGCTGGTGCTGGATGAGCCGTGCGCAGGGCTTGACCCGCGCGGTCGGGAGGAGATTCTCGGCCTCATCAAGCGGCTGCACGAGGAAGTCGGCACAACCATCGTGATGGTCAGCCATTCGATGGACGACGTGGCCTCTCTGGCCGACCGTGTCATCGTCATGAACCACGGCGAGGTCGTCATGGACGGCACGCCGCGCGACGTGTTTGCCTGCGGCGAGGAGCTGAGGGGCATGGGGCTGGACGTGCCGCAGGCTGTGCAGCTTGCAGCCAAGCTGCGCGAGCGCGGGATGAACATCCCGGAGGGCGTTTACCGCATCGAAGAGATCAAGGCGGCGATCGAGGCGATCGTCGCGAAGGGAGACCGGCATGCTTAAAGACATCACGCTGGGCCAGTATTTCCCCGGCGATTCCGTCATCCACCGCATGGACCCGCGCATGAAGCTCATTCTGACGATTGTGTACATCGTGGGTGTGTTCATGGTGGGCAACCTGCCGGGTTATCTGCTGGCGCTGGCGTTCCTGTATCTGGTGGTGCGCCTGTCGGGGATCAAGTTCTCCTTTCTGCTCAAGGGCGTGAAGCCGCTGCGCTTCATCATTCTGTTCACCTTTGTGCTGAACCTGTTCTTTGTGCAGGGAGAGACGCCGATTTTCACGCTGGGCTTCTTCACGCTGACGCGCGAGGCTGTGGAAAAGGCGATTTACTTTGCGCTGCGGCTGGTGTTCCTTGTGATGGGCACGTCCGTGCTGACGCTGACCACCAGCCCCGTGCAGCTCACCGACGGTCTGGAGCGGCTGATGCATCCGCTTCAGCGCTTCCACTTCCCGGCGCATGAGCTGGCGATGATGATGACCATTGCGCTGCGCTTCATCCCCACGCTGCTGGAGGAGACGGATAAGATTCAGAAGGCGCAGATGGCGCGCGGCGCGGACTTTGAAAGCGGCAACCTGATTGCCCGCGCCAAGGCGATGATCCCCCTGCTGGTGCCGCTGTTTGTCAGCGCGTTCCGCCGGGCGAACGATCTGGCGATGGCGATGGAGGCGCGCTGCTATCGCGGCGGCGACCACCGCACCCGCCTGCGCGAGCTGCGCTATACGCGGCTGGACGTGATGGGTGCGCTGTCCATGGCGGCGTTCATCGCGGTGATTGTGGCGGAGGGACGGCTGCTTGGATAAGCTGACGCTGCACAGCAAGCACCGCCCCAGCGCGGCAGACCATCCGCCGGAGGGGATGTGCCGCCTGAAGCTGATCTGCGAGTACGACGGCACGGCTTACTGCGGCTGGCAGAGGCAGATCAACGGCCCCAGCGTTCAGCAGACGCTGGAGGAGGCCTTTGCCCGGCTGACGGGTGAGCGCACGTCCATCACCGGCTCGAGCAGGACGGATGCGGGCGTTCACGCTGCGGGGCTTTGCGCACACGTGGACAGCGCGACGCGGATTCCCCCGCCGAAGCTGGCCTTTGCGCTCAACACCATGCTCCCGCCGGATATCCGTATCCGGGAGAGCTCGGCTGCGCCCGAGGGGTTTCACGCCCGGTACAGCGCCTGCGGCAAGGTGTACCGCTATGTATTCTGGAACGGACGGCATGACTGCGCCATCGGCAGGCAGTATGCGGCGCATATGCCGCTGCCGATGGATGCGCAGCGCATGCATGAGGAGGCGCAGGCGCTTCTGGGCACGCACGATTTTGCGGCATTTGCCGCCAGCGGAAGCGTGGCAACCAGCACCGTGCGCACGATCTATCGCGCACAGGTGCGCCGCAGCGGCGATTGGGTGACGCTGTATGTGCTGGGCGACGGTTTTTTGTACAACATGGTGCGCATCATCGCCGGTACGCTGATGGAAATTGGCACGGGGCGGCGTGCGTGCGGCGCGTTTGCCCGCGCCATCGAGACGGGCGACCGCCTCGCGCTGGGGCAGACCGCGCCCGCCCGTGGGCTGACGCTGATGCGCGTGCTCTACGATGGTGAGGAGCCCGCCGCGCTGGCGTATTTTGACTGACCGACGGAGGAACCTTTTTCGCATCCCCGCATAGGATAGCCCGGAACGAGACTGTCTGGGGGGATGCGCGTGAATCAGGCGATCAGCGGCAGGGTGATTCGGGCAGCGGAGATCATCGCCGGAACCGGCGCGACCGTGCGCCAGACTGCCCGGCTGCTTGGGATCTCCAAATCGACCGTACATAAGGACATGGAGACGCGCCTGCCGCTTCTTTCCCCGCCGCTGGCGCGGGAGGTGGCGGCGGTGTTTGAACGCAACAAGGCGGAGCGCCATCTGCGCGGGGGCGAGGCCACGCGCAGGCGGTATGCGTGCAGGCGCGATCTGCCCGCACAGGGACGCACAGAACCGTTGGATGAAGAGGAGTAAGGTATGTTTGGCGTAGATGAACTGGGGCTGGATCTGGGTACGTCCACCCTGCATATGGTGGTGCAGGGCAAGGGCCTTGTGCTCAGCGAGCCTGCGTATGTGACGTATGACCGGCAGACGCGCGACGTGGTGGCGGTCGGCGAGGAGGCGCGCAGGATGTACGGGCGCACGCCCGCCGGGCTGATCGTGGAGCGGCCGCTGCGCGACGGGCGCATCCGCAGCTTTGATCTGGTCAGCAAGATGCTGCGCTATTTCATTCGCAAGGTGGTGGGCAAGCGCGCCGCATTCCGGCCAAGGCTGCTGCTGGCGCTGCCGGGCGGCATGGCGCCCAGCGAGCGGCAGACGCTGGTGGACGTGATCGTGGATGCGGGCGTGCGCGGCGTGGTGCCGGTGGATGAGAATGTCGCCGCGGCCATCGGCGCGGGCATCCGCATCGACCAGCCGTATGGCCGCATGAATATCGACGTGGGCGGCGGCCGCACCAATGTCTCCGTGTTCTCCTTCGGTCATCAGATCGTCTGGGACATTCTGGACAACGGCGGCGATCGGTTTGATGAGGCGATCATCGACTACCTGCGCAAGAAGCACAACCTGCTGATCGGCGCACGCACGGCAGAGGAGCTGAAGGTGAACATCGGCTCCGCGCGGATGCGCGGTGCGAGGCTGGAGATGGACGCCTGCGGCAGAAGCTTGGTATCCGGCCTGCCGCGTGCGGTGACCGTCAATTCCGAGGAGCTGATTGAGGCGCTGGACGAACCGCTGCGCGACCTCATCAGCGCACTGCACCGCATCATCGAGCGCACGCCGCCTGAGCTGGCGAGCGACATCTTTGACGAGGGCATCACGCTCTCCGGTGGCGGCGCACAGCTCTTTGGGCTGGCGGAGGTGATCTCCGATCAGCTCCGTATCCGCACGACGCTGGCTGACGAGCCGGATCTGTGCGTGGCGCACGGCCTGAGTGCGCTGATTGACGACGCAGACCGGTATGAGAACATTGACCTCGTTTCCGGCGGCCGAAGCGATATGCTGCGCGACGAATGACCCCTGCAAAGCTGCGGCGCATGACCCGCAGCTTTGTTGTATTCTGGGAAAATGCTTGAAAAAACTGGAAAAAACTTGATGTGCCGCGCATCTTTTCAAATGCGGCTCGTCTGTGATACAATGAAAACGTATCCGCAGGCCGCGGGCCTGCCATCAATGAAGGAGAGAATCTATGAAAACCCGATACGATTTGCTGCTGTGCGACGCGGACGACACCCTGTTTGACTTTGGCAAGGCCGAGGAAAACGCCTTTGCCGAGGCCTGCGCCCGGATGGGCATGGAGGCGACGGACGCGCTGCTGGCTGTATATTCCGACATCAACGCCGCGCTTTGGCGGCTGCTGGAGCAGGGCGGCATCACGCAGAAGGAACTGCGTGTGCGCCGGTTTGAGCAGTTCCTCGCCGCCGTCGGGCGCGCCGATCTGGACGCACAGGTGATGGCCACGGCCTTTACCGATGCGCTGGGCCGCCAGAGCGTGCCGCTTGCGGGCGCGGTGGAGGCGGTGGCACGCTGGAGCCGCGTGCTTCCGGTCATCATCGTCACCAACGGCATCGCCAAGGTGCAGCATGGCCGCATGGACGGCAGCGAGGTGCGCCACTACATCCGCGGCATGGTCATCAGCGAGGAAGTCGGCGCGGCGAAGCCCGATCCCAAGATGATCGAGGAGGGCATGGCGCTGGCGCACGTGACCGACCGCAGCCGCGTGCTGATGCTGGGCGACTCGCTCTCCAGCGACATCGCCGCCGCCGCCAACGCGGGTGTGGACGCGTGCTGGTTCAACCCGAAGGGCAAGGAAAACGACAAGGGACTGCCGGTGCGCTATGAGATCCGCAGCCTTGACGAAGTGGACGCTATTTTGAAAGCCGAGGCGTAACGCGGGGGCAGCCCCGCACGACAGGGAGGGAACGACGTGAAAAAGCTCAGTCTGGCGGCGATGCTGGCTGCCATGCTGTTTCTTCTGAGCGGATGCTTTATCCAGCCTGATCCGACGCTGGACCCGCTGGTGATTACCGAGGGCGCGATTCCCTTTGGCACGGTGCAGCCGCTGCCCACGAACACGCCTACGCCAGTGCCCGAGCGCACGCCTACGCCTGCGCCGGACAACTGGCAGTCCAGCGATCAGAGCACGTGGGAGGATTGGACGCAGGATACCCTGCCGACGACCACCCCGCCCCGCACGGCGACCGCCGCGCCGGGCGCACAGAGCTGGCAGACCTCCACGGAGGATTACAATGCCGGTTATCCCGTGCTGCGCATGGGCTCTACCGGCGCGGACGTGAGCGATCTTCAGACGCGCCTGTCCGAGCTGGGGTACTACACCGGCACCGTTGACGGACGCTATGCCTCCGGCACGCAGGCGGCTGTGCAGGCGTTTCAGGAACGGAACGGTCTGGCGGCGGACGGCATTGCCGGACGCGAAACGCAGGACCTGCTCTATTCCGGCAGCGCACAGCCCAAGTATGTCACCGTGGACGGCGCGGGCGCGAACCAGTCCTATTCGCTGCTCAAGCAGGGCGCGGCGGGCGTGGAGGTGCGCAAGCTGCAGGGCCGTCTGGCGGAGCTGGGCTATTACGCGGGCGGTGTGGACGGCATCTACGGTGAATCGACGGTCAACGCTGTGAAGGCGTTCCAACGCAACAACGGGCTTTCCGGAGACGGTCAGGCGGGTCAGCAGACGCAGAGCAAGCTCTATTCTTCCAGCGCACGCTATGCGAACAACCCCGTCGCCACGGCGAACCCGGATGCGCAGCGCACGCTGTCGCTGGGCATGACCGGCAACGACGTGTACGCCCTTCAGGAGCGCCTCATCGAGCTGCGCTACCTCAGCGGCGTGGCGGACGGCGTGTTCGGTGCGGAGACGCAGGAGGCGCTCAAGGCGTTCCAGCGCAACAATGGCCTGACGGCGGATGGCACGGCGGGCGCTTCCACGTTTAAGAAGATGGCGGGAAGCTGCCGCGCAGCCAGCAACACGACGCCCACGCCCGTGCCCTCCGGCAAGGTGGTGCTGCGCGAGGGCGACGAGGGCGAGAACGTGTACATCCTTCAGGCACGCCTGTTCGAGCTGGGCTATTACAACGGACGCATCGATGGCCGCTTCAGCGCGGAGACCACCGAGGCGGTGAAGGCGTTCCAGCGGGCCAACGGGCTGGGCGTGGACGGCATCGCAGGCAAGGGGACGCAGGGCAAGCTGGAGAGCGGTCAGGCCATCCCCGCCGAGGACGTGCAGGATGACGGAACGGACGGCGAGGAGCAGCCGGAGTTTGAGCCGGAGGCGCCTAAGCTGGATACGCTTCGCGTGGGCGATAAGAGCGCACAGGTGATGGTGATGCAGCAGTACCTGCGGGAGCTGGGCTATCTGTCCACAGAGCCGGACGGTCAGTTCGGCTCGGCTACGGAGCGCGCGGTGAAGCTGTTTCAGGAGGCCAACGGCCTGACGGCGGACGGCGTGGCGGGCATGGGCACGCTCTCCATCCTGTACAGCGGGAATGCGACGGCCAAGAACGATTACTTCGGAGGCGGCAGCTCAGGCGGCTCCTCGGGCAGTGCCGCGCCCACACCCAAGCCCAACACCAATATCGTGATCCAATGGGAGAGCGAAGGTGACGACGTGAAGCAGTACCAGCAGCGCCTTGTGGAGCTGGGGTATCTGAAGAAGAAGTACGTCACCGGCAAGTTCAACCAGCCGACAGTCGATGCGACCAAGGCGTTCCAGACGATGAACGACCTCAAGGTGGATGGCGCTGCCGGGCCGGAGAGCTTGAAACTGATTTATTCCAACGATGCGCTCAACGCCGACGGCGTGCGCATCGGTGATCTGCTGATGAGTTCCTCGGGCACGAACGTGTCCGAGGTGCTCACGGCGGGCATGACAGGCGAACAGGTACGCCGGGTGCAGAGCCGATTGGCCGAGCTGGGGTACCTGTCCGCCTCTTTTGTCAACGGCGTGTATGATGAAAACACGCAGCAGGCTGTCCGCAGCTTTCAGCAGGCCAACGGCCTGAGTGCGGACGGCGCGGCGGGCAGCGCCACGCAGTCGCGGCTGTATGCTTCCGGTGCGGTGACGGCGCAGACGGCACGCCTTCAGGGCGACAACACCGCGCGGCAGACGCAGGAATACCGCGTCAACGGCGCGTATCAGCTCTCCATCGGCGGCGGCGGCACGGCTGTGGGCGATCGCAGCAGCCTGTACTGCGCGGATGCGGCGCAGGGCGGCGTACTGGTGAAGCGCCCGTACAACGGCGCGGCGGCGACGGTGCTGGCGTATGAAACGCCGCGATTTCTGCACCTGACCAACGGGCGGCTGTATTACGTTGCCAGCGCGAATGGGGAGGACTGCGTCGTTCGCATGAACGCGGACGGCACGGGTCGGGAGATCCTCTGCCGCGCGGGCGTGATCCTGCGCTTTGCGCTGCACGATGGCGTGATGTTCTTGCTGGATGCAAATGGCGCACTAAAAGAAAGAACGCTCTCCGGTGAGGAGAGCGAACTGATGGAAGGTGTGGCGGATTTTGCGCTGGATGTGCAGGGCAATGCGCTGCTGTGCGTGACGCAGGAGGGCGTGATATCCTTCGGCATTGACACGGGCAAGCGCACGACGCTCTACGCCGGCGGCGCGGATCAGGCGGCGCTGTGCGGGGATGTGCTGCTGGTGCGCAGTGGCGGCAACCTGCTGCGCGTAGCCAACGGACAGACCGCCACCATCCGCCGCGACGGCGCAGGCTGCATGGGCGTGTACGGGCAGAAGGTCATCCAGCTCACGGATAAGGGCGTGATGACCTGCGACGTGAACGGTGAAAACGCGACGACGATCCTGCACGGGCGCTTTGAAACGATGGCGGTCGCCAACGGCATCCTGTATGTGGGCGACGCCAAGGGCTACACGCAGCAGATCGCGCTGTGACGGCGTTATAGCGTGAACGCCTCGTCCAGCGCGCGCAGATATGGCGCACAGGCATCATCCGCCAGCAGCAGGTCATAGGCCTGCCGGACGGCTTGCCGGAAATCGGGATCGAGGCCGCGCACGCCGTAGTCCGTCAGCGGGCATACGGCGCGGGCGCGTGTATCCATGCGCAGGCGGGTGGAGCCATCCTCCTTGAATTTCAGAAACAGCGGAAACAGGCGGCAGGCAAGCGGCCTGTTTTTTCTATCGCAGATACCGCGGCAGACCAGAAGCCGGGCGGGCGTGCCGCCTAGGTCAAAGTCGGCAGGAAGCACGTGCGCGAAGGTGCAGCCTTCGTACAGCGTTTCCTCGCCGGGGAAGAGCAGCATACCGGTCGTATCGTCGCCCTGACAGCAGGCTCCCTGACAGAGACGGCCGCAGTCGGTCTTGAGCGGCGTGACGCATTCCAGCAGCTCACGCGCGGCGAGCACCGCGTGGGGAATGGACATGGACGGTTTTCCTCCTTGGTAAAGTGTGTGATCTTGCGTACAGCGGCGGGCGCAGACGCATATTGTTTTCCGATGGAAACGATGAATAGGCGCGAAGCGAAGAAGGGTGAAATCCCCCAAGCGGGTTTTAGGGTGGCAGCCCTAACGGTTCCCCATATGGCGAAGCCATCTAAGCCCAGCCGTCAGGGAGCGAAGTGTTACCTGATGGGGGGACATATCGCTTTTTCATTCAGAAAAGGGCATTACGCGCCTGCGATGTGCAGCGCGCGCACCGCCACGCTGGGGCTGCCGATGGGCGCACCGTCAAACAGCAGGTCATTGCCCACGGCGGTCACGTCCTTCAGAAGCTGATAGAAGTTGCCCGCCACGGTGAACTGCTCCACCGGGCGCACGCGCCGCCCCTCGACGATTTCAAAGCCGCGTGCCAGCAGCGAGAAATCGCCGCTGATCGGGTTGGCACCGGCGTGCAGGCCGCTGACCTCGGTGAGCAGCAGACCGTTGCCCATGGCGGTCAGCAGCGCGTCCGGCGCATCCTTTCCGGGCTGAATGTACAGGTTGCTCGGTGCGACGCGACCCGCGCCGGCGGCGTTGCCGGTGGTGACCACGCCCGCCTTTTGGGCGGTCTTGCGGTTATGCAGCAGTGTGCGCAGCACACCGCCCTCGATGATGTTCTTGGTCTTAGCCGCCGCGCCTTCCCGGTCAAACGGGCAGCTTCCCAGCCCCCACGGGAGCAGCGGGTCGTCTGTCAGCGTCACGAGCGGCCCGGCGATGACCGACCCCTCCTTGCCGGCGAGCAGGGACATCCCCTTCTGGGCGTTATCCGCGGAGAATACGCCGCAGAATGTGGAGAGCAGATCGGCCATGGCGCTGTTGCGGATGACCACGCTGCGCTCGCCGCTGGCGAGCCGCTCCGCGCCGAGCTTGGACAGCGCGTCCTCGGCGCAGCCGCCCGCCACATCCCACGGCAGCACATCCTCCATGGAATAGCCCCACAGGAGCTTGAAGCCCGTGGCGGCGGAATCGCCTTCCTTCGCCAGACAGCTCGCATAGGCGTAGATCAGGTTGCTGCGGTGCGAGAGGTCGAGCCCCAGCGTGTTGCACAGGCCGAACACCTCCGTGCCGGTGGAGACAACGACGCCGTCGGGCTGGATACGCGCATCGGCGGCGCACAGGCGCTCGTCAATCGCCATCGCCAGCGCGATCTTCTCTTCGGCGGAGATGCTGTCCACGGCTTCGCTGGCGTTGCACACCGCGTCATAGTGCGCGTCCGGCGGCAGGATGTCGTCCTGCTCATCGGTTTCAATCAGCGCGGCGCTCTCCTTCACGCCCTGTATGAGCAGATCAAGGCTCTCCTCGTCCATCGCCTGCGTGCTGGCTGAGCCGATCTTGCCCTGCCAGCGGCCGCGCAGCGTGAGCTGAAAGCGGTCGGCGGCCTTGTAATCTTCCAGTTTCTGCGCACGCACGCGCACGGAGAAGGACTCGTTCAGGGAATACGCCGCCTCGGCGGGAGCGATGCCCGCAGCCTGCGCGGCCTCAAGCGCACGGGCGGCGAAGGCGTTCATTCGGGTATCCAAACTGTTTTCCATACGATGTTCCTCACTTTCCGCCGACGGTCAGGCGGCTGACACGGATGGTCGGCTGACCGACGTTGGTGGGCACGCTGCCGCTGCGCGAGCCGCACATCCCCTGTCCCATGGTCATGGTCTTTCCGACGCGGTCGATGCGCATCAGGATCTCGCTGCCCCGGCCGATGAGCGATGCGCCGCGCACGGGGGAGACGATCTTGCCGTCGCGCACGAGATAGCCCTCCTGCACGGCAAAGTTGAATTCGCCGGTGGCGGGATTGACGCTGCCGCCGCCCATCTGCGCGGCATACAGGCCGTCGCCCATGGTGCGGAGCATCTCCGCCTCGTCGTCGCTGCCCGGCGCGATATAGGTGTTGCGCATACGGCTGGTGGGCGCGTAGGCATAGCTCTCACGCCGTCCGCTGCCCGTGGGCGTCATGCCCATCTTCAGGCCGTTGAGCCGGTCGATCATGTAGTTTTTCAGTACGCCGTTTTCAATCAGCACGAGGCGGGTGGTCGGCGTGCCCTCGTCGTCGATGTTCTCGCTGCCCCACTCATTGGGCAGGGTGCCGTCGTCGATGGCGGTGACACACGGCGCGGCAATGGTCTGCCCCAGCTTGCCGGTGAACTCGCTCATGCCGGGCTCTACGCTCGTGGCTTCCAGCGAGTGGCCGCACGCCTCATGGAAGATCACGCCGCCGAAACCGCCCGCGATGACCACGGGCATTTCGCCCGCCTGCACATACGGCGCATCGAGCATGGTGACGGCGGTTTTGGCGGCCTTTGTGCCGACGGCCTGCGGATCGACGCGCTGCTCGAACAGCTCAAAGCCCATCAGTGCGCCGGGGTTGTCCACGCCGGTCTGGTTCTCCGTGCCGTCGCTGGCGACGGTGGAGCAGGTCAGGCGGGTATAGGTGCGGGTATCGCCGGTATACAGCCCCTCGCTGTTGGCGATGAGCACACACTGCTCGCGTGCAAGCAGGCCGCAGGTCACCTGCGCGATGCGGTTGGAGACGGAGCGGGCGGCGCGGTCGGCTGCACGCAGGATGTCGGCACGCCGCTGCGCCTCGACGGCGAACACCGGCGTTTTCACGGGATGGCGGTCGGCCGTTGTGCGCTCGTGCAGCACCACGTCGCGGCCCGTACCCTTGGTATCGGTCACGGCGGCGGCAGCGCGGTCGGCTGCGCGCAGAAGGCCCTGCTCGGTCACGTCGCAGGTGTAGACGTAGATGGAGCGCAGCCCATCGTAAATGCGGATGCCTGCGCCGCGCGGGCGCGATACGGCGGCGTTTTCGATGCGCTCGGAGCGCAGCGTCAGCCCAAATACGCGGGTATCCTCGTAAAAGATCTCCGCAAATGTGCCGCCGCCGCGCAGTGCGCGCGCCAGCACCCGGGAGCAGAGAGCGGATGTGAGCATGGGAAACCTCCTTATGAATCAAAACAGCATGAGCCGATGATTCAGTATACCCCGGAATGGGGTAAATGTAAACAAGCCGGCATTGGCCGCCTTGAAAACGGCGGTGCGCTCCTGTATAATGGCAGGGGGCTGCCGGGTGTGCGGGCAAATTCATGGATTTTTATTTTTTCCCTTGCGGGAAAACCCGTCATGCGTGTAGAATAATATAAAGATATGTGCAAAAGAGACGTGAAGAGGTGGAGCTTATGGCAGGCAGGCTGGACCGGATTGAAGCGATGCTGCGCGCAGCGCTGGGCGGAGAGCTTCTGGTGCGCTGCCCGGAGCTGGTGTATGCGGTCAATCAGTCGCTGGTGCGCTTCATGCGTACCGATGCGACGCTGACGCAGCTTCTGGCGCAGGTGGATTCCGCGCTCTTCAACGCCGTCTACACCGGGACAAACGGCACGATGGTCGTCGTGTTGGACGGCGGACGGCGTATGCGCATCACCAGCGCATTGATTCACGATCTGGCGGACAGGCTGCTGGCGCTGAGCTATCAGAACCTGCCGGCCAGCCCCTCCGTGCAGGATGCGCTGTACGATCTTTCGCGCGAAGGCTCGTTTGCCGCGATGCGCGAACTGGTTCGCCGCTTTCCCATGGATGAGCAGGACCGCGCCTATTATGTGCAGGTGCTCACCGAAAACGGACAAATCACCTAATGCCGAGGATGAGGATACATGGCTAAGATCATTGCAATCACCAATCAGAAGGGCGGCGTCGGCAAGACGACCACCAGCGTCAACCTTTCCGCCTGCGTGGCGGACGCGGGCTATCGCGTGCTGGTGGTGGACGCTGATCCGCAGGGCAACACGTCCAGCGGGCTGGGCGTGCGCGTCAAGGAAAGCACGCCGACGATTTACGAGTTTATGGCGGGCGAGACGCCGCTTGAAAGTGCGCTGGCTAAGACGGAGGTGGAGACGCTCTTTGTGCTGCCGGCGGATATCCGTCTGGCAGGCGCGGAGATCGAACTGGCGGGCATGGATGCACGCGAGCACGTGCTGGCCGAGGCACTCAGCGCGGCGCGTGAGCAGTTTGACTATATCTTTATCGACTGTCCGCCCTCGCTGGGGCTGATTACGCTCAATGCGCTGTGCGCCGCGGACGGGGTGCTGATCCCCATTCAGTGCGAGTATTACGCGCTGGAGGGCGTGAGTGCGCTGATGGGCACCATTCAGAAGGTGCAGAAGATCAACCGAAAGCTGGCCATCGAGGGCGTCGTGCTGACGATGCTCGATGCGCGCACGAATCTGGGCGTGCAGGTGGCGCAGGAGGTGCGCAAGGTGTTCAAGGGTAAGGTGTACAATGCCGTGGTGCCGCGCAACGTGCGCTTGGGCGAAGCGCCCAGCCACGGCCTGCCGATTCACCTGTATGATCCGCGCTCGCTGGGCGCACAGAGCTATCAGGCGCTGGCCAAGGAGTTTTTGGCGCGGTAAGGGTGAATGGTGAAGTGAAGGAGATTGTCATGGCGAAGAAAATGGGGCTGGGCAGGGGCCTGAGCGCGATTCTGCCGGATATGGAAGAGGTTGTCGAGTCTGTGGAGCATCTGCACGAGGAAGCTGTGGGGGATGCGGTGCTGGAGATCAGGCTGGGCGAAATCGACCCCAACCGAGACCAGCCGCGCAAGCGGTTTGACGATGAGGCACTTTCGCAGCTTGCGGATTCCATCCGCCACAGCGGCGTGCTTTCGCCCATCCTCGTCGCCCGCAGCGGCAAGCGCTATACGATCATCGCGGGCGAGCGGCGCTGGCGTGCCGCACGGCTGGCGGGGCTGGAGACGATTCCGGCCATTGTGCGGGACTGGGACGAGATTAAGCGGCAAGAGGCGGCGCTGATTGAAAATATCCAGCGCGAGGACCTCAACCCGATTGAAGAGGCGCAGGGTGTGTATGCGCTGATGAACGAGTGTGCGCTGACGCAGGAGGCCGTGGCGGAGCGTCTGGGGCGAAGCCGCCCGGCAGTGGCGAACCTGCTGCGCCTGCTGAACCTGCCGCGCGCGATGCAGCAGGCCGTCATCGACGGCGTGATCTCTGCGGGGCACGCGCGTGTGCTGGCAGGCGTGACCGATGCAAGCGTACAGGCGGCGCTCTTTGCCAAGACGGTGCAGTTCGGCTGGTCGGTTCGACAGCTGGAAAGCATGGCTAAGAATGCGGGCGAGGAGAAGCCGGAGAAGCCCAAACTTGTGCTTCCGGTGGAATATGAGGAGCTGCGCGACCGCCTGCGCACCGCGACGGGCCTGAAGGTGTCCATGCAGGGCAGCGAAAACAAGGGCAGAATTGTGATGGAATACGCCAGCCAGGAAGAGCTTCAGCGCCTGTGGGATATGCTGGAGGGCTGATGGAGAACGCCTGCGGGCGGCGGATTCCGACAAAAATGTGTCAAATATAACCAAACTGGATGTTTTGCCTCTTTGGGGATAGAATTGATGCCGGTCAGCGGGGCAGAATGTAGATTCTGCCTCGTTTTTTTGTGGGCTGAACAGGAAAAAACGAGGCAGGAACGGCGAAAAAATGCCGTTTTCCAGCGAAATGGAATCATTGACCCGACAGGCGCTGTGCGATATACTTTGATCACATCAACCGGATGATGACGACTCATCTACCCACGATATGCCGGGCAGACCCCGGCGAAAGGAGAACACATGAATATGAGGACTTTCAGACGCATTGCCATCGTTGCCGCAGCCGTTCTGCTCACGCTGGTCATCCTGCCCAACTGCTTTGCCACGGTGCCGGTCGGCTCCACGGGCATCATGCTGACGATGGGCAAGGTGGAGGATACGGCGCTGTCCGAGGGCGTACACTTCAAGATTCCGTTTGTCCAGCGGATCATCTCGATGGACAACCGCGTGAAGAAGCTGGAGCTGACCACGCAGGCCTTCTCCAAGGACATTCAGACCGTTTCTGCGACGCTGGCGGTCAACTACCGCCTGCAAACGGAAAAGACGTTTGAAATCTACAAGACTGCCGGCACGTCGTATGAGGAAAACCTGATTGTTCCGGCGACGCACGAGGTGCTCAAGTCCGTATGCGCGCAGTATACGGCGGAGGAGCTGGTCTCCAAGCGCGCGGAGTCCTCGGACAAGATGCGCGACGAGCTGGACGAGAAGCTCTCGCAGGCGGGCATCTCCATCAGCGATTTCAACATCATCGACTTTGATTTCTCGGATGAGTTTATCTCCGCCGTGGAGAGCAAGCAGGTGGCCGAGCAGCTCATGAAGAAAGCTGCCACGGAGAACGAAACCGCCATTGCACAGGCACAGCGCGAGAAGCAGGTGACCATCACGCAGTCCGAGGCGGAAGCGGAGCGCGTGCGCATCGCTGCGGAGGCACAGGCGCAGTCCACGCGCATTGCGGCTGAGGCTGAGGCCGAGGCGGTGAAGCTGGCGGCGGATGCGGAGGCCTACCGTCTGGAGCAGATTCGCCAGCAGATCACGGACAAGACCATCCTCAACACCATTGCGGAGAACTGGGATGGCGAGCTGCCCGGCGTGGTTGGCGCGGGTGCGACGGGGATTCTGAATCTGGAGGACATGGTGACGAAGGGACAGGAGTAAGTATGGATCGGGAATTGATGGAAGCGATTGCCGCGGGGGAACGGGCGCTTCATAGCCTGCGCGGCGCACACAAGGCGCTGGGAAGCGCCAAGAATTGGGGACTGTGGGATCTGTTTGGCGGCGGCTTTTTGACGGACATGATGAAGCATGGCCGTCTGGACGACGCAATGCGCCGGATGGAGGCAGCACGTCAGGATCTGCGCATCTTTGAAATGGAGCTGCGCGATGTGGACGTGACCTCACAGCTCAATGTGGATGTAGGGGACTTTCTTACCTTTGCGGATTTCTTCTTCGATGGCATGGTGGCGGATTACATGGTGTATTCGCGCATTGCTGAGATGAAGGAGCGCGTGGAGGAGACCATCGACCGGGTGACCTACCTGCTGGCCACGCTTCAGGAGCGCGGCGGTCGGATGGGGCGGGAAACCCTGCGCTGAGGCATGGACGCGCCCAAAAGGCAGAGGAAGTCCATCGGTGATACTGTTTTTCTAACACGTTATTGAGCGAGACGCGGAGAAGGGGTTTGGGGACGATGTTCCCCAAACCCCTTCGTTGCTTTTCTTTGCTTCGTGTTGAATAGAGCTTTTAGAATGCAAACAGTATATGCCTCGTCAGTCAACGCTCCGCTTCCTGCCATTCGCGGCTTTCCGCCCAGCCCTCAGCCATCCCCATGGGTTCAGGGCCGCAGCCCTGATCGTT
>JAXJLD010000032.1:0-10838 GCA_036297385.1 Christensenellales bacterium | reverse complement strand
CTCCAGATTCCGGGAAACTCGCATAGTCGCGCTCTGCGCTCCTTGCGATTTCCGACGTTCCGCCTGCCTGTTTCCGCCGCTGGCGGCGGCAGGCTCCAGTCCCTTCTTCGCTTCGCGCTTATGGATCGTTTGAATCAGATCATCGTATTAGCGCGCCCGTGCAGCTCTGCGCCGCACGCTCAGCGCCCGGAATATCACAGAGGTGACCGCCGCGCCCACGGCAATGGCGGCGACAATCTGCACCGCCTCCAGCCCGAACGCCGCTGCCGCTGCACCATTATCCTCCACCAGCCCGAGCATGGCGCAGTAAAACGTATAGCCGGGAACAAGCGGCACCAGCGCCGTCAGCAGAAAGATGGTGGCCGGCATACGCATACAGCGCGCCTCAATTTCGCACAGCACGGTGATGACCACCGTCGCCATAAAATAGCTGAAAATCACGCCCTGCCCCAAGAGATAGACCATCACCTCATAGAGCACATAACCCAGCAAACCCGTCAGCGAAGCGGGAATGACGGTATTCATCGGCGCATTGAGCAGGCAAGCATAGCCCAGTGCGCCGCCGAATGCACCAACGGAGTGCAGCAGAATCTGATGAATCACATCGTTCACAGCACAGCGCCCCCCATCATGCCCGATAGCTTCAGGCCCACATATACGCCCAGCGCCACGCTGCCCGCCAGCAGCAGCGCCTCCACCGCGCGCGCAATGCCGGAGATGAGATCGCCATACATCGTATCGCGCACGGCGTTGGTCATCAGCAATCCGGTGAGCAGCGGCATGATGCCGCCGATGATCGCGGCGTTCACATCGCCATAGGGCAGCAGGATATGCGTGACCTGCGCCAGCGCGGCGGTCAGAAAACCGCCCGAGAAATTGAATAGCAGCGTCCCCATCGACAGCCGCGCAAACAGCGGCTGTATCGACTGGACGAGCATACCGATGAGCAGCGCCATCAGCACCACACCCGAATTGCCGCCAAAAAGCAGGCTAAACGATGCCGCGGAAATGCCATAGGCGACGATGAGCGTAAGCTGGCTCAGCCCCGGATCAGCGGCGATGGCCTCCAGCTCCGCCTCTGCTTCATCGGCAGTCAGCTCGCCGCGCTCCACCCTGCGGGAGACATCGTTGACGCGGGCAAGCCGCGCACTATGCGTGCTGCGGCGCGTGACGCGGCGAATCCGGGACAGGCCGCCGACATTGACAAAGATGGACGTGGGAAAGGCGGCGACGTTCACATCATCCAGCCCCAGCCCACTGGCCATGCGCATGGCGGTTTCCTCCACGCGGTAGGTTTCCGCACCATTTTCCAGCATAAGCTGTGCAGCCTGACAGATGAGCCGGATGCGCTGCGTATCCGGTTGGGTATGATTCATAGGCTTTGTTCTCCTGACGCGCGTGACCAGCGCCATAACATAGGGATATCTGATGGGAAATTATAGCGGGTTTGCGTCCCGTTGTCAACGACAGCAGCAAACCCGCAAAAAAACAGCGCCGCTCTCTCAGGAGAGCGGTGCTGCATATACAGGGCTTGATTACGGCTGCTTGCCGATGTAGGCCAGAATGCCGCCGTCCACATACAGGATGTGGCCGTTGACGAAGTTGGAAGCATCGGAGGCAAGGAACACCGCCGGTCCGCCCAGATCGTCCGCCTCGCCCCAGCGCTCAGCCGGCGTCTTGGCGATGATGAACTGATCGAACGGATGACGGCTGCCATCCGGCTGGATCTCGCGCAGCGGCGCGGTCTGCGGGGTCGCGATGTAGCCCGGGCCGATGCCGTTGCACTGGATGTTGTACTTGCCGTACTCGGAGCAGATGTTGCGGGTCAGCATCTTGAGGCCGCCCTTCGCCGCCGCATAGGCGGAAACGGTCTCGCGGCCCAGCTCGCTCATCATGGAGCAGATGTTGATGATCTTGCCGTGGCCCTTCTTCATCATGGAAGGAATGACGGCCTTAGAAACGATGAACGGCGCGTTCAGGTCCACGTCCACCACCTGACGGAACTCGGCGGCGGTCATGTCGCACATCGGGATGCGCTTGATGATGCCGGCGTTGTTCACCAGAATGTCGATCACGCCGACCTCTTCCTCGATCTTCTTGACCATGGCATTGACCGCGTCCTCATCACAGACGTTGCAGACGTAGCCGTGCGCCTTGATGCCCTCGGCCTCGTAGTTGGCCAGACCCTTGTCCACGAACTCCTGCTTGAGATCGTTAAAGACGATGGTCGCGCCGGCGGCGTGCAGCGCCTTGGCGATGGCAAAGCCGATGCCGTAGGATGCGCCGGTCACCAGCGCGATCTTGCCGTCCAGGCGGAAGCTGTTCATGTACTCGTTCATGGGAAAAACCTCCTTCATGAATATGGGTATCGGAATGTCAGCGGGACAAACGCGTTGGCCGCCCGCCGGCAAAACGAATCGGTTGGGATGCGCCCCCCGCGGGGCCTGCGGTTACAGCAGCTCCATCGGGCTGAGGTTATCCATGTCGTCAAACTCCTGGTTCTCGCCGCACATACCCCAGATGAAGGTATAGTTGCTCGTGCCGACACCAGTATGGATAGACCACGACGGAGAGATGACCGCCTGCTCGTTGTGCAGGATGACGTGACGGGTCTCCTTCGGCTCGCCCATCATGTGGAACACAACGTTCTCGTCCTTGAGGTCGAAGTAGAAGTACACCTCCATGCGGCGCTCATGCGTGTGGCAGGGCATGGAGTTCCAGTTGCTGCCGGGGGCAAGCTGGGTCATGCCCATGCAAAGCTGGCAGGACTGCATGACCGCCGGATGGATGTACTGGTTGATGACGCGCTTGTTGCAGGTCTCGCTGCTGCCCAGCGGACGCTTATTGGCCTTGTCGATGTCGATGTGGACGGTCGGGTAGGTCTTATGCGCGGGGCAGGTGTTGATGTAGAACTTGGCGGGATTCGCGCCGTCCTCGCTCTCCATCCGGATTTCCTTCGCACCCATGCCGACGTACAGGCCGTCGTACTGCTTGAGCTCGTACACCGTGCCGTCCACGGTGATGCGGCCCTTGCCGCCGATGTTGATGACACCCATCTCGCGGCGCTCCAAGAACGTATCGGCGCACAGCTCCTTGCAGCCAACCAGCTCCACCGCCTTCGTCACCGGCATCACGCCGCCGGCAATAATGCGGTCAAAGTGGGAGTAGGTAAGCATCGCCTCATCGGCGGCGAAGATCGTCTCAATGACGTATTCGCTGCGCAGGCGCTCCGTGGTATAGTGCTTCGCGTCCGCAGAGGCGGACGGCTGACGAACGGTCAACTGCATGGAAAAGCCCTCCTCCAGATTGAGGCCGATTCTTTGCAGAACCGACCAGTTTATTGATGGATACAGTATATCACATTTTTCCTGTTTATGCCAGACACTTTAAGCAGATTTATGGATTTTTTATACTAAACTCATGCAGGTTTGCCAACTGGTCGGATGTATACAAATCGCCCGCATATTTCCCCCGCGCACGCGGAATCCTACCCTCATAGCTCGGCCTCACAGGCTGAAAGCGAAAGGAAGGGACGCCGCCATGGAGGATGCCGTCACGCTGCTGGCCTCGCTTTCCCGCAATCTGGACGTTCTCAGAAGCCGTCTGAACGCGCCGCAGAACGCGGACGTGATCGTGCGCCGCTTCCGCAGCGGCGCGTTTGAATCCGCCGTGGTGGCAATTGACGGCATGGTTTCCAGTGCGCGGATCGACGAAAACCTGCTCAAGCCCTGCATGGATCTGCCGTTCAGCGCAGGCGAGGACGTGCCGCCGCAGGCACGCGCCGCGTTCCTGATGGAAAACGCCGTCTCCATTCTGCCCATGAAGCTGACGGACAACGTGGACGACATCCTCGCTGACGTGCTGAGCGGACAATGTGCTCTGCTGTGCGAGGGCTGTACCCTGTGCTGTGTGATGGACGTGCGCGGCTTTGAAAAACGCACCATCGGCAAGCCGGAGGTGGAGCACGTGGTGCTCGGCCCGCACGAGAGCTTCACCGAATCCATCCGCACCAACATCACGCTGCTGCGCCGCATCGTGCAGCGCGAGGAGCTGGTGACGGAGTTTGTCCGCGTAGGCGGCGCGATGAAAACGCGCTGTGCGCTGCTGTACCTGCGCGGCACGGCGGACGAGACCATGCTCGCGCGCATCCGTGCCCGTCTGGAGCGCTGTACCTATGACTTTGCCATGACCAGCGGCGAGGTGGAGCAATGCATCGAGGCCCATCCGCTCGCGCTCATCCCCAGCACCATCCGCACCGAGCGCCCAGACCGCGCCGCCTCCTTTTTGGCGGAGGGGCAAATTGTCGTGCTGACGGACGGCTCACCCGCCGCCATCGGCGCACCCGCCACCCTCTTTCACCACCTGCACACCCCGGACGATGCCTCCATGCGCTGGCAGTATGGCACCTATCTGCGCATCGTGCGGCTGATCGGTATGCTGATTCACGTCTTTCTGCCGGGCGTGTATCTCTCCGTGCTGCGCTTTCACCCCGAGCTGCTCTCCCCCATGCTGCTGGCCAGCGTCTATGAGACCGGCTCGCGCGTGCCGATTCCTGTATATCTGGAGGCGCTGCTCATGACGCTCGCCTTCGACCTCATCAACGAGGCTGGACTGCGTGCGCCCGGCTCGCTGGGCAATGCGCTGGGCATCGTCTCCGGCCTGATTCTGGGGGAAAGCGCCGTCAGCGCGGACATCGTCTCGCCGCTGCTGCTCATTGTGGTGGCAGCCAGCGGGCTGGGCGGCTTCTGCGTGCCGGGCTATGCGCTGAGCATCGGGCTGAAAATCGTGCAGCTCTTCTTCCTCACAGCGGGCGCTATGGGCGGGCTGTACGCCATGACGCTGCTGCTCGTCCTGCTGCTGTGTGCCGTCTGCGCGATGCAGTCCGTCGGCTCGCCGCTGACCGCGCCCATCACGCCGCCACGGCGCATGAATCCCGATTTCCTCGTGCGCCTGCCGATGACCTATCAGAAAGCGAGGGCCTTCTTTGCCAAAAGTTCCAGTAGAACCTCGAAAACCCAGCGCACCCAAGGAACCCACGGTGCATGAACGCCGGGTGCGCGCCTGCTGGCGCGTCCATGCCTGCACGGCGGGGCTTTGCGCCGGTGCGCAGCTCTTTCTTTTGGGCAGCGGCGTGGCGCTTCCCTTGGCCCGCAATGCTGCATGGATTGCAGCGCTGGCGGCACTGCCCGCCGGAGCGCTGACTGCGGCGCTCTGCCGCCGTGCGCTGGTTCGCCGTCCGGGCAACGGGCGGCGGGCCGCCGACCTGCTGCTCGCGCTGACGCTGCTGCTGTGCGCGGTGACGGCGCTGTGCGCCCTCATCAGCCTGAGCGCACAGACGCTTCTACCCCGTGCGGGAACGTGGTGGATCGCCGCGGTATCGTTGGCAGCGGCGGCGCTGTGTGCGCTTTCCGACGGCACCATGCGCCTGTGCTTTGCGCTGCGCTGGCTGCTCCCCGTACTGCTGATCGGGCTGGCTGTCCTCCTCCTCGCGCCCCGTCCGCCGCTGGGCATATTTCCGCTGCTGGGGGCAGGCGGACTTCCTCTCGCTGTTGCCGCCGTCTGTATGCCCGCGGCGGCTGCGCCGCTGCTGATGCTCCTGCTCCCGCCGCCGGAGCTGACCGAGATGGACACGCAATGCTGTCCCCCGGCGGGCTTCTTTGTGCGGCGCGTGCTGGCGGGGCAGGCGGCGGGCGCGGCGCTGCTGCTGCTCTCCTGCGCCTTTTCCGATCCCCTCGCCGATGCGGGCGGTTGGGGCGCACGGCTGCACCTTATCCGCGTATCGCAGCCGCGCAGCAGCGTATCGCTGACGCTGCTGACCATCGGCCAGCTCATGGCGCTGGCGCTGCTGACCGCTTGTATGCTCGCCGTCGGCAGTCAGGCGCTGCGGTGCGCCGTCCCCTGCAAGGCGCACACCGCGTTGGCGCTGCTCACGCTGCTGTTAAGCGCCGCCATGGCGCTTATGAGCCTGTGGGGCTATTCTGCCGTGCTGCCCTTTGCGCCGCTGCTGTCCGTACCCACGGCGGCGCTGCTGATCCTGCACGGACGAAAGGGAGGAAGGGACGCATGAAGCATCTTGCGCTGGCGCTTCTCCTGCTGCTGTGTCTGGCGCTGCTGGGTGGATGCGGCGGCGGGCAGGAAATTGAAAGCTGCCTGTTTGTGCTGGCTATGTCCGTCGATCCCGCACCGGATGGCGCACTGACTGTGACGGTCAAGGCGCTCTCCGGCACGCAGGAGGCCGCCGCTCCCGCCGGCGAACAGGAGCAGCCCGGCGGGCAGGGTGCGCCAAGCACACAGGAATCCTCCGGCGGTATAGAATCCTCCGAGCCAGGCTACATCGTGCTGAGCGCCACCGCACCGAGCTGTCTGCGTGCGCTGAGCCTGCTGAGCGCCACCACGCCCCGCACGGTCAATCTCTCCCAGCTCCGGGAGATCGTGCTCAGCCGCACGCTCTGCGAATCCGGCGCGGCGCTGTCCATCCTCAAGGAGATTCACGCCATGTACCGCGCCAACGGCGAGGCCATCGTCGTGGTCACGCCGGATGATGCGGGCGACTTCATCCGCCGCCAGCGCCCGATTCTGGGCGTTCGGCTCTCGCAGTATCTGGAAGAGCTGTTCGAGCATTTTTCCCAGATCGACACCATCCCGCCCAACGCGCAGCTCTCCACCGTCATCGAGGCCATGCAGTCCGACACCATCGATGCGGCAGCGGTGTATGCCGCCGCCAATTCGTTTGACAGCACGCTCATGCTCTCGGAGAGCGACGAGCTCAACCGCCTGCCCGGTCACCTGCCGCGCACCTCTCCTGCGCGCAACGAGTATCTGGGCACGGCGCTGTTCAGCGGAGCGCGGATGGTCGGCACGCTCACCGGCGAGGAGACGGGTTTGCTGTGCCTGATGCTGGGCCGCGCACAGCGTGGCACAGCGTTCATCGGCAACGCGCAGTACCGCATCCACCTGCCCACGCGCGTGCAGCGCACGCTGGGCGAGGACGGTGCGCTGTGCGTGCGCATCTCCATGAGCCTGATGCACGTTGCCGGGGAGGAACAGCGTCCCGCCCCGGAAATCGCCGCCGATATCGAGCGCGAATGCGCCTCCCTGCTGCTCAAACTGCGCGCCGCCGGATGCGATGCCGTGGGCTTTGGCCGCCTAGCCATCCGCCGCTGCCTCACCCTGCCCCAATGGCAGGCCATGAACTGGCCATCCGTTTACACCGCGCTCCCCGTTCGGGTATCCACGCAGGTGAAGGTCTTGTAATGCGGCTTGCAAAGGTGGTATACTAAAGGCGAAATTGCATGAAACGGAGAACAGCCATGCGCATCGATGTATATGATTTTGACGGCACGATTTACGACGGCGATTCCACCGTCGATTTCGTGTGCTTCGCCCTGCGCCGCCATCCGGCGCTGCTCGCCGGTCTGCCGCGACTGCTGCTCACACTGGGCAAAATGGCCTTGGGTCGTGCCGGACTGACGGAGTTCAAGACCGTCCTCTTCAGCGAAATGAGCCGCCGCTTCAGCCTCGCGCAGGAGGCCGAAGCCTTTTGGCAGAGCGAAAAGACGCGTGCCAAGCTCGGTGCGTGGTTTCAGCGCACGCCGCGCGATCTGCCCATCGTGGTCGCGTCCGCCTCGCCGGAGTTTGAGCTGTGCCACGCCGCCAAGCTGCTGGGCGTGACGCACCTCATCGGCACCCAATGCGATATGCAGACAGGCCGCCTGACTGGCCCCAACTGCAAGGGCGAGCGGAAGATTGAGCGCATCCGCGCACTGATGGGCGATTTCACGGTGCGCGCCATGTATACCGACGATGCAAAGGCCGACGGCCCGCTGCTGGCCATCGCGCAGGAAAAGTACATCGTCACGCACGGTACGGTGGAAAAGCTGAACGCATAATCCCCCCTTTGTACGCATCCCAAAAAGTACATTCATATAAGGAGAATCACCATGGAAAAGATGCAGAACATGGGCGGCTTTTTGGTCGCCGCGATCACCCCGTTCGACAAGGAAGGCCAGTTCAGCGCCTCAACGCTGCACGCCCTGATGGACAGAACCATCGAGCAGGGCGCGGCAGGCTTCCTCATCGGCGGCAGCAGCGCGGAATGCCCGCTGCTCTCCCATAAGGAGCGCATCGACGGCCTGATGGCCGCCGCCCACTACGAAAAGCGTGCGCAGACCAAGCTGATGGCCTCCGTCGCCTCCATCTCCACGGACGAAGCGCTCGAATACGCCAAGGCCGCCGAAACGCTGCGCTACGACGCGATGATCTCCACCGTCCCCTATTACTACAAATTCGGCATGAAGCAGATCGCCGAGTACTTTGTGCTCCTGCGCCAGCACGCCGATCTGCCGCTCTTCCTGTACAACTTCCCGGGCAACACGGGCGTGGAAATCGACATCGACAACCCGTACATCAAGGGCATCCTCACCGACGGCACCATCGCCGGTGTGAAGCAGACCAGCCTGAACCTGTACCAGATGGAGCGCATCAAGAGCCTCAACGACCAGCTCGTGATCTATGGCGGCTTTGACGAGGTGTACATCGGCGCACGTATGCTCGGTGCGGACGGCGCAATCGGCTCCACGTTCAACTTCACCCTGCCGCTGTTCACCCGCATCGAGGCAGCGTATCAGGCCAAGGATTATGCGCTGGCTCAGACGCTCCAGCGCCAGGCCAACAACATCATGCAGGCGCTGGTCTCCTGCTCGCTGTTCCCGTCCATCAAGCACATCCTCAAGGTGCAGGGGCTGGACGTGGGCGGCTGCCGCGCGCCCTTCCCGATGCTGACCGACGAGCAGAAGGCGTACATCGAGCAGGTCGTCGCAGAGAACCTGTAATCCATCAAAAGGTTTGTATTGCATAACATTCATCATCATGGTATCATGGAAGATAGAGGGCGTGAGTCATCCGCCTGAAATAAACAGAAAGGAAGTTTCCCAACCATGAAGAAGAATGTATTTCTGTCCCTGTTCCTGGCGCTCATCCTGTTGGTGAGCGGCGCACTGGCGGCTGAATACACCTTTGATCCCGCTCATCCTTACGATGGTGTGATGAAGGGCGAATTCAACGGCGTATCCATCGCCGCCGACGAGAACAACGTTGGCACCGCCACCTACTACCTGCCCGAGGGCCTCAACCCGTGGGCGCAGGCCGCCATCATCCTGACCCCGAACGGCACCACCGCCGAGGCGTTTGCCGATTCCGAGATCGGCGAGCAGTGGAAGGCGCTGGCCGATGAGCACAAGATCGCCGTCACCTTCCTCGCTCCGGTTTCCGGCGAGTGGAACCTGACGCTGGATCCGGCGGGCGCGGACGACGGCGCCGTGGTCAGCCAGCTCTACTTCACCATGCGCTCCAAGAGCGTGAAGCTCGATGCGCCGTTCTCCATGGACAAGACCCACTGCTCGCTCATCGGCTACGGCGAGGGCGGCGCGGCGGCGCTCCTGTTCGGCGCGGAGTACGTCACCAACTTCAGCTCCATCGTCGCGGTGGATGCGCCGGCCGTTCCGGCGGAGTCCCTGGCGGTGGTCGCTGAGCAGACCGTTCTGCCCTTCCCGGCCAACGACAACCTCTTCTCCGAGGAGATGAACGTGCTGGCCAAGAACGTGGGCATTCCGGTCTACTTCGTCAACTCCGAGACCGAGAATGCGCTGGATTACTTCGTCGCCTCCGCTAAGGCCACCAAGGCCGAGGATGGCAGCTACGTCGGCGAGAACGATGCCATCCGCATCATGACCACCGATGAAGCGCAGGACGCGAAGGCCATCTACGACAACTTCGCCGGCATGACCAACCGCTTCATGGGCATGGAGGACGGCGGCCGCGTGGAATTCACCACCGACATGACCGGCAAGAACTTCATCTTCAGCGAAGAGGACATCAACGGCGAACCGCGCCGCTGGATCACCTATGTGCCTTCCGGCTATGACGGCAGCGAGGCCGTTCCGGTCGTGATGAGCATCCACGGCTACACCGCGTCCATGCAGTCCATGGTCGAGGAGAGCCGCTGGTGGGAGATCGCTGAGAAGGAGAACTTCATCGTCGTGTTCCCGCAGGGCATTGTGCGCGATCTCCCGGCGATGGGCAACATCCCCTGCGCCATGTGGATGGGCGGCGGCTTTGCCGCGCTCGCGCAGGATCTCGATCCGCAGGTGGACGTGAAGGTGCTCAACACCATCCTCGACAAGACCGAGGAAGCCTACAATGTGGACAAGACCCGTGTCTATGTCACCGGCCACTCCAACGGCTCCATGATGACCCTGTCCCTCGCTGCGGCGAACGCTGAGCGCTTTGCCGCGATCGCGCCGATCGCCGGCTTCGGCATGGGCGAATTCACCACCAAGGCGAACGTCCCGGCGTGGATGATGTGCGGCGAGTACGAGCAGAGCATGTCCAAGCTGGTCGAGGACGGCTCCTCCGTCAAGCAGCTTCAGGTGGTCAACACGCAGAACGGCGTGAACGAAGCCAAGCTGGAGCGCAGCGAGCAGTACGACGGTCAGTGGCAGACGATGACCTTCTCCACCGACGACGGCGTTCCGATGACCCACTTCACCGTCATCGGCCGCACCTCTCACATCTATATGCCGGAGCAGGCCGAAACCCTCTGGTATGACTTCTTCACCAAGTACACCCGTGAAGCGGACGGCACCGTCTGCTACGAGGGCAAGCCTGTGACCGCTGGTACCTACACCGCGGACAACGGCTGGTATGCCCCGGCGGAAGAAGAAGCCGCGAAGTAAACCCGAGGAGCGCATCCATGCGATGCGCTCCTTTTATGTTGCCTTTTGATACGGTTGTTTGCCTTCCAAAAGCTTTATTCAGCGCGAAGCGAAGAAGGGGTTTGG
>JAXJLD010000031.1:0-5903 GCA_036297385.1 Christensenellales bacterium | reverse complement strand
GCGGTCTGCTCTGAAACTACGTTTTTTCAAGCCTTCCCCTTTGGGGAAGGTGTCATCCCGAAGGGATGACGGATGAGGTCTACGTTAGGGCTGCGATTCCGGGAAACTCGCATAGTCGCGCAAAGCGCTCCTTGCGATTTCCGACGTTCCGCCTGCCTATTTCCGCCACGGGCGGCGGCAGGCTCCAGTCCCCAAACCCCTTCTTCGCTTCGCGCTGAATAAAGTGTCTTCCTTCTAAAACATGATAAGAACCGTATAACCGATCAACGCGGAGGGCAAATCCACTCGCCCTCCGCGTTTTCCTTATTCTTTGATTTTCATCGCCTTCTCACCCCAGCGCATCTGCCAGCGGCTGCATCAGCACCACGCCCTTTGGCGCGTCCGCCGAAACCTCCAGCATCTGAACAGGCCGTGCGCCGGATACGCCCATCGCCTCCAGAAACGGCTCCACCGGCGCAATCGCATACGCGCAGCGCTTGGTTTTGACGTGCATGGGAATCACACAGTGCGGATGGGTGCGCTCGATAATGGCCTTGGCCCCCTGCGCATCGACCGTGTACACGCCGCCCGCAGGAATCAGCATCACATCGGCATCGGCTATCATCTGAAGCGCCGCTTCATCCGGCATACAGCCCTGATCGCCCATGTGGACGATTTTCAGGCCATCCACGTCAAACACGCGGATTGCATTGCCGCCCCGCAGTGCGCCCTGCGCATCGTCATGCCATGAAGCGACGGCGCACGTCGCCACACCGCCCACCTGCGCCGCCTGTGTGCCGCGCACCATGCGCGGATGACCCACGAGCATCGCCGTCTCGCAATGGTCGTGATGTTCGTGGCTCATGGTCACCATGTCCGCCTCAAGGGGCAGCATCTCCACGCCCACGCTTTCATCATACGGATCGGTGATGACCACCGTGCCGTCGTCCGCCGTCATGCGGAAACACGCGTGACCAATCCATTCCAGCTTCATGCCCTTCCCTCCTGTTCGCAAAATGCCGCCAGCACGGCGCCCGTCTCGTGCAGCCCGCTCCTGTCGCCCGCGCGAAGCATCGCCGCTGCCTGCGTGCGCAGCGCATCCAAGCCTGCCCACACCTTTTCCCGCGGCTGCCAGCACAGGCGAAGCGCCTCCAGAATCAACTGCCGCCCAGCAGGCGAAAGCGGCGCTCTGTCCGCCGCCAGAAACCGGCACGCCAGCGCCTGCACCGGATGCATCGGGCTTGTCCAGTCGATGACCGGCGGCTGAGCCGTCAGCGCACGGAGCAGCTCATCCCTCGGCGTCAGCTCCATCAGGCCGCCGCACGCCGTACAGGCAAAGCCCGCACCCTCCATCGCTGCCTTGAGCCGCGCGTATGCCGCTTCATCGCCGCAGCGGCGCGGCGCATCCGTCACCAGCAGCGCACCGCCCGGCGGCAAAAAGCGCACAAAGCCCCGCCCGCCTGCCGCAAGCATCGCCTCACGCGCCCGGTCACGCAAGCCCGCCGCCGTCATATGCGCCATGTGATCGCCATGTGTGCGCTGGACGTGCGCTCGCCGCCCATGTACACATCGTAATGCAGCCGCAGCTCCCCGCCGTTTTGCAGCACATCCAGCTCCACGCTTTGGGTATCCACCGCCACGGGAATATCCCCATAGATCGTCACATAGCGCGAGGCCAGCTTCTCGCCCGGGCGGAAGTGCAGCTCGCTGGATACCATGCCCCGGCGCTGCATACACGCATGGCCGGGTGCCATCGTCAGCACAATGTGTGCCTTCTCGCCGTCCTGTTCGTCGTCATATTCCAGCACCATGCCCGCCGCCGTCCGCGTCAGCAGGCCGGAGCGAGCGTTCTTGATCTCCTGCACGCCGCCATCCGGCTCCCGCAGCCGGGAAACCACGCGGATGCGCGCCTTCTTTGCTTCATCATTCATGGCTTGATTCACGCCCTTTCTCCATCGGGATCACGTCCAGCAGCATACACAGCGCCAGCAGGCACAGCGCAAACGCCGCAATCATCGGCAGCATGACCTCCTCCGTCGCCGGATAGATTGAAGAGGTCATCGTCGCAAACAGCAGCAGACAGGACGGCAGCCGCAGCTTCGGCTCTGCCAGAATCGCATACAGGCACAGCACATCCAGCCCCAGCCACGCCGCCGAGGTCACATTCGGGCAGATGATGAGTGCGCCCAGCGTCAGCAGCATGGCCCGGTGCAGCGGCGTTTTGTCCCGCATCCGCCCCATCAGCGCACACAGCCCCACATACGCCGCCATTCCCGCCAGCGTATAGCCCGCGCAAAGCTGCTCAAAATGCGCCTGCGTATAATACGGCTGCGCGTGGGTCACCGTATCCAGCTCTGCGAAATGGCGCAGAATCGGCGCGTACTGCGGAATCTCCTCCACCGCCGCGCGCGGCACAAGGTTCAGCAGCCCCGGCGATCCGCCGGCATAGGGCGGCAGCCCCAGATTGGCGCACAGCAGACTGCCCAGCGCCTCTGTCGCGGGCACGCCGCACAGCACCGCCGGCACGCACAGCGCCACCGCCACGCCCGCCGCAGCCACCAGCATCCAGCCCTTCATCCGCCCCTTTGCAGTCAAAGCGATATACACCGGCAAGGCATACAGCGCCGCGCCGCTGAGTGCGCAGGCCGCGCCGAAGCACAGCGCCGCCGCCAGCATATGCGGCTTCTCCGTCTGGAACGCCAGCGTCAGCGATACCGCCAGCAGCACCACCGCCGCTGTCTCCGGGAGTGCGCTGAACGCCGCATTGAGAAAGCCCTGCGGCAGCACCACGCACAGCGCCAGCAGCACCTCCGTGCGCAGCCCCAGCCCATGGCGATCCGCCGCATAGGCCGCCAGCAGGAAGAGCAGCAGCACACAGGCGATGGCCAAGAGCTTGAGCAGGTACAGATCGTACACCGGCCCGCGCGTGACGAGATACGTCAGCAGCAGCATCGGCGCGGATACGCCGGAGGCCGCCGCCATTCCCGCCGCCAGCCCGCCAGCATCCATCGCCCGGATGACCGGCTGCATCACGCCGAGATAGGCATAGGCCTTCTGGTTGATGGCCAGCAGCATGATGTACAGGCCCGCCGTCAGGATGACCTGACGAAGCGCCGTGCGCACATAACCCACGCGCGAAAGCCCTGCGCAAAGCAGCAGCAGCGCACCATGCGCCGCCGCCGTCATGCCGATGAACAGCGCACGATTGTGCCAGCCGCCGATATCATGGAGATTGCACAGCGGGCCGGAAGAGACATTGTACAGCGCCAGTCCGCCGCTGAGCAGCAGCGCCGTCAGCGCACCGAGCAGCAAGGCGTGCGCGTCCATCCAGCGCAGCGCCGCCGCACAGCCGTCCTTCACGCGCGTCCCCATCGCATTCTTCACGCCGCCTCACCTCCCTTCGCCAGCACCGCGCGGTTTTGGCGCATCCGCGCAAGCAAGTCATGCCCGACTACCACCAGCGCCGCGAGCATCATCAGCGCCGAAATCCGCTGATCCACAGGAACCTGCCGCATCAGATAGGAGGCATAGCTCATCAGCGACGCGCCGGCCACCAGCAGCGGCATATAGCGTCTGCGCTCATGGCGCACCGCGTACAGCACCGCCAGTACATCCGCCAAGAAGAAGTAGCGCTCATGCATCTTGGGCATCACAAACGGCAGGAAGATGGCACAGAAGAACGCAAAATCCAGCATCATCTCCGGCGTAATTTCCCGCCAATGCGCCAGCCAGTAGATCACCGCCAGCAGCACGAGGATCACGCAGGCATACAGAGCCGCGTGCTGCAAATCGGGATAGATGTCCGGATTGAGATAGGGATTGACGCCCAGCGCGTCAAGGCCGGGAATATAGCGCATCCACTTAAACGGCTGTCCGGTGGAAAAATCCATCATCGGGAACAGCATATACAGGTTGGGCGCACCATACGTCAGCCGGTCATAATACTGCCCCATGGACTGATTGGCGTACACCATCAGCGCCTCCATGAACGGCTTGCCCGCCAGCAGCGCAGGAATCATCGTAGCCACATAGGCCGCCAGAAATACCAGCGCATCGCGCAGGCGGTACTTCTTGTGCAGCAGGCCCAGCAGCACCACGGGGAAGAAGAAAATCGTTTGCAGCTTGAAGGCAAACGCCACGGCCAGCGCCGCCGCCGATCGCATCGGCCTGTCCGTTGCCAGCAGATACAGGCTCAGCACGATGAAGAACACATACACCGAGTCACATTGTCCCCAGCACGCGCCGTCTATCAGCACCGTCGGATAGATCAGCATCAGCCCCAGCACCGGGAGCTTCGCGCGTTCGCCGCCAAAGCGCCCCGCCGTGCGCATCATCACCAGCGCCAGCGCATAGTCAAACGCCACGGTCACCAGTTTGATGAGATAGAGGTCATGCAGCGGTATCTTGGTAATCAGCAGCAGGATATATTGGTAAATCAGGTTATAATCGCCCACATTCTGCGCCAGCATGGCAAATCCACCCTCGCGGAAGATATCCAGCCATCCTTTGAGAAAGGAATTGTAATCCGCCGTCACAAAGTCGAGCATATTGACGCGTGCGAGCATGGACAGCGCGGCAAACGCGCCGACAAATGCCAGCGTCCCCATCTTAGGCCGTTCCAGATGCACAAAGGTGACCATTGCGCCGCCATACACCAGCGCAAACAGCGCTGAGAGCGCCAGCGTTTCCCCTACGCCCGAAAGATGGGCAAGCCTGCCGCCCATCACCGCCGCCTGAACGGCAAAGAGCGCCAGCGTCATGCCCAATGAAAGCAGTATGCCGCGCGATCTGCTGTTGTTCTCCATGCTCGTTTCTCCTTATTCTCCATATCCACAATCGGTTGATTTTCTATTATAGCATACTTTTCTGAACAGCTCAATCTCTGCCCCGGCAAACTGGCATGGTCATAAAAACACGAACTGGCCATTTACTCCATGCCAGTTCGTGCTATAATAGCCCTATCGGATTCCTTCTCCATTCCATCAGAAAGGGCGTTTGTATCATGAATACCAACCGCAGCAAGACCTTCCGAATCTGCTTCATCGGCCTGATGGCCGCCATTGTCTTTGTCGTCAATTACCTGCGCATCCCCTTCATGGGCACGCAGCTTCACATGACCAACGCGCTCTGCGTGCTCTGCGGCCTGCTCTTTGGGCCGGGCGCGGGCTTTCTGGCTGCCGGGCTTGGCTCGGGCCTGTACGATATTGTCGCCGGCTGGGGCGCGGAATGCATCATCACGTTCATCAATAAGGGCGCTATTGCGCTGGTCGCCGGTCTGATCGCCTACAAGGCCGCCCGCAGCGACGCTCCCGGTCGGATGGATCATGCTAAAATCATACTGGGCAGCGTGCTGGGTGCGCTGACCTATGTGGCGCTGTATATGCTCAAGACCTTCGTATTCGGTCAGATCATCGACGGCCTGACGATGGACGCCGTCACCGCAAAGATGCTCACCAAGCTGCCCGGCAGCCTGATGAACGCCGCCTTTGCGTTCATCGTCGCGCCCATCCTCTTGGGCGCCCTCAAGCCTGCGCTCAAGAAGGCCGGTCTGTACAGCAGGCTGTGATGCGGCTCTGCCCACCGTTCCCATAATCCCAACGCAGGACAACAGATATCAAAACCCCGCACCATGCGTTCCTCTTTCTTTAAGGAACCGTCTTGGTGCGGGGTTCTCTATCTTCATGCGCCTACGCATCCTCATGACAGCCCAAACCGCCGATCATTGCAAAGAGACAAAAAAAGACCACAGCGCAATGCTGTGGTCTTGGCACCTCCAATGGGAATCGAACCCATGATTCTGCCTTGAGAGGGCAGCGTCTTGACCGCTTGACCATGGAGGCTTATGGCTGGGGAACTAGGATTCGAACCTAGACAATACGAGTCAGAGTCGTAGGTGCTGCCGTTACACAATTCCCCATCGGATG
>JAXJLD010000030.1:0-9440 GCA_036297385.1 Christensenellales bacterium | reverse complement strand
TGTAAGGCAGATGCTCTCCCAGCTGAGCTATGCTCCCAGGGAACCGCCGCATCGCTTGATCGTGTCGAGCGCGGCGACGTGATATATAATACACCAGAACCGCGCCGGTGTCAATAGGTTTTTTCAATTTTTTGCAAATTTTGTGTTTAGCTTGTGTTTATGGATGTAAAGCGCCCGCAGCCCGCCGGAATACAAAAAACCGGAGCTGCTTCATCGGCCCATCTTCAGTGCCTCACAGCTCCGGAATTCTGTGTTTCGATGATCGTTTTCCCTCTTTTCTCGTGCGCAGCCGCACACGTCAGGAGCCCCGCTCCTCTGGTCTTGCGTAGCACTGGCTCAGCGTCCGAGCCTGTGCGCAAAAAGGATTCGATCAATCCATGGCGTCCTCCACGCCGGTCATTTCAGTTCTTGCGGCGGACGATTCTTCGGCAAGCGCCATCGCTGCAATCTCTTCTTCGCTCAGTCCTGCCAGCGCGCCTTCATACAACTCATCTTCATGCGCCTTATCATCAAGCGGCGCCTCATCGGTCACGCTGCCGTTGCTGGCCTGTGCCCCATCCGTGGGCATATCGTCTGCAAGCGGCTCCGTCGTTTCATCCGTCTGCGGATTGGTTTCATCTATATTCTGATTTTCCTGAACAAGTGTGGTGTCTGCGTCGTCCTTCTTTGCACTGCGTGTCACAAAGATCAAACCGATGACCACGATCAGCACGACCGCGAGCACAGCCACCACTTTTTTTATCGCCGGCTCCATCGGTACCATCCTTTCTCTTCCGTCCCGTTACGGCTTACTCAGGGGACGCTTATTTTTCGGATCTCCCAGGTTTGGATTCTTACAGCATCTCAAGCTCGATCAGGCCGCAGCCGCCGTCCTTCCGGCGATAAACCGTTGCTGCATTGCCTGTCTCCACGTTTGAGAACATGAAGAACGAATGTCCCAGCAGATCCATTTCCAGAATCGCATCGTCCACGCTCATGGGTTTGGCCGCATAGCGCTTTACGCGAAGCACCTGCTCCTCCATGGCTTCCTCCTCGGCCTCCACCGCGGCATCTTCCGCCACCGCAGGCTTCTTGCGAAGGTCTCGCCCCAAGCGGGTACGAAGCTTCTTCATCTGACGCTCCAGAATATCTATACCCTTATCCAGCGCGGGGAGAGAAATTTCCCGCTCCTGGTTTTCGGTGCGGAGGGTATGCCCCAGATAGGGCATCGTCATTTCGACTTTATATGTGCTCTTCTGTTCGGTGACGCGAACCGTAATCACGGTTGCGTCAGGCGCTTCATCCTTGAAGTACGCATCCATGCGCTGGTGGCAGCGCTTGTTCATGGTTTCCTGAATCGATGCAGGAACGTGCGCATCTTTCAACACAAAACGTACGATCATACGTCCGGCCTCCTTTACAAGGGAATTGCCTGATATGCAGTTGGTCTTAGGTTACTGATTGATGCTTGCTCTCCTTTCTGTGGTTACAGTATAATGGCTTTTGTACAGCGCTTCAAGCGCTTTCGCATATTCTTTGTAAGTATTTAACAATCGTTCGCCCTATCGAGCAGCCTTTTGTAAATGGGCAGCATCGGCGGTTCGCTCACATACTCGCCCAGCGCGCGGATATCCAGCCAGCCCACGGCGCTGTTCTCATCCTCGCGCACCGAAAGCGGCAGGCGGTCATCCGCCTCAAAGAGATACGACACATTCAGGTGCAGGTGACTGCCCACCGCCTGCCCGCGCTTGACGTGCGCCCAAACCGGCAGAATCTCCAACGAGGCCGCGCCATTCCCCAGCCGTTTCAGGCCGGTAATGCCAGTCTCCTCCTGCGCCTCTCGCCGGGCAATCGCCTCAAATTCGCTTTCGCCATCCGCATGTCCGCCCGTCCACGCCCAGCTCTGATAAATCCGATGGAACGCCATCAGCGTGCGCTTCCTGTCCGGGCTAACGATGATGGATGACGCGGTCATATGTGCCGCCTCGCACGTCCGCAGCAAAACAGCGTCGCCAAAACGCGCAATCAGGTCGAGCATCATCTGCTTTTCCTGCGCTTCGCGTGCGTCTCCCGGTGAAAACCGAATAATCGGCGCCGCCCACTCCGGCAGAATGTTCGGTTTTTCATTGCTCATGTGCCTTCCCCCCCATCTTGCCGCCTTTTTCACCGGGCAAGATCTATTTTCTCCTACTGTACCACGGTGCGCCTCGGCTGTAAAGTATGCAAAAAAGGGAGCGGACTTCCGTCCTGCCCCCTATTCAAAAGCAATTAAGCGCCCTGCAACAGCCTCACATCCGCATGGCGTCCTTCTCAAACCGAATCGCATACCGGAACACAAACCCCAGCACCAGCGCTGCAACGCAGACAATCGGCGTCATCAGCACAGCCAGCAGCACATACAGCGCCGGGAGATCGGCCACCTTCTCCCGCGGAGAGGTGACAATCACGCGCAGTGCAATGAGCTGACGCATAGCGTTCAGAAGGTTATTCTTGATCTGCTCAAAATCCATCGTTTTTCCTCCTTCACGCCTTAACCAGCCGCACCCGCATCCCGAAGGCTACCATCAGCAGCACCGTCACAAGCGCCAGCGGCAGGCTGGTTACAGCCAGCACCACGGCCAACCACACGGGCAGCTTCACAAACGTGCGCCCGGTTCCCTCAATCCGCAGCCTGCCCGCAAAGAAAATTCCCAGATATTCCTTTACCCTATCCATGCCCTTTTCCCTCTCACAGTCTGGTAATCGTCAGCTTGCCGCGCACGGTGTCCATGCGAATGGGCAGCGCACAAGTGCCGTAGCGATCCGGGCCAAACGCATTGACGATCTGGCAGCCGAGTGCGCCGCTGCTCTCCGCCGCAAAGCCGCGGATATCGCCGGGCAGCGCCAGATGCACATCGCCATGCAGCGAGGAAATCTGCACCTTCTGGGTCGGCGCGGCGGTACACAGCAGCTCCACATCGCTGGAAACCGCGCTCACCACCCACTCATCGCACGCGCCCTCCACGTGCACCTTGCCGGATACCACGTTCACATCCACCTTTTTCGCATCGCAGGAGACAAACTGCCCGCCGGACACCGTGGAAACCGCTACCTTCTCCGCGCACACGCTGACCGTCGCATGGCCGGAAACCGTCGTCACGGAGACGTCGCCCGCGCGCACCGCCGCATCCGGCTCCACGCGCACCACGCCGGAGGTGGTATTCACGCGCACATCGCCCACATCCAGCGCACCGATATGCACATCGCCGCTGGTGGTGCTGATGTTGCAGTCCACCCCGTATCCATGCGGCACGCGCACGGTGATCTGCCCGCCCGTTTTCTGGAACACGGAGAAAAATGTCTTGAACACGTCCGGATTCTTACGGCGGACAGTCAGCGTGTGGCCGGTCAGCTCTGCAATGGGCTCGCTGTCCGCATTCGGCGCCGTCCACAGCACCTCCGCCTCCTCGCCATCGCTTGGCACAATCTCCACATCGTCCGCATCCACCTGAATCTCCAGCCTGCGCAGCCCCGACACCGGGAAGGTCTTGCCGCCGGATACCGGCTCGTTGGCATCGCGCACGGTGTATTCCGCCTCGCCCTGCTGTGCCGTTCCACCTGCCTCGTCCGCTTTGTGCGCTTCATTGGCTGCCGCTTCCGCATCGCGGGCCATCTCATCCACGGCCTGTGCAAAGGCTTCCTCGTTCAGCTCGCCATCCACATCGAAGGGCGCGGCCTGCGGCTCGCCGCCCTGCGCCGCTTCCTTTTCCGGATCAGCTCCGGTTTCCGGCGCGGCTTCAGTCTGCCGTGCAGCCTCCTGTGCGGCACGCTCTGCCTCCCGGTGCGCATCCTCCACAGCCTTTTCCAAATCATCCGACCCGCCGTCGTCCGGCACACCATCACTCGATACGCCATCACCCGGCACATCTTCCTGCGCATTCTGCGCGTCCGCAGGCTTGCCATCCTCGCTAGCCAAACGGTCAATGGCCTCGCCCGCCGCCTTCTGCATATCGCGCATACCCTTCTTCGCCGCGCGTCCCAGCTTGCCCAGCATACCGCCAGTCACGCTGTCCATCTGGCCGTAGAGCTTCTTCGCCTCCGGCACAATCGCCTGCCCGAAATCGCCCAGCGCGGTGAACGCCTTGTTCAGTGCATCGCCCAAGTCGGTCTGCGGCACAGTCTTTTCCTCGCCCTCCGCCGTCTCCTGCGCATCCTCCGCACCGGTTTTCAGCTCCGGCACGTCCTCTTCAGGCTGCTCAGCTTTCGGCTGCGCGTCCATGCGCTTCATCTCTTCGAGCAGACCGTACACATCCTCCAGCGATGCAGCCACCTCCGCAAACGCTTCTTCCTCGGTCTTGCCCTGCGCAAGCGAATCCTCACAGCGCGCCTGCGCATTGGCCATCAGCTCATCGCGCAGCGCAAGGTTCTCCGCCGTCATCTTCATATCCGAAAAGATTTCGTCAATCATGCTGCGAATCCGCTTGTCCATCATCGCGCCCATCCTCCATTCCAAATAGTGCGGAGATAATGGCGCGGTACTTGCGCCAGTCCTCCTGATTTTCCTCATACAGTGCGCGGCCCGCGTCCGTCAGGTGGTAATACCGCCTGCGCGCGCCCGCGTTTTCATTGCCCCAGTACGACTCAATCACGCCTGCGCTCTCCAGCCGGCGGAACGTCGTATACAGGGTGGCCTCCTTGAGCTGCAGCTCTCCACGGGAGATCTCCTGCACGTTTTTGCTGATGACGTAGCCGTAGCTGTCCCCTTTTGCAAGCTGTGCCAGGATGATCGTGTCCGTATAGCCGCGAAGGATATCCGATGCATTCAGCATTTCATCACCTCCGACGAGATAGAGTTTATCACAACATACCTCGCCTGTCAATGTATCTCGAAAATATTTTTTTGTACCCGATTGACGCGCCTTTCCTCCTTCGCTATAATCAAATCAGCTATCAGGCGCTCCTTGCCTGCGCCTGAACGCAATGCCAAAGGAGGGATTTCATGAAACGACGTATCCTCAGCCTGCTGCTTGCCGTGTCACTCTGGCTCGGCACGCTGCCTGCCGCGCTCGCAGAAGCGCAGCATACGCCCTATGTCCCCGGCGAACTGACGCAGAACCTCTTTCGCGATGCTTTCCAAAGCGGCGAAGGCGTGTACATGGACGTCGCCCAGACCATCACCCTGAATCCCGAAACGCTGGACATGAGCGAGGAGGACGCCGCTCTGCTCCGCGCCGTTTCAGAAGTCATGGCGCAGGCGCAGTACACCGTCGGCGCGGTCAAGCTCGAGGACGGCGTGCTGATCGACCTCTCCGCCCAATATACCGCAGAGGAAGGCGAGGCGCAGGCGGATATGCAGCTCGCCGTCACCTATGACGGGCTGGCGCTGACCAGCAAGGCCCTTCTCCCCGGCGAGCGCGTGACGCTCTCTTGGGAGGTGCTGCTGGCCATGATGGGGCTGACCGAAGAGCAGGCCGCCCCGATTCTGGCGCTGCGCGACATGACCATGGAAGAGCTCCTCGACGCGCTTGCCGCCCAGCTTGAATCGCTGATGGATACGGCGGCTGCGGTGGCTGCACCCTATGTGCAGACTGTGAGCGACTTCCTTGCCGCGCAGCCCGTGAGCGTGGTGGAGGACCTGCCCGCCGATGGGGAATTCCCCGCCGCTGCGCAGGAATCCGCCATCATCATCACGGACAAGGCGCTGGGCGAGCTGATTGTCGCCCTGTGCGATCAGCTTGAGCAGGACACGACGCTCGCGCCGATGCTCAGTATGCTGCTGATGAGCACCGCCACCCCCGATGCGCCTGCGCCGACGCTTGCCGAAGTGTGCGATGCCATTCGCGCACAGGCGCAGTCCATGACGGATGAAGCCTATCCTTCCTACATCATCTGCGGCATGAATGCGGATGGCGAGCCGCTCTACGGCAGCCTCTGCAAGGCCAACGCCACCGGCGAAACCCTCGCGCTCAATCTCATCGCCCGGGAAGGCGCTCCCGAGAACGGCGAATCGTATGCGCTGCACGCGTTCATCTCCAGCCCGGAGGGCCGTTACTCTGGCCTGTACGCCATGCTGGACACCGTTACCGATCCTGACGATCCGCAGGTTGTCACCCTTTCGATGGCTGCCGATATGCAGGATGCAGGCGTGAACCTGATGCAGACTGCGCTGGACGTTGCCACCAGCCCGATGGTAACCGACGAGGGCATGAGCGGCTACACCAGCGATGTATCCTTTACGATGCTCGTTCCCGACCCGGAATACGGCGATACCCTCATCACCACCTACGGCAGCGGCGAGATGGCACTGACCCCGGACGGCGGCGAAAGATCGCACGCCATCTCCGGCATAGAGTTCTATGCAGGGGATGAGCTCCTTGAGCTGTCGCAGGTGGAGGTGGATATGCTCTCCGCCCCCGGCGAGAACGGCCCGACGGTGGACTATGTCGAGAGCACCTTCATGCCGAGCCTTGGCATGGATGAAACGCTTTCCCGGATGCACATCTACACCAAGTCCTATGCGCCCGATACGACGCTGACCGTGCTCTCGCTGGATACCGCATCCGAGGAGGACATGGAGGCCCTGACTACCCGCGCCATGACCAACCTCGACAGCCTGACGGAAAGGCTGAAAGCACTGCTGCCGGAGGCGTTTGTCGCCATGCTTGAAGCAGAGATGGCTGCACCGGAAGCCCCGGCGGACGTATACGACCCAGCCGCGCCGGATTCCGCGCTCTAAGCCACCCCATTCCATGTACCCCAAGGAGGCTGCACGGCTCTGCGCGCAGCCTCCTTTTTTCTCCCGCCAAAACATTTCGTACAGCATGAGAAGAAAAACAACATCCACCCCACGGTGCAGAGGTGACCGTCTATGACGTTTGAAGAACAAATGGTTCCTGCATTGTCCGTACTGCTTGAGACAAACGAGCGCCTGAATGCGTCCGTTTACGGCACGCTGCTGCAAAAGCGCGCATATACCTTCGGGTATTTCGGCCTGACCGATCGAGCGTTTCTCGTGTCCTTGCTGCAAGGCGATTCCACGTCTGTGAAAGGGACGTGCCGCATCCCCCTTTCCACCATCCGTCAAACCCAAGCGCGGCGCAGCATTCTTCCAATGCAGCATCTCGTCACGCTGCACCTGACCGACGGAACGACCATCAAACTCAGGCTATCCCGAAAAGTCTTTGGATTTTCCACGCAGGCAGAAAACCTCGCCCGCTTTTTGGATCAAATCAACGCAATCCCCTGAATACAGAGCGCCCTGCGTTCAAAGGAGACAACTCTATGTATCAAGAAACCGATCTGCGCAAGCTCTATGAGCGCCTGAACGCCCAGCATCCCGCCTATGCGGCAGAGCTTTCCGGCAGCCGCCTGACGCTTTCCCGGCTCTACGGGCGGGTGGACATCCGCCCTGAGGGCGCAAAGCTGTATGTCAATGACACGTTGTACGATCAGTTCACCAGCGAAGATGTAGACGACCTCGACGACCTGTATGAGCTGATCGAGCTCTTCTTTCTGGATCTCCAGCAAATCGGTATGCAGACGGGCAACGCGGTCTACATCGCCGCCCAGAAGCAGGCCGCGCAGCGCGGCACGCGCGTGCTGCTCATCGGGGCGTTCTTCGTCACCGCCTGCATGATCGCCGTCCTGCTCACCGACTGCCGCTGGTGGCTGCTGCCCGTTCTGCTCATTCCCATCGCTTCCCTTGTGCCGCTGGTGTGGGCTCGCAGAAGCGCTTTTCGGGCGCATTGGGTCTGCCCGGTATGCGGTCAGGCGCTTCCGCTGGAAGGTAAGTGGCTCTCCCTGAAGATGGCCTATGTCCCGCAATGCCCCCATTGCAGTCATGTGCTGGAGCAGCCGCCGGAGATGGCGCCGATTCACCCGGAGGGCGATGCGCCGTCCACACCTTTTGAATCCGCCCAAGACCTGCCCGCGCCGGGCAAGGCGTGGCCCAGCCGCCTCGCCGGGAGCTTGACGCTCGCCATTTCGCTGGCTTTGTTTCCGCTGCTGTTCGTCTCGGACGAGCCGCTGGACGCGGCGGGCGTCGCCACAGCGGTTGTGATGCTGCTGTTCGTGGTTGCCGTCGGGCTGGCGCTTCTCCTGCGCCATTCGCCCAAGCATCTTGATACGCAACAGCCCATCGTCGTGCTGCGGGAGCGGGGCATTGTCTCTTTTCTGGGCTTCGTCCAGTGGATGCTCGCCTCGGTGCTGATGTTCTCCGCCATCATCGTGGCAGATACGCCGCCATTTGATGCGGCTGTCACGCTGGTCTGTGCGCTGCTCGGCGTGCCGTTCCTGCTGCTGGGCGTGTGGATGCTGCTGGCCGCACGCAATCGGGCGCTGTTCGTGTTCGAGGATCGCTCCATGCTGTACGTCAGCAGCTGGGGCCGCGTGCGCCGCATTGCAGCGGGACAGGTGACCTCCGTGCGGCTGACGGCTAACCGCTCCCTTCACCTTCTGGACAGCGCCGGGCGAAAGCTGATCTCCGTCGAGGCCAATATGCGTGGAATCCCCCAGTTTGCGGCATGGATGGAGCACGCCCATCTGAACGCAGCGCTGACCCCCGCCATGGAAAAGCAGACAGCCAACCAGCCGGATCGCGTGGTGCAATGGCGCGAAGCCGACCGCCTCCCCCTGCACGATCACCTGAAGGCCATTCGGGCGTGCATGATTCTCTCCACGCTGCTGCTCGCCGTCGGCGCGATTGCCCCCTTCCCGCTGTACCTGTTTGCGGATGTCAAATTCCGCGCCGTGATGACATTGTCCGCCGTCGCCCCCATTCCCTACTGGCTCTGCTGCATCGCCTTTGCCCCCGTGCTGATCTTCGGTGACCGCCCAGCGCAGGCCACCCCGGAGTGGAACGCCATGCATGTCAAAGCGCCCTTCATCAGCGCACTGCTGCTTCAGCTCATCAGCCTGTGGCAGATCAATAGCCTTTGGAGCCATTGGATCATGCAGCCCGCGAATAGCTGGGTCTGGCTCGGGCAAAGCACCTTCCTCGGCCTCCTGCTGGCGGCAACGCTGATTCCGCGCATCATCAAGCCCTGCCGCGTGGAAGGCGGTGTGATGATGGGCCTGTCCGCGTTTATGTTTGCATTCGTCCTCGCCTACTGTGCCAACGCCGCCCTCAGCACATCCACCCGGCATTATCCAGCCGTGATCGTGGATAGCCACGCCGGCAATCCCGAAAAGGAGGACGACGACAGCTCCCTGACCGTGCTGCTGGATGACGGAAGCGAAACCACCCTGTATGTCTTTGATGAGATCTTCCAGCAGGCGATGGACGGCAAGGCTATGGACGTCTGCCATCGGGAAAGCCCGCTGGGGCTGGATCTGCTGAAGGTGCATCCCCATCAGTAACCCCGCGCTTTCACTTGATGCTATCATAAAAATGTGCTGTAAGCGCGAAGCGAAGAAGGGACTGAAGCCTGCCGCGCCCAGTGGGCGAAACAGGCAGGCAGAACGTCGGAAATCGCAAGGAGCGC